>JAOUMT010000267.1 GCA_029881355.1 Acidimicrobiia bacterium | reverse complement strand
TTTGCGCTCGATTGTGAGTCAGTGGACTCGCCCGGATGATTGATTGCCGAGCCATGGAGGAAAGGTGTCACAGGTAACCGAGCTGCCGGCGCGGGCGCGGGTAGTCATCGTCGGTGGAGGGGTAATTGGATCAAGCGTTGCCTATCACCTGACGAAGCTGGGGTGGACCGATGTCGTGCTGGTTGAGCGGAGTCAACTGACGTCGGGGACCACCTGGCACGCTGCCGGTTTGATCGTGTCTGGTGGAATGACCACCGAGACCTCTGCCTGGATGGCTGACTACACCCGCAGGCTATATGAGGGACTCGAAGCCGAAACGGGCCTATCCACCGGGTTCCGTGCAGTTGGGTATGTGCAGACCGGCTCAAACCCTGAGCGCATCGACAAGTTGCGCCGGGAAGCCGACTTTCTGCGCGGGGTCGGTATCGAGCGTGAGGAGATCTCGCCGGCCGAGGTTCAGGAACTCTGGCCGCTGCTGGATACGAGCGGCATGATCGCCGGGTTCTATACCCGTGAGGAAGGTCGCGCCGATCCTGCGAACTGTGCGATGTCGATGGCCAAGGGTGCCCGGATGGGCGGTGCTCGTATCATCGAGGGAGTGGCGGTGACGGGGTTCACCGTGGTGGACGATCGGGTGAGTGCTGTGCAAACGTCGGTCGGCGACATCGAGTGCGAGTATGTGATCAACTGTGGAGGAATGTGGGCTCGCCAGATCGGCGCTATGGCCGGTGTATCGGTCCCGCTTCAGGCAGCCGAGCATGCCTACCTGATCACCGAGGCGTTCAAAGGCGTGTCGCCGGACATGCCCATATGGGAGGATCCCGATCGGTTTGCCTACTACCGGGAAGAGACCGGCGGCATCATGGTCGGCCTGTTCGAACCGCTCGGTGCACCGTGGATGGTCGATCACGTTCCTGACAACTTCAGCTTCGGCGAGATTCCTAATGACTGGGACCGGCTGGCCCCTTTTCTTGATGCGGCCATGGAGCCGTTGCCGGCCCTGCGCGAGGTCGGTATCCGCAAACTGTTCACCGGACCGGAGAGCTTCACTGCCGACAACGGGTCGCTCATTGGCCCGTCGCCCGAAGTTGAGAACTTCTGGGTGGCCGCCGGATTCAACTCACTCGGAATTCTGCTCGGCGGGGGAGCGGGCAAGATCGTCGCCGAGTGGCTGACCGAAGGTGTCCCTCAGGTCGACGTCACCGAGTTCGATATCGCCAGGATCCATCCATATCAGGCCACTTCTCGCTTCCGTAAAGATCGGACCGTCGAGTTACTCGGACGTCTTCACTCGACCGGGTCATGGCCGCACTCGAGTCCGAAGCTGGCACGCAACGCCAGGCGCTCGGTCCTCCATGACCGGCTGACGGGGGTTGGGGCTCATTTTATGGAGTCATCGGGGTGGGAAAACGTGGCGTGGTTTGGAACACCCGGGGAGGAGATCCCTCACATTCAGTCCTACGGCCGCCACGGCTGGTGGCACCATCACGAAGCCGAACATCACGCCACGCGTCAGGCCGTTGCGCTCTTTGACATGTCGTCGATGTCGAAATTTCTCGTCCAGGGACCTGATGCGGAACGGATTCTCAACCGGCTGAGCGGCAACGACGTCACGGTCGAACCTGGTACTTGTGTCTATACACAGTGGATGGGCGAAACGGGCAAAGTCCTCGCCGATCTTACGATCACCCGTTTCGGGGACCATCAATTCCTCGTAGTCGTTGCTGAAGGATTCCATCGCCGGGTCGAGACGATGATGCGTCGGGCCACAAGCCCCAACGATCGGATGGTGGTCACTGACGTCACCTCGGGCTTGACGTTGCTGAGTGTCCAGGGTCCGAACTCGCGAGCGCTGCTGTCGCGAATCTCCGATGTCGATCTTTCCAATGAGGCCTTCCCGTATTTCACCGCCCGACAGATCGACCTGCAATATGCGATCGGATGGGCGTTCCGGATGAGTTTCGTCGGGGAGCTGGGGTGGGAGCTGTATATTCCAGCCGAGTTCGCGCTGACCGTCTACGACGCCCTGGTTGGAGCGGGTGACGATCTTGGGTTGGTCCACGCCGGGATGGAGACGCTCGAAAGCGCCCGAACCGAAGCCGGCCGCAAAGACTACGGTCTCGACATGGAGAACACGGACTCACCGCTCGAAGCCGGTCTTGGGTTCGCGGTCAATTTCGACAAACCGGGTGGCTTCGTCGGTCGTGAGCGGCTCCTCCGTGACCGCGAAGCCGGGCTGAAAAGACGACTGGTTCAGTTTCTTCTCGACGACCCGCAACCACTCCTTCACGGCGAAGAACCCATTTTCCGCAATGGTGAAAGGGTTGGGTATCTGCGATCTGGCAATTATGGTCACACCCTCGGTGCGGCCATGGGGTTCGGATATGTCGAACACGCCGGCGGCGTCAACCGAGACTATCTCATCGAAGCCAGCTATGAGATTCAAGTGGCCGGCTCGATGGTCCCTGCCAGTGCATCATTGCGCCCGATGTATGACCCCACCGGTCAGCGGGTCCGAATGTGACCTGATCGGCCGCTATGTCGATGAGTTCACCAGGAGTCATAGTTGATGGAGGTTCTACGGCCGAGGGCCGCCAGGTGAGGGGTCAGCCGTTCGATTCCAGTCCTCGATGCAGCGTTCTATGAGTGGAATAGGCTGCTTTGCCCGGCGCGAATCCTCAGCTGATATGTGCAAGCTCGGGGGGATGCGAGGATCGAACGAATCAACATAGGCGTGGCGGCCGTTTTCGAAAGCTTCCCAGCCGTTGGAGTAGAGATTTCCGGTCGGGCCGATGATCTGGCGGGCGGCCGATGACAGATCAGACTGCACGAACCGAGCGCCGGTTCGCCGCGCCTGCCATTCATCGAAGAAGTTCCTCATGCGTCCCATGAATACCCCCTAACAAAATCTTATCCTACCCAGCGGATACTCGACATCCGCGAACCGCCGGGTTTCCAGTGTCGGCCGCCCGGATCATTTGATAGAGTCTCCCGTGGGAGGCAGTTTGGCCGTGGCCGGCTTGGCTGTGGGGCAATTGGGAAGACTAGGGATGATCGTTCGGGGGCTTTGGAGGCCGAGCTATCGGGTGACTTGGTGCACCCAGCGAGGTGCCGCGGATAGCTCCGACTGTCGAGATCCGGATCTTCAAGTGAGGTGCTTCCGGCTGTAGTTTCGTGCGCCTCGACCCGCGATCTCCTATATCCCCCAGTGCGGTGGCGGTGATCGAGGCGCACGAATCCTCTAATCGGCGGTCGCGCCGGGCCCGACCGAGGGCGGCCGCAACCTGTGTAAAGTGCCCCCGACTGTCGGACGATCAGGGGACGGGTTTTCGGTGGCTACCCCACAGCAGCCAATAATGGCAAGAAGTGCGCGGCTTCCTTCGCCAATCCGCGCTCTGCTCG
>JAOUMT010000078.1 GCA_029881355.1 Acidimicrobiia bacterium | reverse complement strand
TCAGCCTTCAGGAGACCGACGGCGAGGCAGTCCTGACCGTGACAGATGACGGCCCGGGTATCCCGATCGAAAAACACGAACTCGTTTTTGAACGCTTCGGCCGCATCGATGCAGCGCGTAACCGCGCCGATGGTGGGACCGGCCTCGGATTGGCGATCACCAAAGAAACGATCGAGCGCCACGGCGGAACGATCACGATCGACGCGAATCACACCGGAGGAGCACGGTTGGTGGTCCGACTCCCCGCCACATAACTCAGACGAGTGTGCTTACGGTTCGCAATATCGAGCCTGGATGCACACTCGTCCGGACAGAACCGCCACCTCACTCAGACGAGTGTGCTTACGGTTCGCATTATCGAGCCTGGATGCACATTCGTTCCCGAGACCCGTGGGACCGCAGCGTGCTGGGCACGAATGGGTAGGCTCACCGTTATGCCATCGACAACATACCGCCCATGAAAGCAGTCAGAGTCACCGCACCTTCAACACTCGAAATCGCCGACGTTCCGATGCCGGAACCCGGCGATCAAGTGTTGATCAAACCGATCACGGTCGGCGTTTGCGGTACGGACGTCAAAGTGTTCACTGGGGCGATTGCGGTTGACTACCCGCGCATTCTCGGGCACGAAGTTATCGGCGAGGTTGTCGCCGCCCCATCGGAATCGGACTTCCAGGCCGGCGATCGTGTGCTCATCGACCCGGCCAGCAGTTGCGGGCATTGCGATCTCTGCACGCGAGGCCGACCGCACCTCTGTCGGAACGCCGGACTCCTGGGCCGCGAAATCGACGGCGTCTTCGCGGATTATGTCCTCGCCCCGACATCTGCGGTACTGGCGGTCCCCGACACGATATCGGTGCAAGCGTCCGGCCTGTTGCAGGTGCTCGGTACCTGCGTGCATGCACTCAGCGCCGTAACCCTGGTTCCGGGCCAGGTCGTGGCAGTGATCGGCCTCGGAGTCGCTGGCCAATTGATGGTCCAGCTCCTCCAGGATCAGGGGGTCACGGTGGCCGGCATCACCCGATCGGAATGGAAGCGCGATCTCGCCGCCCGAAACGGCGCTGCGATGGTCACAGCACCCGAAGACGCGACATCGGCTTTGGCTGACCTCACTTCGGGTCGTGGACCTGACCTGGTAATCGAGGCCGTCGGATACGAGAAGACCCTCGCCCAATCGATTGAGCTGGTCGGCATCGGGGGCGAAGTCATCGTCTTTGGCACCCTGACTGGTGGCACCGAGGGGCTTCCCTACTACCAGCTCTATTACAAGGAACTCACGCTCTACAACCCCCGAGCGGCGCTGATTGGTGACTACGCGGCTGGGATCGAACTGGCGGCCGCGGGCAGACTCGCCTTGGAAACCGTCGTCACCCACGAGCTGACCTTGGACGAAGCTGCCCGAGCCTTCGACCTGGTCCATGACCCATCGTCACTAAAGGTGCTCATGCACATCTAGGGCGTCGGCCACCGACCGGATTCAGTCCGGCGCAGGTGCACCAGCGGAGCAACGATGGCTACCAAGCGGTAGCCCAGGCCCGTCCGCCTACACCATCGACTGCCAGTGACACCTGACCGCTCTTTTGAGCCGGGTCTCCGCCAAGCAGCGCTTCGAGGTCGAGGCCGGTCACCGCCGGGATTCCGAGCGCCCGGGCCGATTCGAACAGGTGGGCGGCCGGGCCGCCACCAGTCGTTATCACGGCCGATGCGTCCCACAGGAGCGCAGCGAGGTTGGGCAACGGATGGGTTCCGACCACAACGTCTCTCGGCCGAAAGTGAGGCACGTCGTGGGGATCCGACACAAAACACATACGGCCGACCGCGGTACCCGGTGCCGCTGCCACCCCGACTCCTAGCTCGCCATGCGCAATGACCGCCGCAGCATCGAACGGTTCCCATCGATCGAACCCGATGCGCGATTTCAGGACGGGCGCGCGTCCCTCTCGGAGGATGGCGATCGCTTCTACCAGTCGCAGATGCCAGGCCAGCTGTGGATCGGCTACGGCACCCGCCGCGACGAGCCCCCGGCAGGCAGTCTCAAGCAATCGGAGTACGGCTTGGGATTGATCGAGGTCGGGGACTCGCAATCCGGCAAAGGCGCTTAACGCCCGCTCGGTCTCGTCGCCCCGAAGTCCTCGCACCAGGCTTGAGGCGCGGTCGCTACCTTTGGCCTTGGTCGTCCGCCATGCTGACGACACCAGGGCCCGTGACTGTTCGATTGCCTCCAAGAGCGCTTCCAGAGGATCGAGATCGAGCGGTTCGACTGGCGCAAGAAAGTAACCAGGAGCCGCCACCGCCCATGGCAAAACCAGCTCTTCTCCGAGTGGACCGGGAAAACGGCGAACCAGTCTGGCGAGGTCAATCATCGCCGGATCTTCAAAAGCCGCCGGAATCTCAACAACAAGGGAAGGCCGCTCTTCGACCTGCATGAGTTGGAGCAGTGTCACTTCGCCATCGACTGCAGCCCACTCACACGAGTTGGCCCCGATCAACTCGTAGGCGGTTCGCAGAGCGGCCGATACGGCACCAATGAGGTCAGGACCCATCAGGTCGATAGCTGATTCCCCAGTCACGATGCCCGACGCAGAAACCCTCCCGTGGGCACCTGGATCCCAGCCCTGAACGAGCGGTGCCGGGGAACCCGCCACCCCGGTTACGGTCACCTCTCCATCCACCAGGCGGGCGACGCCACCGAAGTCCGGGGCAAGGGCGGGCTGAATGAGCACCGCCATCGGAATCGAACCCGGCGCAAGGTCGGCCGCGGCATACCGATCGAGCGTGTGGACGGTAAACGCCGATGCCCAGCATCCGCGGATCGCCTTCGGCGCTTCCTCGGGATGGATGTCGAGGTAGGAGGTAAAGGCGCCTGCCCACTCGCCTCCCGCCTCCAGAACACTCGACGATCGGACGACGAGCGGGTCCCCCAGCGCGCGGGCGGCGTCCATGATTGCCGACTCGAGATCAACATCCATCGCGACCGAACTTACGGTCAGTAGTGCCCCACCAGGACCGCGTCGACCCATCGCTTCGGTTCCCCGCCGCATCGCATCGCGCGACGCCTCGGCCGGCACAACGAACCCCGGTAACACCGCAAGCCCGGCGCGGCGACCCCGGGCCAACCAGGCAGCTTTGCCGCCGGTATGCCCGGGATCCTGCGCTACTTCATCGTCGAGATCGAGCAGCACCGATCAGGCGGTCGAGATGATTTCGTGTTGCTTGTAGGTCGTGACCATCTCGTATCCGGTTTCGGTTACGTAAAGCATTTCCTCAAGCCGAACCCCATGATCATGCAGCTTGCCGTGCTGGGTCTCGAGCGCAAAGGTCATCCCCGTTTCGATTTCGACTGGATGATCCAGCGACCAGATACGGGAAATGACCGGTGGATCGTACTGGGCGAGGCCCAGGCCGTGACCCCAGTTGTTGGCTGCCGCCTGATCCTCTTCCTCGTAGCCCCAGGCTTCTTTGGCGGACGGCCATTTGGCCGCCACGTCTGCGGTCGTGACCCCTGGTTTGACCTCTTCGATCGAGTCCCAGAGCCAACTGTGGGCGGCGTCGTAGGTCGCCTGATGCTCGTCGGTTGGCTTACCACCGACACAATAAGTCCGGTAGCAGCACGATTTGAAACCGTTCCAGGTGAGCGCCGCCAGGTCGATGATGACCAGTTCCCCTGGTCGGATCATTCGGTCCGAGAAGTTCCTCCAGTTCGGCCAGGCGTTCGGTCCGCTCGAAACGATGACATCTTCGACGTCTTCCATGCCCGGAATTGCGTACAGCTGCTCAAACCCGAACGCGGCGACCTCGTTCTCACTCATGCCGGGCTTGATGAAGTTGGTGATTTCGTAGTGAACCTTGTCACAGATCGAGCCAACGATCTGGAACGCCTTGATCTCATCGGGGCTCTTGATGGCCCGGGCATTCATCATCGGAGTCATGCCGTCGGTCCAGTTGATATTCCGCTTCTCGAACTCACGCATCAGGTTGATGTCGATGAAGTCGACTCCGAGTGGCATATCCTTGACGCCAGCCTCTTCGAGATCGTTCATGAGCGCATTGACGAACTTGGTGACTTGTTGTTCGGCGGCCGGACCGACTGCACCCTTGATCCAGATGTATGAGTGACGAATGTTCTCAGCGGGGATCCACGGGTTGTGTTCCTTCAAATGGAACCCGATGTCGCCCTGTTCGTAAACGATGGGTGGCTTTCCGGCCGTCAGGATCACGTACCGCAGCCCCTGCTTGAGGCGGTTCCATCCGGGCGTCAAGGTCGACGAAACATAACGCATGTTCTCGTCGTAGAACAGAAGCAGCGCCCCGAGGCCGGCCTTTTCCATTTCAGCGTGGGCTCGCTTAAGACGCCAATCTCGTACGTTCGCCCAGTTGATGCCTTCCTTCCAGTCGGTACTCATTCCGAAATACGCTTCACGCATCGTGTGCTCCGCTCCCTGCTCGTTGGGTTATGGTCAAAATCAGAACCTGTCCGGAAAGGCTTCCCGGACAATATCCAGGAATTCGTCGTTGTCGAGGAGACCCTTCTTCTCGAGCGACTTGGCCTTGACTTCCGCCAGAATCGCTTCGATATCTTTGGTGTCGGCGTCGTAGATACCGTTCTTGCCGAGCCAGATCGCTACCGAATCAAGTCCTGATCCCTTGCCAAGGACGATCTCGGGAGATTTCTGTCCGACCAATTCGGGCCGGTACGGGAAGGGTTCGGTCAACTCATCCCCGACGTTCTTGACCCACGTCGTGATGATCCCTGATTCGACGTTGTAGAGCATGTCACCGGTGATGGGGCGGTTCGACGGTTGGGTCACGCCCGACAATTCGGCAACCAGTCGCGCAATGTCCGTGAACGTAGCCGTATCGATGCCTGTGTCCACGCCGTACATCGTCAAGAGTGCCAGAACGGTCTCCTCGGTTGGAGCGTTTCCGGCTCGCTCGCCAATACCGCTCACCGTCGTGTGAATGACCGACGCCCCTTCGGCGACGGCCAAGATCGAATTGGCCACGCCCATGCCGAAGTCCATGTGGAAATGCGTTTCCAGGGGAACTCCGAGACGCTCCCTGACGCGTCGCGTGTAGTAGCTCACCGCATGCGGGGAAATCACCCCGAATGTGTCAACCAGAGCAACCTTGTCGACGTGCCCTTCGGTAGCGACTGCCTCAAGATCGTCGAGTAGCTGGGACATCGTCGAGCGAGTCGCATCAATCGGGAAAAACGAAACCTTGAGACCATTGTCATGGGCAAATTTGGTGGACTCGATCGAAGCTTCGATCGCCTTCTCGACCGGCCACTGGTAGGCCTTCTCGATGAGGTGGTGGCTGGCGGGGACTTCCATCACGACGCCTTTGACACCGCAGTCGAGGGCCAACTGGACGTCGGAGATCATGCATCGCGAAAACGCGTAGATCTCGGCGTCGAGGTCGAGAGCGACCATCCTTTTGATGGCCTCGGTGTCGGCTGGGGACACGGCCGGGAGCCCGGCTTCGATGCGGTGAATGCCCGAGGCGGACAGAGCCTCGGCGATACGAACCTTGTCGTCGGCGGTGAACTCCACCCCGGCCTGCTGCTCGCCGTCGCGCAGCGTGACATCGTGGATTTCGATCTTGTCCGGGAAATTGAACCCTTCGGTTACTTCGGGAAGGTAATTCCACGGACTCGAAAAGAACTGGTCAGTTTTCCAGGGCTGATCAGTCATATACGCTCCGATCTCGATGATATTGCATAATATACGATTGTGGTCACGGCTGCTCCGTCCCCAACGCGTTTCCCTACCCCTTGGCGGCCGTTCGCTCGAGCTCCATGGTTTCAAAACGTCCGAGGATTTCCGCTTGCTGAGCGGCGAACTCCGGGTCTGAGGCCTTGCGCGGGAATGGAAGCTCGATCGTGGTGTCGTCAAATACCGTCCCGCCGTGGGCCAGGGTGATGATCCGATTCGAAAGCTGGACTGCCTCCATCACGTCGTGGGTTACGAACAGGACGGTCTTCTTGGTCGCATTCCACATGACCTGAAGTTCCTCACGAAGCGAGCGGGCGGTAATGGCGTCAAGGTGACTGAATGGCTCGTCCATCAAGAGCAGGTCAGGACTCACAGAAAACGCCCTGGCTATGCCTACTCGCTGTTGCATGCCTCCAGATAACTGCCCGGGATACATGTCGTGGGCGTGCCCGAGGCCAACCATTTCCAGATACTTCGATGCGTTCGCTCGACCTTCCTCTTCTGGCAGGTCCGAGACGTACAACATGTTCTGCATCACGGTCCGCCAGGGCAGCAGGCGCGAATCCTGAAAGACGTAACCCAGTCGGGCCTTCTTCCCGTCCTGGGTGACGGTGACCGTACCGGTGCTCGGCGAGTCAACTCCGGAGACAATGTTGAGCAGCGTGCTTTTGCCGCAGCCGGACGGGCCGACTAGCGAAACGAATACCTGACCAGACATCGCAAAACTGATGTCCTGTATCGCCCGCACGGGCCGACCATCCTTGCTGTGAGGCGGAAACGTCTTCGTAAGTTTCTCTATCTGCAACGTTGCCATGCTTTTCTCCTATAGACCAATAGCAGTATTGGTGAAAGATTCCGTGTCGACCGCGCCGACCTCGGCTTTGAGGTCTGAACTTGGCGACGCCCGCCAGCGGAAGGCTCGCCTCTGCAACGGCGACAGAACCAGGCCGTCAAGCAGGAAGATGAAGACGATAAAGATGATTGCCCAGCCAACGAACCCCTTGTAACGGGCGGCGTCATACCAAAGACGAGCTCGCCACCCGACGCCGTCGACGGCCCCGAACCACTCGGCCAGGAGTACGGCGTTCCAGCCGATAATGACCGCGAACCGAAGCCCCGTGAATAGGTAGCCGGTAATTGCCGGCAGCAGCATGCTGCGGATCCGCCTGTTGCGTGGCACTCCGAACGCATCAGACATTCGACGGAGCTCGGGAGACACCGCCCGGACGCCTTGGGCCACATTCACCGCCACGAACGGAGCTGCAGAGAGAATGACGGTGTAGACCGGCGCTTCCCATCCGAGGCCGAACCACATGACCGTCAGGAACGCCCATATGATCGCCGGCAAGGCAAGGAACACGAGAAGTACATCGCTGAGCAAGGCGCGCACGAATGAGAACGAACCAATCAGCAGGCCGACGACGACACCGATCACGAACGCCACGCTGATTCCGATGGCGAAGCGCGGCACCGTTGCCGAAAAGTGTTCCCAAAACTGGCCCGGTCTGACGCCGCCGTGGTCGCCACCGCTCACTTCGCGCCAGATGAAATCCAGTGTCTCCCACGGCGTTGGCACCCGGAAGAAGCTTGCCCCAACTATTTGCCACGCAACAACAAACGCAAAGTACGAGGTCACTCTGGCGCCCCAGCTCGACCGCAGCGCTCGACCGATAGAACTATTGGCGAAGCCTGGCTGCCTACTCATGGTTGCGGCGCTCATGCGGCCTGCTCCCAGGTACGCCAGCGGAATAGCCATCGCTCGACAATGGCGAGACCTCGCTCAATCAGCAACAGAAGAGCGATAAACATAAGCGTCCAGGCCAAGACGCCTGCTATCGAGAATCCCTGAAATGCGAAACGGATCTGGAAGCCAACCCCGTTTGACGATCCGAAGACTTCGGTCAATGCTTCCACTTTCCAGGCGATCGCAAACGAAAGCCGCACCCCCGCGAAGGCGAAGGGCATGATCGATGGGATCAGAATATGGCGGAGCGCTTGGCGATCGCTTCTCCCGAAGGCAGTACTCATGCTCAGCAGATCGCGGTCAACGCCTTCAAGTCCTTCCGCCACGTTGAGCGCGATGAAGGGCATCGAGATGAGACCAACCGCCAAGATCGGACCCTGGAATCCGATACCGAATATCACGAGAGCGATGATTGCGTAGACGATGCCGGGGATGCTCCCTGCCCCGACGACGCCATCATGGAAGAAAGCTTTCCAATATCCCGCCCGGCCCATCATGTAGCCGACCGGGACGCCGACAATCAGAGCGATCATGAAGCCCATAAACGTCTTTGAGATACTGATCAGGAAATCGTCAGCCCACGAGCCACCGCGCACGATTTCCAAGATCTCATTCCACACCTTAAGAGGTCCTGGCAACGTGAACTCGTCAAGTATGACTGCCGATACGAACGCCCAGATGCCGAAAAAGGCAGCCCATCCCATGAAGACGCCGAGGGCTCGCCGGAGACGTACTCCAGCGAGCCCACGGCTCGTATCTTCGGGCGTGGCTGCCTCAGACAACTATGGCGTCACTATGTCGTAGGTGGGTGGGTCTGCTGTTTCCGACAGGCCGGCTCGCTCGAGCATCCCGAACAGTTCTTTTTCGGAGTCGATCCAGGCTTGGTCCAGATAAACCGACGAAACGAACCAGTCGTGTTCGGCTACGTAGTCCTGGATCCAGGCGATTTGTTCGTCGGTCTCGACCGCGAAATGCTCGGGGTAATCGGCCACGAACTGATCTCGGTCGGCGGTCCATGCCTTCACGCCGGTCTCCCACAACTCCAGGAAGAAGGCGACCTCTTCTGGGTGGGACTCATACCAATCGGCCCGAGCCAAGAAGATGTTGATCATCGGGCCTTCATGACCCGGTTTCCCGACCAGCTCGGCATACAAATCGGCTGACGTCTTGCCGTCGTAGAGGACTTTCACCGCGTCGGTCGACAAGAATGGAACCGCAAAGTCGGGCAGAACCAGCGCGCAATCGGTGTCACCGCTTGCTGCCTGGTCGACCGTGTTCGTGTGATCCACAACCACCAGCTCGAAGTCACCGCCATCTACCCGGAAGTCCAGACCGTATAGCTCGTTGGCCAGAACCCCCCAGATGGTCGTCGAGGACAACGTGTCCCAAACGGCAACCTTTCCACCGACGCAGTCTTCGAGGGTGGTGTACTCAGGGTGATCGGGTGACGCTACGAGAATGCTTCGATCGATGTTGTATTTGCCAAAGATGACACTTTCAACACCGAACTCCTGGACAATGGTTGGGACTTCAAAATCGCCAACTGACATGATGTCAGCATTCCCACCGGCGTAAACACCGACCTCATTCCAGGTCGCCGAGTCGAGAATGGCGATATTGGCCTCCGCCTCCATCTGCTCGCGGATACCCGAGTCAACCAAGTAGTCCCATACGGGGTCTGGAGCGAACGCGAATCGAATAACCTTCAGGGCGTCGGGGTCTGTGGTCTCGTCGGGGCCGCTGGTTGAGTCGCCGCCACAGGCAACTGCTACTAGCGCCAACGTCAACAAAACGGCAATCAGTTTTATGGTTTTTCTAGCCATGATTCCTCCTCGATCTCTACTCTTGAGCCGGAAAGCTGCTGATCTAGCATCGCCGAGTCCCGAGTCGCTTCAATGTGTCTCTCCTCCTCCAATACGCGGCTCTATGACCGCACAGTTGTCATCGTGTCGAAACCTTCCTGATGCGCCACGTACCTGAGCATCGTCTCATATCCTCCGGATAGGTGGGCGGCCAATAATGCCTCCAATCGGCGCGGTTGCCCGGCCGACGCTGCGTCAAAGATAAGCCGATGCTCCAGCTGAAGCTTGGCTCGATCGAAGCGGTGGTAGATGCGTGAATAACGATCGGTCGCTCGTCGGATGCGATCGATGATCTCGATGCTGCGCGGCTTGCCAGAGCACAAGTACAGCGGCTCGTGAAACTTCCGATTGAGGTCCAGCCACTCGGACCCGGTGGCCGACTCCAATTGTTCAAGTCGATCCTCCATGATTTCGAGGTCGACCTGAGACAGCAGAGGGAGAGCTTCGCGACATAGGGCGGGTTCGATCGCCAAACGCAGCTCGTACAGTTCCTGAAGGTCGTCGATCGAAAGCGGCGCCACGGTTGCCGTGGAATGGGCCCGAAAGACGACGAGGCCCTCTCCGGCGAGCGTACGCAGGGCATCACGAACCGGGATGCGTGACATCCCCAGGCTGGTCGCCAAGTCGTTCTGATTCAATAACGATCCCGGGGCCAACCCGCCGTCCAGGATCTGCTCGCGGATCTGCCGGGCCGCCAGCTGACCGGCCGTGTGCGGGGCTTGTTGTGCGAGATTATGCGCCATTCTTGGCAGATCCTACATTATGGAATGTATACAATGTGAGGAGCGTAGACGAAACAAGCTGGGTCGTGCCGGGGAATTTCACCTTTTCTGTTCACGAGTCGGATACATCAATACGATGAGCTTGGTGACAGCCAAGGCGAGGAGCGACGGAGCAATGCCCACTGAAAACGCTGGTTCACGAGTCATCGACATCCACTGTCACCTGGCGACCCCCGAGACCAGGCCACTGGCCGCCCCCCACTTCCGGAGTGAATACGAACCGTATGACCACTTCATGGGACAAGACTCGATCGACCACAACAAAGAGATGATCCCGTCGATCGGCGCCCAGCTGTCTGAACCGGGCGCACGCCTCGAGTACATGGATCGAATGGGCGTCGACCTGCAAGGCCTGGCAACGTTCGTCTCCGAGTATTTCTATTGGACGCCCGGCCCACTGGGTGCCGAACTCAGCCGAATGCAGAACGACAAGCTGGCGGCGGCGGCGGCCGACTATCCAGATCGGTATGCGGTTTTCGGAGCCACCGTTCCTCTCCAGGACATCGACTTGGCCATCGCCGAAATGGATCGGGCCGTCGACGACCTCGGCGCCAAGGGACTCCAGATCGGAGGGACGATCGCCGGCCACAACCTTGACGAGGCCCGATTCCGCCCGTTCTGGCAGGCCGTCGCCGCCAAAGGCATCCCGGTGCTTCTGCATCCGAGTGGCTATCCCGAAGGAGATCGGTTCACCGAATACTTCCTGACCAACTGCATAGGTAACCCGCTTGAAACCATGGTCGCCTCCACGAGAATGATCTTCTCGGGGCTGTTCGAGGAACTTCCCGACCTGAAGCTCATTCTGCTTCACGGCGGGGGCTATCAACCGTTCTACACCTCGCGAGCCGATCACACCTGGAAGGTGCGACCCGAGGCCCGTAAACACATTCCCGACCACCCTCCCAGCCACTACATGAAGCAGCTCTATTACGACACGATGGTATTCCAACCGACCTATCTGCGACATCTCGTCGAGATCGTCGGGTCCGACCGGATCATGCTGGGAACCGACTACCCATTCGACATGGCCGAGACCGACCCAAACGGCCTTATCGACGGCGTCGAAGGTTTAACCGATGCCGAACGTCAGGCCATTCGAGGAGGAACCGCGGCCAGGCTGTACGGCGTGTAAGGCGCCAGGCTCACACCACCCCATCATCGAGGTAGGTTTCGAATACAGGCACCGGAGGACCCGTGCGATATCTGAAAGAGCCACTCCCACCGACTGACGAAGTCACCCAGGAAATACGCGAGACCGTCAGCCGGATCCTGTTGGACGTCGAACGCAACGGAACAGCAGCCATTCGTCGGTACTCCGAGCTGTACGACAATTGGTTGCCCGACTCGTTCCGGGTTTCGAAGGAGTCGATCGAACGGGCGTACAGCGAAATGGACGAGAACGTCAGGAACTCCTCCAGGTTCCTGATTGATCAGGTCACAAACTTTGCTCGACTCCAGCGGGCGACCCTGACCGATTTTGAGACTGAGACGCTTCCCGGGGTGATGCTCGGCCAGAAGTGGATCCCCATTTCCAACGTCGGTGCCTACTCCCCTGGCGGCTTCTACCCGTTGATTGCGTCGGCAGTCATGACTGTCGCCACCGCCAAGGTTGCGGAGGTGCCCCGGGTTCTCGCCACCGCTCCCCCGCGCGACAGCAAAGGCATGCATGGCCCCCAACTTTGGGCCATGGTCGAATCGGGAGCCGACGAGATATTTTGCGTCGGTGGGGTGCAGGCGATGGCTGCCATGGCATTCGGGATAGAAGACGCTGAACCAGTCGACATGATCTCGGGCCCGGGTAACGCCTACGTGGCCGAAGCCAAACGCCAACTCTTCGGGAAGGTCGGAATCGATCTGCTCGCCGGCCCGACAGAAATCATGATCATCGCCGACGACTCCGCCGACCCGGCGATTCTGGCCTGCGATCTGCTCGGTCAGGCCGAACATGGCCCCACCTCCCCCGGAATCCTGGCGACGACCTCCGAAGTAATCGGGCGCGAAACCATCCGGGAAGTCCATCGGTGGCTGGAGACCTGGCCGACAGCCGAGATGTCGAGTCGATCCTGGCGTGACTACGGGACGGTCATTGTGGTCGACGACGATGAGGAACTGCGCCAGGTGGCCGATGAGATCGCCCCCGAACACCTCGAAGTGCATACCCGAAACCCTGACTGGTTCGTCGAGCGACTCACCAACTATGGCGGCCTCTTCATCGGCACGCATTCAACCGTCGCTTACGGCGACAAAGCCATGGGGACCAACCACACGCTCCCCACCAGGAAAGCCGCTCGTTACACCGGCGGCCTGTGGGTGGGAAAGTTCCTCAAAACGGTGACCACCTCTCGCTGCACTCCGGAAGGCTCATACATGGTGGCCGAACACTCGGCCGTCGTCGCCGACGCCGAGCTCATGGAAGGCCACGCGGTCAGCGCACGTCTGCGCCTCAACCCCGAGTACTTCCCCGACATCATGGAGTACATCAGTGATTGACCACCGACGGGTCACCGTCATTACCGGAGCGAGTCAAGGCATCGGCGAGGTTATTGCCCATACGTTCGGCGCGGCCGGTGATGCGGTAGTCCTCGCGGCTCGCAACACCGACAATCTCGAACGGGTCGCCAACGAGGTCGAAAGAGCAGGTGGGGAACCGCTCGTACTCGCCACCGACGTCACCGACGTCGAAAGCATCGAATACACCATGGCGAAGACCGTCGAGGCCTTCGGGCGGATCGACGTCGTCGTGGCCAACTCTGGGATTGGCGGGCCAAGCGGCGTGCTGTGGGAACTCAACCCTGATGAGTGGGATGCTGCCTTCGAGGTCAACGTCAAAGGCGTCTTTCTCACTGCGCGCGCAGCTATCCCGCACATGATCCACGCGGGGT
>JAOUMT010000077.1 GCA_029881355.1 Acidimicrobiia bacterium | reverse complement strand
CGTCATGTCGTTCGGACTCGACCTCGGCAAGGTCACCGGTCCACTTGTCGCTGGGCTGGTTGCTGATGCAATCGGCCTATCGAAAGCCTTCGTGTGGATGCCGGCAGCTCTGTTCCTGACTTATCTTCTTCTGCTATCGATATCCAGATTCCTGCGGCAACCGGTGACCACCTAGGAGCTATTCCATGCCTTTCGCCAGCGTGAACGACATAACCATCCATTACCAGATAACCGGGACTGGCCCTCCGCTTGTCTTGATTGCAGGCACTGGCTATCCGGGCGCCACTTTTCGCCCTCCGTTTGTGGATGAACTGGCCAAGCGGTCGACCGTGATCACATTCGACCACCGGGGTACCGGCCAATCCGAGTCTTCCGACGGGCCATACTCCACGAGGCTGTTCGCTACCGACTGCATCGAGTTATGCCGATCCATCGGGTTCGAGTCGGCCCATTTTTTGGGCCACTCCATGGGTGGGCGGGTCGCTCAGTGGGTGGCTCTGGATCATCCTGACACTGTCCATTCGTTGGTTCTGGCAGCAACCGGCCCTGGACGCTATCGCTCTGACACCCATTTCTCTCGAGGGATACCCGTCTTGACAGCAAAGCAAATGATCGAACTCGGATACGAACGGTACATCGCTGATCACATTGCCGAAACCTTCTTCCCACCTCGATTTGTCGAACAACATCCCGACGTTGTCGACGATCTCGTCGCTGCCTTCTGGGAGAACCGTCCCTCGTTGGAGGATTATCTGAAACACATCGACGCTCGTCAACATCATCAGACGGCAGACCTACTCAATGGAATCACCGCCCCCTGTCTGATAATGGTGGGAGATTACGACACCGGGGCCCGGGGCACTGGCAGTCACCTCGAGCAGTCTGAATATCTAGCGGCTCACTTACCGAAGGCACGGATGGTTGTACTGGATGGATCATCACACGGCTTCTTCTGGCAGGATCCAACCGAGACGGCCGTCCAGGTGGCAGACTGGGTTGAGGAGCACAACTGATGACGCTCCTCCTATCCGAAGAAGACGTGGTCGCCTCGCTGGATATGCGCTCGACCATCGACGCCCTTGAAGTTGGATTCCGCTCGCTAGCGGTCGGCGAAGCGGTCAACCGACCCCGCTCGCACACCTATACCCGTCGCAGCCCATCAACGAACTATCTGTTCAAGACAATGGATGGCTCCATACCGTCTTTTGGTGTGCACGCACTCCGCATCTCGTCGGATATGGTCGAAGAGGTCGGCGAACGCCGAAACAAGATCCCGGCGGCACCCGGTAACCGGTTCGTAGGGTTGATCATGCTCTTCGACATCGACGAACTTGTTCCTCTCGCGATCATGCCCGACGGTGCCCTTCAAAGGACCCGGGTCGGAGCGACGAGCGCTCTGGCCGCCCGCCATATGGCTCGGACCGAAGCCAGAACCGTCGGCATTATCGGTAGCGGGTGGCAGGCAATGACCCAGCTTGAGGGTCTGGTGGTTGAGCGATCGGTCACCTCCGCCCTCGTATACAGTCCGACCGCAGCTCACCTCGACCAGTTCTGTGCCAAGGCGTCACAACAGTTCAACATAGACGTGACAGGTGGTGGCTCAGCACAAGATGTCATCGATCAGTCCGATATCGTGGCCCTCGCCACCAACTCCATGAGTCCCGTGATCGATGGAAGCTGGTTGCGACCCGGTCTCCACATCGGATCCGTACAAGGCTACGAACTCGACCAGTCAACCCTGCAGCGCGCCGACGTGATCGGCGTGCGCAGCGAGCATCCGGCGACTCACCACTTCGCTCCGGGCCAAGCCCCCAAAGAAGCACGCCAAGAGCCACAGCTTGACCCGGCAGTCGGTGCCAAGATGGCAACTTTGGGTGACATCATCATGGGCCGGTCGGGTAGGACGTCAGATGATCAAGTCACCCTGTTCGTTGGGTCGCATGTAGGAGCCAGCGCCGGCCTCGGTGTCCAGTTCGCGGCTGCCGCCATCGCCGTATTCCGCAAGGCGCAACTTTCGGGCTTGGGTCGAGAACTTCCCACCGAATGGTTTACCCAGTTGGGAAAACCCTGACGACACGTCGGAGACGCCGACACCAAATACCGGGTCGCTAGTGTTTCTGGCTGTTCGGCCCTTCGGTGGATTCCAGGTACGCGAACATGCTGTCGTTGGCGAGGCCAAGCGCTGCCTTGTCTTGCTTGATGGCGGCAATGGTTTCGGCGGCCGTTTCGGTTATCGACATCTTGAGATTGAGATCTTTGGCAATTGCCAATGCAATGGATAGATCATCCTCAGCCCAGGGCATAGGACGAGCCCGCTCCCAGGTCTCAAGTGCCCAGTTCCCTCCGCTGCCAGCCAACACCGCCGCTCGTAGGGCTCCTTGATCCATTCCGAAGCGCATGCCAAGCTCCATGGCCTCGCGATTGCCGGCCACCGCGATCCACAAGAGCAGGTTGTTGATGGTTTTTGCCAGTTGGCCCGCACCGATATCCCCAACATGGATGATGTCGGACGCGAACGCCTCCATTACATTGCGCCAGGCCTCGGCGACGCCCTGGTCGCCTCCGGTCAGAACCAACAAGGAGCCCTCGATGGCGGCGTGATGCGACCGCGAAAGGGTCGCGTCGAGGACGTCGATGCCCTTCGGTAGTAGCCGGCGAGCGATCTCGACCGGGAGGTCGGGTGCAACCGTGCTGGCGATGAACACAACATGGCCCGGATGGGCCCCGGCGACGATCCCGGTTTCTTTATTCAGGCAAGCATCAAGTACTTGATCTCCCATTCCGACGATCACGAACGTCGCGTCGCTTCTGGCCGCGGCAGCCGCGGGCGAGGCGCACGCCGTCACACCGAGTTGACGGACCCGATCTTGGACTTCGGGAGAAACGTCATACCCAAAGACTTCGTTTCCTGATCGAACCAGATGTCCGGCGATCGGCATCCCCATGACCCCCAGGCCCACCACCGCCACCCGGCGGCTCACAGCTCCGCCTCACACACCACATCAACAAGCACCGGACGCCGGTCAACCACAACCGAACGAACGGCTGCGGTCAGGGCAGCAGTCAAGTCGTCGGGGTTCTCGATTGGCCCATGAGCGATCCAGCCAAACGAGCGAGCCAGAGTTGCATAGTCGGGATCCGGATCTGTGAGCGAGACGCCGACGCCGGCGCGATCCATCGGGCGGTTTCGAAGCTTTGCCATGGTTTGCTGATGAGTTACGTCGTTTCCATATGCCCGGTTGTTGACCATCACCATCAGCATGGGCAAACGATGGTGACTGGCTACCCAGAGTGCAGATGCGTCGAACATCAGATCTCCGTCGGGTTGAAGCGCAACCACCAGTTTGTCTGGATCATCCCGATGGGCAAGTGCGACTCCCAGCGAAATACCGATTTGGGCTGCCGTGCCGAGGGATCGGCCAGGATGCCGATCTGGTTTCTCGAAATCCCAGAGGCGACTGGCCCAGCCGTTTGCAGTACCAGCACTCAAAACCCAATCCTGGTCAACAATCGCCTCGCCAACAGCAGCTACGAGGCGAGCGTAGGTGATCGTGGGTGACGACTTTCTGCCAGCCTGCTGCCACTCGGCCCTCATCGCGGCAGCGGTGGCCTCAATTCGCTCACACCAGTCGGACCGCACGACGTCCGCTTCCTTGCGGCGCTCAAGGCCTGCGATGATCTGGGGAATGGCCAGGGACGTATCTGCCAGAACAGATAGATCGGGGCGGTAAAACTGCCCATGATGGGATGCCCAGGAGGATATCTCCAGATCCCCGAAACCGACATCGACGAGTTGCGCTCCAGGGGCAAGACGGGGCGGCAGTCCCGGATCGTTTTTCCCAAGCAGTCCAGTCTGCGCTCCAACGTCCTTGACATCGAGCAAGACGACGAGGTCTGCGCTGCCAATCAAACCGGTCCCAGTCGCGTTCAGCCGATGTCGCGTGGGAAAGCTGAGGCGCAAGTTGGTATCGACTACTCCACTGCCTGAGAGCTCGGCCAGACGCTGGAGTGGCTCCCACATGTCCGGATCACGGCCTACATAACCTGCTACCAGCATCGGTCTCTCGGCGGCAGCCAGCCGGTCAACGAGATCGGCAATCGCGGCAGGGTCCGGGGCGATCCTGCTTGGCTCAGAGGGCATGGGAGGATCCGACATACCGACATCCAGCGCCAGCTCTTGCAGCTCAGAGTCAATCGAAACGTACGTCGGTCCTTGCGGCATCGATCGAGCAATGGTGAATGCCCGGTCGAGGGAATCAGGAATTGCCTCCGCCGAGAATGGATGATCGTCCCACTTGGTGAAGGAACGGAGTGTCTCGTTCTGGCTATTGGCAGTGTGGATCCAATCTATCCAGGGACGGCGACGGGCTTGGTCCATCGGGCCAGCTCCGCCCACGATCAACATGGGTGCTCGATCGACATAGGCGTAGTAAACGCCAAGAGACGCATGTAATAGGCCGACCAGGTCATGGACCATGACACCCATCGTTTTCCCTGTCGCTTTTGCGTAACCATGGGCCATTCCGACCGCGATTTTCTCATGGGGAACCTCGATCATCTCCGGCGCTCCAGGAAAGTTCACCAAGGAGTCGTGAATGCCGCGAAAGGATGCGCCAGGATTCAGAGCGATGTGCTGTATTCCAAGTCGAGCAAGACGGGCGACGATCACGTCGGACACGTACTCGGGGGTTGTCAACGAGCAGCTTCCCGTAAAGGTCGACTTCGGCGCTCCAATGAGGACACGATGCTGTCCCAGGCGAGGAGTTGGTGGCCCATTGCAACGTCGCGGTCAGACGCTGCCGCCTCGATCATGGCCTTGCGAATCTGTCGTCCGTCAAGGCCAAGGGCAGGTCCAACGAGTTGGTCAATCGCGGTTTCGTCTCCATCCCATTTGATTATGGAAGCCATTTCCCTGATCGTGTCCAGCAAGATGCTCCGGACCGCATCCTCGCCCGGCAGACCCAACTCCACCGTTAGGTCGATCCTGGATAGCACGGCCGCGTCGAGGTTCTCAGGATAATTGCTCGTCATCACCGTCATCACGTTATCGAGTTGAGCGGCCACGAAATCCATTCCGGTCAGAAACGCGTTCGTGCCTCGATGGACGTCAATGGGGTTGACGTCCAGGGCGAGGCTGCGCCGATCGGTCGCAATCGTTTCGACTTCGTCGAACAATACGAAGACGAACTCGGCTTCCTCGGCCAGGTCCGGCAAGGTGTGCTCAAGCAGCTTCGCCACGGTTTTCGGAGTCGACCCAAGGAGATCACCAGAAAGGGAGAAACAGTCGATCTCCACAAAGATCGATCTGCTTTCGGTCTGCTCGAACAGAATCGTTGCCGCCTGCTGGGCAAATCCTCGGGCCAACGTCGTTTTGCCGGTGCCGGGTGGACCCTCGAGAAGCACCATCCTATGCATGGGGATGGAGATCTCCGAGGTTCCTCGCAGCGTCAGCAGCCCGAGCAACGCGAAGTTGAGCAGGGAGTCCTTGATCCGTGGGTCAACGATGATGCGATCCCACCTGTCGACCCATTGCGGGTCAGGCAACTCCCAGCACGAGACGACGCTGGACGTATCGATGAGAGGATGGATGAGAGGCACGGATCAGTCCCCTGTAGCCAGGGCGCAGCTACTGAATCGGGTGTCGCTCGATCTGATGGAGACCCAGGGCTTTGATCGAAAACGTGTCTTGTACCGCCAGATACCGAGCCGTCTCAGTTTCCGAATCGTTGAAGTGCTGATGCCACATCCAGAGCGGGAAGCTGAACATGTCGCCCTCTTTCCAGTCGATGCGCTCTGGCTCGCTGTCGTCCCAGCTGATGATCGAATGACCAACGCCTTTGACGATGTAGATCACGGCCTCGGTGGTGTGGCGATGATTGACAGAACGACCGAGCGGAGGCATCTCGCTGAGGTGCGGTTGGAGTCGAATATCGCCGCCCAACTTGAAGAAGGCAGCCTTGGTATTGCGGTATTTACGGGGCACCAGCGGATAGTGTTTGAGGTCGCGAACGACGAGCGCTTCTATGGCGGGGTTCTTCTGGTTCCATACCTCTCGCTGGCCCATCTCGCTGTTCTCGGTCTGACTGAGAGCCTGTTCGCGGACCTCGACCCTGTTTTCTACTTTCGACATGATTCCGTCCTCCGTGCGGCAACTTTAATGTACACTAGCGCGGTGATGGCAGTTTTGGATCCAATTTCTTCCCTTTCACAAGACGGCCGCGTCTGGCGCCCAACCGGTCCCAAAACCAGGTTCAACCACCCAGGCAGGTCACCATTCGGTCACACTCGACACCGACCCGTCCCGGGCGCAACCCGCCGCAACAGCTGCCCACAATCAGGGCGCCATTCCTGACGTGAGTGTCCTACCTGCTTTCGACCTCGACCGCCCCGTTTCGCTGAGCGAAGCCTTGAGCCTTATTTCAGAAGAAGCCGTCCCCTACAACGGCGGGACCGAGTTGCTGCTTGCCATGCGAGCCGGATTTCTCCGTCCTGATCGACTAGTAGACCTCAAGCGCATTCCTGAGCTCAAACGCATCGAGGTTGCCGATGACCAGGTAATCATCGGTGGTGGCGCTACCCACGACGAGGCTTCCGGCCACGACGGGATCCGTGCGACGCTGCCAGTCCTTGCGGAAACGCTATCCAAGCTGGGGAATCCCCGTGTGCGTGCTGCCGGAACGCTGGGCGGGAATCTATGCTTCGCCGAACCGAAGTCTGATGTCGCGACAGTTCTCATGGCCCTCGACGCATCAGTTCGCCTGCTCGGCGGGTCGCCGGATGGCACAACCACGCGCGACGTACCAGTCGCGGAGTTCATAGTCGGACCATACACAACGACTCGAACATCCGCCGAGATCCTCAGCCAGATCCGAATCCCGGTCGACACGCAGTCGCGGATGACTTACATGAAGTATCAGACAATGGAACGACCCACGGTAGGCGTGGCAGTGTCAAAATCGCCGAACCGCACGGTCGCCGTCATTGGCGCCATCGGACCGATTCCGGAGGTATTCCAGGCTGCCACGCTCGATGACCTCGACCCGGAAACCATCGCGGCGGCACTCGACGTCATCGAGGATCTGACCGGTGCCGACGACTACAAGCGCCATATCGCCGCGCTCCTGATCGCCCGCGCCATCGAAAAGGTGGCGGCCGGGTGACCTCTCCCATCAGCATCAAAGTAACGATCAATGGAAGGGCGACGTCCCATCACGTTCCGCCGCGCATGATCCTGGCCGAGTTCCTTAGGGATCAACTCGGGTTGACAGGCACCAAGATCAGTTGCGAGATCCAGGTGTGCGGAGCATGCACCGTGCTCGTAGACGGCAAACCGATCAGTTCGTGCACCTACCTCGCCGCCGACATCGACGGACGGGAAGTCATGACGATCGAAGGTGTAGCCGAAGGCGACTCGCTCCATCCGATTCAACAGGCCTTCGTCGACCACAACGCCCTTCAATGTGGGTTCTGCACGCCGGGCTTTGTCATGGCAACATTGGCCCTCCTTGCCGAAAACCAGAACCCTACCGAGGACGACGTAGCCCATTACCTTGAGGGCAATATCTGCCGCTGTACCGGGTATCGACCCATCATCAAGGCGGTCATCGACGCCGCCGATCGTATGGGAACATCATGACCGGCATGTCGGAAGAGCGTGTAGATGCGCATGCCAAGGTGACGGGCAAAGCGCTATATGCGCTCGATCTGACAGTATCGGGCATGCTGCACGGGCATCTCGTGCGCTCGACAAGAGCACATGCGACCATTCGCAGCATCGACGTGGCTGCGGCGCTAGCCACCGAGGGAGTGGTCGCGGCGATCACGGCCGATGATCTGGGGGACCTGTTTGCCCGCTACGGGCACATCGTTGCCGATCACCCCATCCTTGCGATCGACAAAGTTCGCTATTACGGCGAGCCCGTCGTCCTCGTTGTTGCCGACAACCCGTATGCGGCCGCCGATGGCGCGTCCCACGTCCGAGTTCGATACGCCGACCTACCGGTGATGATCAACCCCGAGGACGCTCTGGCCGAGGGAGCCGAGCGCATTCACAGCGAAGATTACGAATACGGCGATCGGTCATTTGAGGAGGCGCAATCCACCCTTGGCGACTCCAATCTCGCTCATGTGGCGGATCTGGAGTGGGGCGACGTCGATGGCGCCTTTGCGTCCGCACCGCATGTCGTCGAATCCAACGTCACATATCCCATGCTCTATGCCTACGCGATGGAGCCGTACAACGCGGTGGCCTGGTTCGATGAGGGCGAGCTGGAAGTAGTTTCCACCGCCCAACATCCGTTCCAGGTCCGTTCCGATCTGGCAAGGATCTTCTCCCTGCCGCTAAACCAGGTCCGAGTTCGTTCTCCGCTCCTCGGCGGCGGCTACGGATCGAAGTCTTACACGAAGGTGGAACCGCTAGCCGCAGTCGCAGCCTGGATCACGGGACGTCCCGTCAAGGTGGCGACCGATGTTGATGGTGCCATCCACACCACTCGGGCGGACGGCGCCACCATCCGAGTTCGCTCCGCCTTTGCCGATGACGGCGCAATCCTCGCCCGCGACTTCGACATCACGTTCAACACGGGAGCGTACGCCGACAACGGCCCATTGGTCCTGGCCAAAGCGGTCAACCGCTGTTACGGACCTTATCTCATCCCCAATGTCCGCGTACGTGGCCGAGCTGTTTTCACCAACACCGTCCCCACCTCTTCGTACCGGGGGTTTGGCGCACCCCAGGGCAACCTGGCGGGCGAATTGAACCTGGATCAAGCCGCCGAAAAAATCGGCATCGACCCGGCCGAGATTCGGCGGCGCAACCTGGTTCCGCCGGGCGGCCGCCACCTTCCCGGCAAGCGAGGGATGGACGCCGATCTCGTCGGAGATCTGGAGCTCGTTCTCGACGCATTGGGATGGAAACAGGACCAAAAGCTGCCGTTGCGCGGGACCGGTTTCGGGTGCTCGGCTTCGGACGCCGGGGCATTCCCCGTCTCGACCGCGACGGTTCGCTTGTTCCCGGATGGCTCCGTAACCGTGCTCACCGGGTCTACCGAGATGGGCCAGGGAAGTCGGACCGCCCTGGCTCAGATCGCCGCAAGGGAGCTCGGTATCAAGCTCGATCGAGTGAGAGTGGTGCAGTCCGACACGGCTGCCACGCCGTATGAGCGAACCACTGGCGCCAGCCGGACGACGACCTTGACCGGCCTAGCCGTCCAGCGTGCCTGTCGCGATGCTCTTCGGAAACTCGAGGAGATAGGCGCCGAGAAGATGGATTGCACGATCGAGGAGGTCAAGACGGCCGACGGAGTCGTGGCGGGTCCTCAAGGTGAACTCGGCTACGACGAAGCGATCCAGTGGTGGTTTGGAGGAGTGCAGGGCGAGATCACCGGCGTCGGAGTTGTCCGTCGGGCAGGCGACCTGAAGGAACTTCCCCCGTTCTGGGAAATCGGCATGGTCGGCGTCACCGTCACGGTGGATCGCGATACTGGCCGACCCACCGTTGAGCATCTCGTCACCGTCGGCGACGTCGGACATGCCATCAACCCGGCGATGGTGGAAGGTCAGGACCTTGGCGCAGCCACCCAAGGTCTCGGTGCTGCTCTCTTCGAGGAGCTGATCTACGACGGTCCGCAACTCGTCAATCCCAACCTTGTCGACTACCGGGTTCCCCGAACCACCGACGTTCCCAAGCGGATCGACACGATCATTGTGGAAAACGCCGACGGGGTCGGACCATACGGTGCCAAGGGTTCAGGTGAAGGTTCCCTGAACCCGATCGGTGGAGCAGTTGCCTCAGCGGTCGCGAGGGCGATCGGGGTCTGGCCGAACGAGCTACCACTCACCCCCGAGCGGGTCTGGCGTCTCATGCAGACCCGTCAAGTCTCGGATATCGATTCATAGCTTGATACATCGAAGTTGCCGACAGAAGGGTTACATACATGAAGGAACGCGATGTTCGCTTCTATTCAGAGGGGATCGAGATCTCCGGTATCGTGCGGACGCCCGATGGGCCTGGCAATGGTGCTGGCATCGTTCAAGGTCCAGGATGGCTGGGCCTCAAGGACGCCAAACTCTACCTCCCGTATCACGAGGCAATGACCTCGGCAGGATTCACGGTGCTGATCTTCGATTACCGGGGCTTTGGCGGTTCGGGCGAGGGCACCCTCTCTCCCAAGACACAACTCGAAGATCTCATAAACGCCGTGACCTACCTGCAAACGCTCGACGGGATTGAACGGGTTGGTGTCTTTGGGTCGGGTGGCACCGGTGGTGGCAACGCCGTCTTGCTGGCTGCCAACGACCCCCGGGTCATGTGTGCCGTCAGTCAGGTGCCGGTATCGGATGGGGCCGACTGGCTCATGCGGATGCGGGCCACCGAAGACGAATGGGATGCTTTCCTCAAACGACTCGCCGCTGATCGAAGCAACCGAGTCCTCACAGGCCACGGCGAGATGGTGCATCCCCGCGAAGAGATCATGATCCCCTCCGCCGAGCGCCGGACTACAACCGTCAAGAAAGATGTCGACGGCCGGATTCCCAACGAAGTCCCATTGGCGGCAGCCGACGAAATCCTGGCCTACCAGCCCGGCGAAGCAGCTACGAAAGTTGCCGGTCTCATGATCGTGGCGGTCGAGAATGATCTCGTAACTCCGACCGATCACGCTGAGGCCTTATTCCATGCTGCGGTCGCCCCCAAGAAGCTGGTGATGCAGCACAACACCACGCATTACGCCGCCTATCAACAGTACGGAGATGAAGTCATCCCCATGATGGTCGCATGGTTTGAACGCCACATTGGTGGCCCCCAAGGATCAGAAGTCGAAAGGATCGAGGTCGGATTATGAGACGAGTGATCACCGGAGGCGACGTCTTCGTCGACGGGGCACGCCGCACCCTTGACATCGTCATCAACGGCGAAGCCATCGAGGCGATAGTGGCTCCGGGCGCAGGTCCAACTGACACCGAAGCGATCGATGCGACTGGTCTGGTCGCCATTCCTGGCGGGGTCGATGTTCATGTCCACACCCGCGAACCCGGGTACACGCACAAAGAAGATCTCATTACCGTCAGTCGTGCCGCTGCCGCCGGGGGCTACACCACCATCTTCGGCATGCCCAACCTGGATCCCCCGACGATGACGACCGAGGATCTTGACTCCGTATTGGGGATGTACGCCGAGAAATGCATCGTCGATTACAACCACAACCCGGCCGCCAAGCTCATCGACGAGATCCCGGCAATGGCCGAGCGAGGGATCGCGGCGTACAAGATCTATATGGTCGTAGACACCGGTCGCACCTACCCGCACCCGGCTGCGATCGGAGTCCACGACCACGGCGAACTACTGCGAGCCATGGAGGCGGTCGCCAAGACTGGGCTGAGGCTCATGGTCCATCCTCACGATCAAGCGATCATGGACGTGGTCGAACAAGAGTTCTGGGCGAAGGGTGACCGGAGTCCGGTCGCTTACGGGAAAACGCTCGCAACCGGCAACGGCATCATCTGGGACACCGCCACGGCAACACTCTTGCGACTCGCCGAAGCAACGGGGTGCAAACTCCACATCGTTCACGCCCAGACAATCCGGCAAATTGAGATGTTCAAAGAAGCCAGGGCCAGGGGCGTAGATGTCACCGCCGAAACCAACCATTGGGCTCTGTTCCTCGGCCGCATGTCCGATATCGAGGAGCAGGGATCGTACGTCTTGTCCTATCACGTGCCCGATCATCACCGCGAAGCCGTCTGGGAAGCGATGGCCGACGGGACCATCAACATGCTGTCGTCTGACCATGCCCCACATACTCGCGAGGAGAAGGAGGTCGGTTGGACCGATGCCTGGGCAGCGCACACAGGCACACCAGGCATTCAGGAGCAACTCCCCCTCATGATCAACGCCATGCACGAGGGCCGTATCACCCTGGACCGCCTCGTCGATCTGGTCTCGACAGCACCGGCCAAGGTGTTTGGCTTGAACAAGAAAGGTTCGTTGGCACCAGGATCCGACGCCGACATCGCGTTGCTCGACCTTAACAAGGTGTGGACGATCACCAACGAGGGTGTGCAGTCCAAGATCGGGTGGACGCCCTATCACGGGCGAGAAATCAAGGGTGCCGTTGCCCACACGATGGTGCGTGGCACCGACGTCTGGGCAGGCGGCACCGTGGTTGGAAAGCCCGGTCACGGGAAGTTCGCTATTTCGGAGGTGCAGCTATGAAGTTTGGACTACTACTCCCGCATTTCGGCGAGTACGCCGACAAAGACGCCATCCTTGATGGTGCCCGCCTGGCGGAAGGACTGGGTTTTGATTCGGTGTGGGTGCGCGATCATCTCCTGTTTGAACCTCATGGAGAGTTCGAATCGGCAGCCACCGACTTCTACGAGCCACTAACGGTCTTGACAGCCGTTGGCGCCGTCACCGAACAAATAACCCTCGGGACTGCCACACTGATCCCGTATCGCCACCCACTTGTCACCGCCTTCACATTGGCTTCAATGACCCACCTCTTTGGCGACCGGATCATTGCTGGTTGGGGGGCGGGAACGTTTGATCACGAATTCGACGCCGTTGGGATGGGCGGTATCTTCCGACCCGAACTCGTCGAGTCCAACGCCCGCATCTTTGAGAAGGTGTGGGCGGAGGACAATGTGACCTACTCCGACGATCACTTTTCGTTCGAGAACGTGAATCTGTACCCAAAGCCGACAGGCAAGATCCCGTTCTGGTATGGCGGAGCGACACCGGCATCTGCTCGACGGGCGGCAGAATACTGTGACGGCTGGATGCCAGGTCGCATCACCCTCAAGACGATTGAGAAGCGGGTCGCGGCCATGGCTGGACTCGTAGCCGAGAACGGTCGACCTATGCCAACAGTAGGCGTGGTTCCGCCTACGACCATCGCGACCACCGAAGCCGAGGCCTGGGCAGGTACCAGCGTTGAAGGGCTGTTGAAGTGGGCCAATGATCGCGGCAAATGGTGGGTGAAGCCTGAGT
>JAOUMT010000003.1 GCA_029881355.1 Acidimicrobiia bacterium | reverse complement strand
GAACAACGTCCACTACGACAGTCCCTCCAAGGCTGACCTATCCGAAGTTTTGGCTGCTGTTGCCGGTCGTCGGACGCTTGGCACCAATGATGGTTTTCGACCAGCGACTGACGAACGCCATCTCAAGACTCCTGCCGAAATGGCCTCTCGGTTTCGTCGCTATCCCGGTTCGGTGGAGCGAGCTGGTGAGCTGGGTAGCGACCTGGCCTTCGATCTCGACTTGATCGCCCCGGAGTTACCGGACTTTCCCATGCCAGGACATTTCCGATCGGAGATGGAGTTTCTTCGCCATCTCACGCTGGAAGGGGCCCGCCAGGTCTATTCGGATGGTTCGGGCGGGATCGACCCGCGGGCGTTGTCACGGCTCGACCACGAATTGGGAGTGATCGACCGGCTCAACTTCCCCGGGTATTTCCTTATTGTTTGGGACATTGTGCAGTTCGCCCGATCCCGGGACATCTACTGTCAGATCCGTGGTTCGGGGGGCGACTCGGCGATTTGCCGATGTATCGGCCTGACTCAGGTCGACCCGATCCGCCTCAATCTGCCCTTCGAGCGGTTCTTATCAGAGGAACGAGGTCGGGCTCCCGATATTGACCTGGATCTGGAAGCCGACCGCCGCGAGGAAGTGATCCAATATTGTTATCGCCGCTATGGCCGAGAACGGGCGGCCATGGTCGCCAATGTTGTGACCTATCGGGCCCGCTCAGTACTGCGTGACGTAGCCAAAACCTTCGGATTTACCCAATCCCAGGTGGATGGTCTTTCTAAATACATCGACACGCGTAATCCAGCCAAGTTGCGTCTCGAAGCGCCACTACCCGAAGGTTTGACCGCTGATCAGATTTACGACGTGTGCTGGCGGCTCGACGGGTTTCCCCGTCATATGGGAATCCACTCCGGAGGTATGGTCATCGCCGACCGGCCCCTCTGGCAAGTGGTCCCGCTCGAATGGGGGAGGATGGAGGGTCGGTCGATCCTGCAATGGGACAAAGAATCGTGTGGGATGATTGGCATCGTAAAATTCGATCTGCTGGGTCTTGGCATGCTCAACTCGTTACATCTGACGGTTGATGGCATCCGGGAGATGCATGGCGTGTCCATTGACCTAGCCACGATCGAGCAGGAACCGGCGATTTATGAGTCGTTGACTGCCGCAGATACGGTCGGGTTGTTTCAGATCGAATCCCGGGCGCAGATGGCAACGTTGCCGCGGATGAAACCCAAGACGTTCTACGACCTGGCGGTCGAGGTTGCCCTTATCCGACCTGGCCCGATTCAAGGTCGCTCGGTCCATCCATATTTGCGTAGGCGCAATGGCGAAGAACCGGTGAGGTATCCGCATCCTCTGGCGGAACCGGTGCTTGCCAAGACCCTCGGTGTTCCCATTTTTCAAGAGCAGCTCATGGAACTCGCCCGGGTATGTGCCGGCTTTGATCCAGGGCAATGTGATCGGTTGCGCCAGGCGATGACCCATAAACGATCCGAGCAAGCCATGGAGAAGCTGAAAACGGAAGTGTACGAAGGGATGGACGGGCAAGGTGTGGTCGGAGCCGCCGCCGATGAGATTTGGGAAAAGCTGCAGGGGTTCGGTTCGTTCGGGTTTCCCGAAAGTCATTCGGTTTCGTTTGCCTACATTGTGTACATGTCCGCCTGGCTGCGGTATCACTGGCCGGCCGAGTTCCTTGCAGGACTACTCAACGCCCAACCGATGGGGTTCTACAGTCCCAATTCGTTGGTACATGACGCCCAACGCCACGGGGTGGTTGTCAACCAGCCGGATATCAATCGGTCGTGGCATGACTGCACCATTGAAGTACAGGACGCCGACCCCGAAGACATTGTCACGTTTATGGGAAAGTCGTGGAGGCGGGGGAGGGGTCCCGTCGACGATCCGATCCGGGTAGCGGTGGCAGTCCGACTTGGCCTCCGATATGTGCGTAACCTGGGTGATGCCGAAGTCACTCGTATCGAGGCTGCCCGTCAGATTGGAGGACCTTTTGGCTCTCCTGAAGAGCTTGCCCATCGGACCGGCCTGGGGGTTGAAGCGTTTGAGGCGCTGGCCGTATCAGGGGCATTACAGTCGATCGGCCTTGGCAAACGTGACGGATTATGGGCGGCCGGTGCCCTCGCCGAGATCGGACCAGATCGACTTCCTCTGGCTCCGGGAGTCGAAGCCCCCACACTTCCCGGCATGACACCTGAGGAGGCGTCAGCTGCGGAACGGTGGGCTACCGGTATCTCGGTCAACCACCCGGTGGTGTTCATCCGGGACTGGTTGGTTGAAGAAGGATGTTTGACCACCGCTCAGGCCCTGGCCAAACAGAAGCATGGGACAGTCGTTCGAGTCGGAGGCATCGTTACCCATCGTCAGCGACCGGGAACGGCGTCTGGCGTCATCTTCTTCAACCTCGAAGACGAGACCGGCCTTTTGAACGTGGTTGTGTTGCCGGATGTTTGGTCAGCCAATCATTTGATCGCCCGCCGGAATCCCGGACTGGTGATTGATGGGGTGCTCGAGTATCGCGACGGAGTCACGAACCTGGTAGCTCGGTCCTTTACCCCGTTCTCCACGCTGCACACGCAGTCCCGAAACTTTCGGTAGGAAAACAACACCTAATCTGCCCCGGTGACCTATTCGAATCGACGTATCGTCCTGGGTTTCTCGGCAGTCATCATCGTCGCGTTCGGCTCGATTATGTACGGGTTCAGCGTCCTGGTTACCGACGATGCGGCCGGGGCTGACTTCTCAACGACCGTCCTGTCGCTGGGTATCACCGGGTCCGGGATCGTCGCGGCGTTGATGGCTCGCCCATTGGGTAGATACATGGACCGGCGCGGAGTTCGGTCGGTTACCGTCGTCGGTGCCTTGTTGGCGTGCTCCGGGCTGGTGGCCTTCTCGTTCGCAAACGAGCCGTGGCAGGTGTTCGCGGCCTGGTGGCTCCTCATCGGTCCTGGGACCGCTGCGGTCTACTACGAGCCCTCGATGGTCGGGATCGCTGCCTGGGTTGCCCCGACCAGCCAACCCCGGGCGTTTGGTGCCTTGACACTGCTAGGTGGTCTGGCCGGGGCGATCTTCATTCCGCTGACAGAGCGGTTGGTTTCGGCGTTCGGGTGGCGTACCACCGTACAGCTCCTCGGCGTGGCCATTCTCTTGACCGCCTTGATTGCCGCCAGGTGGGCGATCCCGGCCGGTCAGGGACGGTACGCGTCTCAATCGAGTCCCGTCCCGACCGCCATCAGGGCCCTGGTGGGCGATCGACGGTTCGTCTATTTCACCCTGGCGTTGGTGCTGGCGTACCTGTCGGTTCAGGGTCTCGTGGCTCATCGGGTTGATCGATTTACCGAAGCAGGATTTCCACTCTCTACGGTGGCCGTATGGGCGGGCCTGGCCTCGGTCATCTCCATGCCGGGTCGCTACATCGCCCCATTGCTCGTCGCCCGAATCAGAGCGACGGCGCTTACTGCGGGGGTATTCGGAGTCATGGCGTTGGCCATCTTGGTGGCGGTCCCCGGGAGTTCGAATGCTTCGATGATCGGCCACTTCGTGCTCTTTGGCGTGGCATTTGGGGCCATCACACCACTGCGGGCGATGGTGATGACCCGGTGGTATGCCGGTCGCGAATATGGGGAGATATCGGGCACTCAATCGTCGGTGATGTTCTTCGTGGCGGCATTCGGAGCCACCGTCGTCGGCGCATCTCGTGACCTGGCGGGTTCCTATGTTCCTATCCTGTTGGCGCTGACCGTGGCAGTCGCGTTGGCGGCGGTGTTGACGATGGCTGCCGGGCGAGCCGACGACCGATTGCGGAGCAGGTCCACCACTAGCGACAGTTGACCTGCCACGATGAAGCCCCATGTCTGGTGTCGGCACGCTGAATGAGAAGTCCCTTCATGCCCAACTGAAGCATTGGTATGCCCGGCCCGGCGATCGGTTTGAGGTCCCGCTCGATGGCTATGTGATCGATCTGGTCCGCGGAGATCATCTCATCGAGATTCAGACCCGCAACTTCTCGGCGATGAAGACCAAGCTGGATCGGCTTACCCGAGACCACCAGGTCACCGTGGTTCACCCGATTGCCGTCACGAAGTGGTTGAACAAGCTCACGGACCCTCCCACGAACCGTCGCAAGTCACCGAAGCGAGGGCACATCTTCGATATCTTTGGCGAAGTGGTTTATCTCCCGCACCTCATCGACCGCCCGAATCTCAGCATTGAGGTTGTGCTGATCGAAGAACAGGAGGACCGGGTGTTTGACGCAAAGCGAGAGCGGCGGCGCCGGCGCGGGTGGGTCACCCAAGAACGACATCTCCTGGAAGTTCAGGAAACACACCTGTTTAGTTGTGCTGCCGATTATCTGAACCTCCTGCCCGACCTGCCCGTGGAATTCACGACGGCCATGATTTCAGACCTCGGTTCGGTGAGTCGGAGATCAGCCCAACAAGCGGCCTACTGCCTGCGGAAGATGGGATCGATTGCGATGACCGGCAAGGTTGGAAACTCGGTTGTCTACCGCGTGATTGGTTAGGTCTACGCTCACGTCACCGCAGATGCCAGCAACAACTGGCCCGCGTAATACAACGGCAAGCCGACGATTTTGTTTTCCAAGCCAGGCGCAACGAACCGATGCCTCGCCACGGCCAGATCTGACAGGTAGAACAATGCGGCGCCCGCATACAGGACCAACCTTGCCGAGCCTGAGGCGGTGACCAGCATGACGGTGATGATGGCCATATAGGCGACGACTGGCCTTCGAAGGTTCGGGGGAACATCGCCGATCAGCCATCGTTTCACCGCAAGGAAAGCCACGGCCGCGATGAGGGCGGTTGGGATGATGGTCGCCCACCGGATCCCGAAACTGAGAAACGCCCCGCTATAGAGGAGGTGGGCTCCGGCAAAAGCCGCCAACCCGGCCAGGAACCCTCGCTCGAAGACGAGAGCGATGTCTCCGACCATCGACAATGCCAATCCGCCGAGCAGCAACCAACCGCCGAACGTGTCGGGAACTCCGCCGCCCAGCGCCGCCCACATGAAACCCAGCGATGCGAGAGTCTTCCAGCCCAGCGTCGGTCGGTTGGTCTTCTCGGCTATGAGCAGGGCGGCCACGGCGATGGCCGTGAAGATTACCGGACCACCCTCGTGGATGGAATTCATGTCAGTGCGTCGAGGGCGGTCTGCCAGGCCTCCGAAGCAGGATCAATCAGCGTCATGTGGTCAACGTTGTCGAATTCGTGATATACGACCGCATCTCCGGCTTGGCGGGCTGCTCGGGCATACGCCTGACTTTGCTCCACTGGTACGTCGGTATCAGCCGTGCCGTGCACGATGATTTGGTTTACACCGACCGGGATGAAGTCTATCGGTGATGCTTCCCGATACACGTCGGTGTGGGTCCGAGCCGATGCCAGGAATTGGTCGACTGCGCCATCGCTCAAAGATCGTGCGCCCCGCAAATCGCTGATGGGGGCAAGGCCGATCACATCCGTGGCCGGGACGAGGGGATCGGCGCCCGGTGACATGGATGTCCGGTGCCCCCGGGAACCGGCCCACAGTGCCAATTGGCCTCCGGCCGAGTGACCCACCAGCACCACCCTCGAAAGGTCCAGGGTGTGGTCCTCCGAGAGTACGGCGAGGTGGTCGATGGCCAGTCCGACGTCGACGGCGGTGGTCGGCCAACCGCCCCCGGTTCCCACCCTCCGGTATTCGATGTTCCAACTTGCCCACCCGGCTTTCGCAACGTTTACTGCAAGCCGGTCCATGAGGTCCCTGGTCCACTGATGGCGCCAGAATCCCCCGTGCAAGAACACCATGACGGGGCTGTTGGGAGCCGGCACCCGCAGGTCGCCGACCTGGTCTGGGTCCGGGCCGAAGGTGTGCGTCGTCGCCGGCATCTCCAGATGCGCCGCCAGCCGGTATATACCGTCGGCGTATCCTTTGATTCCGCGGCCGTAGATGGTGCTCAGGCACGCCGCGCTGACCACCGAGTTCGCCCGCCAGGCCTCGCGTTCCTTGATGTTCGAAATATGGACTTCGACGCTGGGAAGTGGTGAATCGGCCAACGCGTCGTGTAGCGCGTAGGAATAGTGGGTGAAAGCACCAGGGTTTATGACGATCCCGTCGGCCCCGTGTTGTTGGATCGCATCGATGAGGTCTCCCTCATGGTTTGATTGCATCGCCTCGAGATCGAAACCAACCGAACCTGCCCAGCCGCGACAGAGCTCCTCCAGTTCGGCCATCGTGGTGGACCCATAAGTCTCTGGATCCCGGAATCCGAGCCGATTGAGATTGGGTCCATTGATGAGCAAGAGTTTTGGCATGGTGATTCGCTGACGCTGATCGAGAGCCTAACCCGCCTGGGGCCGATGGTCCGGGACCAGTCCGGCAGCCTCCCTAACCAGATAGGCCGGCAGCGACGTCTCGGTGAGGTTCACCCGTTCGCCCAGTTGGGCCGCGACGGCGTCCGAGACCATACTGGGAGTTACGGTTCCGAAATCGCCAACCGCCCCCGTCACGTTCGGATCCCAGGCGAATTCCATGGCCTCGTATACAGGTGTAAGCACCCGGTTGATAGCGGCCCCGTCGGTGACGGCCAGCACGCCACCCACATGAGCCGCCCCACTAACCAGTCGCTGCCCGACCCCGGCGATCTTCTTCTGGCCGATATGGACGCTGTAGCGGCCAGGGCAATACTCACCCGGTACCTCCCCGACATTGGAGTCGTAGCCCAATGACGCGAGGGCGGCCACAAGAATCGACGTCATGAACTCGAAGCGCTCGGACACGCCCAGCTTGGGCTGGTCGGTTCTGGTCTGCCAGGAAAACGCAAGGGTGCCTTCGTGAAAAACCGCCGCCCGTCCACCGGCTAGGCGGATGACCGGCGTGAAGCCTTCGGATCTGCACGCCGCCACAGCCCGGTTGAATCCGGTCGTGTGCGTGTCCTGGCGCCCGAACGCCACAACCCGGGCGGGGACGTGAATTCGGAAGAGGTCGGGAAGTTCCCCCGAAGCCACCGCTTTGAGTGTGGCGGCCGAAACAGCGGTGTTGAGTTCGGGCGGGGCATCAAAGCTGTCAAGGAGGAGCGCAGTTGGGGTCACGACTGGATCTTATCGACCGACCAAGGAAACCGTTTGCCAGCCGCTAGCGTTATACGCAATACATGGTGACCGTTCGGATTGGGCTATTGGCGCTGGCATGCGCCTTTCTTTTATCGGCTTGTGGGGACAGTCCGCTGGCCGACTTCGGGGTGACCGAGGAGTGGTTGGGCGACCGGGGTGACGGTGCGGCTGGATTCGCCACCACCGTCCCGGTGCGGGTGAACCGCCCGATCGAAACACTCATCTGGTATAACCCGTGGGCTGATTCTGTTGATCCTGATCCAGCTGTTGTCATCGAGTCGATCTGGGAGCGTTCCTCGGGGACTGACGCATTTGTGCAGGCGGCCGCCAACGAGATCAGTGTCGCAATCCCGGGTATCAAAGTACCGAGGGTCCTGCCTCCTGAAACGAGCTATGTGACTTCCCAGATTGTCTACGGGGTCTCCACAGGTCGGCTTACCAATGCCTACGTCGCCGCGTTTGGGTTCTGGAAGTCTGAGCCATACGTGTCGAGTCGTTCAGTCTCACAACTGCTCCAGCTCAAAGTAGCCGAGGACGATGCTGATCCCGCTCCGGCCGCCGATGATGCGAGCCTTGGTTGTAATCGGTTCAACAACCGGGACATCACCTCGTGTGATCCGACGAGTGTGTCGGCCGCCAGAGCCTGGTGGATCACCACGCTCGATGGACCGGTACTTGTTTGGTACGACAGCGGTTTCCGATACGAGTTGCTGGATCGCCAGAAGTTCGGACGTGAGGCGTTGGTGGACCTGGCGAGCTCTATGATCTTGTTACGGGACGTCGATGCAGCGGAACAAACTGATCCGTAATCGGGTTCGACCAACCCGAGGAGATCAAACATGTTTCACGGTGGTGGCTGGTACGCCCGGCTCCAATACGACGAAGACCAAGACAAACCCAAGGTCGATCGGGGGCTACTGAAGCGGGTTTTTGCCTATGCCCGTCCGTACCGGTTGGCGCTGGTCGGCGTCTTCGCCACGATCCTGGTGATTTCGGGCCTCACCGTCCTGCCGGCCATCCTCATTCGGGAGCTGCTCGACCGGGCAATTCCTGACAAGGACTTCGGCTACCTGACGATCCTCGGGTTGGCGATGGTGGCGGTTCCTTTCGGCAACGCCATCGTGGGGGGTTTCCAACGCTGGCTGTCGGCTCGGGTTGGCGAGGGAATCATCTTCGATCTCCGCCGCCAGTCGTATGCCCACCTGCAGGCCATGTCACTCCGGTTTTTCACCAACACCCGAACCGGCGAGTTGATTTCCCGCCTGAACAACGACGTCGTCGGAGCCCAGTCAGCCATCACCGGGACCTTTGTCACCATCGTGTCGAATCTGGTGTCGGTCGTGGTGATACTCGTCGTGATGCTCGGCACCGAGTGGCGTCTTACGGTGCTGGCCGTTGCTGCATTGCCGTTGTTCGTTTATCCGGCCAGACGGGTGGCCAAGGTCCTACGACGGGTTACCGAACAGGCGATGGAGCACAACGCCAACATGTCGAGCATCCTTCAGGAGACGTTCAACGTGAGCGGGGCGTTGCTCGTCAAGCTCTTCAACCGATCCCGCATGGAGCAAGACAAGTTTGCGGTCGAGGCTGCTGCCGTACGCGACCTCGGAGTTCGACGGGCTCTGGTAGGTCGGTGGTTTTTCGCTGCCCTCGGCCTGGTGACGGCCGTGGGGACCGCAGGTGTGTTCTGGGTTGGTGGTGCGATGGTCATCAATGGGGTCATCGAGATCGGCGAGTTGGTGATGTTCTCGACGCTTACCGCCCAGCTTTATGGGCCCCTTTCGGCATTGTCGAACGCCCGGGTCGAGTTCGCCACTTCACTGGTTAGCTTCGAGCGGGTATTCGAGGTGCTCGACTTGCCGCTGGATATCGGTGAGAAAGACGGTGCAGTTCACCTCGGACGAGTTGACGGGCGGATCACTTTCCAGTCCGTCTCGTTCCGATATGACACGGGCGAAGGCCTGGAAGCTGTCAAGCGATTTCGCGCGTTTGGTGGTGGCACGCCAGACACTCCGGAAACCATGGACGGTCCAATCGGGAGACCCTGGGCGGTCCGTGACGTCTCGTTCGACGCTTTGCCTGGTCAGATGATCGCCCTCGTCGGGCCGTCCGGCGCAGGCAAGACCACGATTTCCTACCTGGTTCCCCGGTTGTATGACGTCACCGAGGGAGCCATCTGCATCGACGGGCACGACGTGCGGGACCTCACGCTGGGGTCGATCGCAGACGCGATCGGCATCGTCACTCAGGAGAGCTACTTGTTCCACGACACCATCGGTGCCAACCTCCGTTATGCCAAACCCGACGCCACCGAGGATGAACTGGTCGAGGCCTGTCGGGCAGCCAACATCCTTGACTTCATCGATTCCCTGCCAAATCGTTTCGAGACGCTGGTAGGCGAGCGCGGCTACCGCTTGTCGGGTGGCGAAAAGCAGCGAATGGCCATCGCCCGCGTCATCCTGAAGAATCCCCGGATCTTGATTCTCGATGAGGCCACCTCACACCTTGATTCGCAATCGGAGGCACTCATCCAAGATGCCCTGGAACGCGTCATGGAGGGGCGGACCTCGATCGTTATCGCCCACCGGCTGTCGACGATTCTGGCCGCCGACCGGATTTTGGTCCTCCAAGACGGCCGGCTGGTCGAGGCCGGGACCCACAACGAATTGCTCGATGACGGTGGACTCTACGCCGCTCTGTTCGAAACCCAGTTCCGCAACCAGCCGATCGCTTGATACGTGGTCGTGCCGATGGGTTGCGGGCGGCCCGCACCATCGACCGTGGCGAAACCCGGCTGGCTTTCGGCTCGTTGTTCCGCCGCTTGGCTAGCCGGTAGCGGCGACAGAGCGTGAGACGGCTGGATCGGTCGGTGCCAGCATCAAGTTCATCCCATCCTGGCTGGCGAATAGTGCCGGGTGAATCTGGGTCCAGACGCCGATTGGTAGGACGCTGAGTCGCGAGCGGTAGCGGGCCGGTACCTGGTAGATGAGTGCCAGTCCGCCGGGGGCGCCGATGGCCGTCAGTCGCTCAATGAGTGGGAACGGACCGAACACAGATGCAATCCCTTCGGCAGGATCGACGGGTGATCCGGCCGCGTCGGTCCATGCATAGTGGGCACAATCGGCGCAGACGCTCAGGCTGACCTGACCTAGGGGAGCGGGGGCAACGTCGCATATGTGCATGAGGACATCATGCCAACGCAGGGTGACAAAAACGGGTATTGCTGGCTCATCACAGCAGAAAAGGCACCCAGGAGGAAGGGTGCCTTTTCTCGTTGTAACTTGGCTGGGCCTAGCCCCAGGTGGATCCCCGGAGAGAGAAGCTGGTTGACTGGACTTCGACGGTGACCGCGCCGTTGCCGGTCTTCTTGCCGGCTTCGAGGCTGGTAGTCGCCGGCGTCAGTGCCAGGCTGACGGCGATCGCGAGCAAGGCGATAGCGGCAGCAAGTTTGCGTTTTCCGTGATCCCACGACAACCCAAATGTTTGATTCATGTCAATCCCTTACCCTGGCGATGGTGTCTTGAGTTATGTATCGGCCGCCGGTCGCAAAAACCCGAGAACCAAACTCGCCACCCATCAAATGACTAGTCACTTGTTCGGGCGACGACGTCCCAGAAACGAGAAAGGCACCCTCGGAGGAAGGGTGCCTTTTCGTTGTGACTTGGCTGGGCCTAGCCCCAGGTGGATCCCCGGAGGGTGAAACTGGTGCTTTCAACTCCGACGGTGATGCCGGTATCGGCGGACCGTCCTGCTTCGAGACTGGAGTTTGCCGGAGCAAGAGCCAGTGTGATGGTGATAACCAGGAGGGCGACGGCGGCGGCGAGTTTGCGTTTTCCGTGGTCCCACGACAATCCAAATGTTTGCTTCATAACTGTTCCTCATCCCTGCGTGGTGTCCTGTGTTTGTTATCGGCAGCGGCGGCCAATTTCTCAAACGTGATTTGAGGAATATTTTCGCGGCCTCGGTGGTCGGTCGGTCGCCGGGCACCTTTCGACGCGCCTGGTTGTCGGGCGTCCTATTGTGGGCAGGTGCACATTCTTATCGCCACTGCCGGAGCGCTGCCTCCGGCAGCCGTCGTGGATCTGGTTACCGCGCTGTGGTCGTCCGGGAGTTCAATCACGGTCATGACGAGCATCGAAGTCCCTCGCTCGTTCCTGGAGGAACTCGAGACCGAGGAATGGCGCCCGTTCGCCGACAACTCGATGAGTCCAGAATCGGAACGTCAAGTGGCTCGCTACGTCGACGAACGCGGCCGTCGACTTATTCAGCCCATCTTGGCCGGGCTCGACGCAGCTGGTTTGGTTGCTCGACCACTCTTCGTCGAGTCGGCCGATCCGGCCGCGGCAATTCTGGAAACGGTCACCGAAGGGCAGATCGACATCATCGTGATGGGGGCGACCCGGCCGATATTCACCGAGGACGTTTGGCAGAGCGTGGCCGTGAAAGTCATGCAGGGTTCGACGATTCCCGTTGTGATGGTCCCGGGCCTCATTCGAACCCCTGACGACCTCGGTGACAACGAGGGAGTTGGCTGATGCCCGACAATGAGCTGATCAACCGGATCACGTGGAAGATTCCGAACGCTCTGGTTTTGGTTGGATCGAGATCCGGTGACGAGTGGAACGCCATGACGACATCGTGGGTTACCCAGGTTTCCATGAAACCGGTGCTGATCGCAGTGGGCGTCGACAACTCTGCGGTCACGCATCGCCTTATTGCAACCGGGGGGTCCTTCACCGTAAACCTATGGTCGTCCGACGACACGAAACCTTTCCGCAAGTTTTCCAAACCAGCCGAAAAGGATGGGATGTCCCTAAACGGATGGGCGATTCGGGAAGCGCCGTCCGGTGCGCCGATATTCGAAGAAGCCATTGCCTGGATGGACTGCGTCGTGCGCCAGTCCATTGACTGCGGTACCCACACATTGTTTCTTGGAGAGCTCCAGCACTGCGACATCGTCGATGATGATGCCCGTCCGGCTGCCATGTCGGACACCCGGATGAAGTACGGCGGGGTTCCGCGGGGCGGCCACGAGTCTGACTAACACACCGTCGCCTAAGATCGCCTCGGAGGAAAGACGATGGATGCACGAGTAGACGACCAGGTTGCGATCGTGACAGGAGGATCGCGCGGCATCGGACTGGCTACCGCCGCAGAGCTGATCAATTCCGGCGCCAGGGGCGTGGTCATCACCTCACGCAAGCCGGACAATGTCGAGGCAGCCGTCAAGGAAATCGCCGAACTGACGGGACGGCCCGAGTCCATCCATGGGATCGTGGCGGCAGCCGATGACCCCGACCAGGCTCGCTTTGGAGTCGCTGAAGCGATTGGACACTTCGGCGCGTGCGACATCTTGATCAATAATGCAGGCACCAACCCGGCCCCTGGGAACCTGGCCGATGTCGACCTCGGAGCGCTAGACAAGACGTGGTCGGTGAACCAGCGCGGCCCGATCCTGTGGGCGGCTCAAGCGTGGAACCAGTACATGGCGGCCAACGGCGGGTCGATTGTCAACGTCGCATCTGTCGGTGGCATACAACCCGCCCGCGTGATCGGTGCCTACAACATCGCCAAGGCGGCCCTTATCCACACCACCCGGCAGCTGGCGCTCGAGATGGCCCCGACCGTCACCGTGAATTGTGTGGCGCCCGCCGTTGTCAAGACCAGAATCTCGCGACTGTTGTGGGAAGCCGATGAAGAAGCCGCCGCGAACACCCATCCCCTAAAACGGCTCGGCGTTCCCCAAGACGTAGCGAACGCGATCGTTTTTCTGTGCTCAGATAAGGCTACGTGGATCACGGGGGTCACCCTGCCGGTTGACGGAGGCGTAACCGGAGCGGGCGGTATTCTTGGTTAGAGGCTGGTGGGTGGTAGCCAGTCTGGCCGTGGTTGCCTGTGTCCCGCCACCTGCCGCCGATCCCTCACCCGGCCTGGATCCGGGACTTCGCTTTGCCACGACCTTCGGAGATGCCGATGGAAACCGATACGTGGCCGGTCACGCCACAATCGCCACGGAACGCGTTCTCGAACGTCCTCTTGGTGAGACCATCCAGGAACCGGTTGGTTGGATCGTCGGCGTCGCAGATGGGGATGATGTGGTCCTGGCGCTCGCCGATGCCGACGGCACCCTCGAAGGATTCCGCAGGTCCGCTGGTGCAATGGCATCGGAGACGTTGAACATCTCCCTGACGTCGCCAGGCACTCCGCCTGCGCTTGTGGCAGGCGATGGAGCGCTGGTAATTGTCCCGCCTGCGACCAGCGGCGCCCTTGGTACGAATGCGCTGGCTCTCAAGACAGGCGGCTTGGCTTTTGTCTCGTCCGACGGAGCAGTCATTATTTCTGATGGGACCGGAAATCGTCGGCTGGAGGTCAATGCGCTGGTCGATGGGCGGCTTACCGTCTCCTCTGACCGGCGGATGGCCGTACTGGTAAATCCAACCGATCGCTACAACCACGGCGTCGTGGGGGATCGGTTCGAGGCGGCCGGAGTTGTTTTCGTCTCCCTCGACACCCAGGAGGTCGTTAGTGAGATGACCTACGACGAAGACGTGATTGAAGGCATGGTCGGTATGTTCGCCGACCTTGATTCAGACGGTGTTGACGAATTCATCATGACCGTTTCGAACGTTGAGTCCGGCGCCCGCCTGGTTGTGCTCGACGCTCACGCCAGCGTTGTTGCGGAGTCCGATCCGATCGGTCAAGGTGGCCGGTGGCGCCATCAGATCGCCGTGGCGCCCTTCGGGCCCGAGGGTGAGATCGAACTGGTGGCCGTGCGCACGCCTCACATCCGGGGCGTCGTGGAGTACTTCTCAATGCGAAGCGGCCGCCTTGTGCTTGTCGCGTCGCTCGAGGGGTATTCGTCGCATACGATTCGGAGCCGCAACCTGGACATGGCCGTGGCCTTTGACGCCGATGGTGACGGCCAGGTAGAGCTCGTCGTCCCCAACCAGCGCAAAGACGAGTTAGCCGTCCTCAAGCGTGTGGGCGACGACGTGGAAGTTGTCACAACGTTGCCGCTCGGAGGCGTGTTGTCGAGCAACCTCATGGCGGTTGCCGCCGCTGATGGTTCAGTCATCCTCACTGCCGTGACCTCCGACGGTCGCCTCCTCATCTGGGACTAGCTACCAGCCCCGCGTTCCCGGTGCGCCTTTGAACGGGCCGACGACCTCAGGCGTGATCCAGCCACCATAGAAGTCACCCTCCTGACGTTGAACCTCCATGCCCGCCACCGTGCAACGGTCCATCCGTGACGGATAGAACGCAAACCGGCCCGCGAGCTCGGCGTAGGCCCCGACCGGAGCTGGATAGCTCCAGACGGCATCGACGGCCTGGCGATCGTCGACAGCGACCGTCCAATAGGCGGCCCGGCCCTTGAATTCGCACCACGAGGTCGACAACGTCGGATACAACGCGTCCATGTCGATATCTGAACCAGGGATGTAGAAAACCGGAGGATGAGAGGTTTCGAGGACTCGCACGGAGTCGACCGAATCGGCGATTACCGACCCGTTGAATTCGATGACGATCCGGCGAGAATCGGGCGCTAGGGCCGGGGGGCGAGGGTAATCCCATACCGACTGCTGGCCAGGTCCTGGTTCGATTCGTTGCATCCTGACGATCGTACATAGGCGTTCGTTTTAGCGGGAAATCTTGTAGCCAGGGCGACCCTCGGCGAGCCAGCTTTCATACGCCTGCTTGGTGCCGATATCAGCCCCCGCCTGCTGAGACGCCAGATATCGGTGGTGGAGTACGTCACAGAAAGCCTGTAAGGGATCGAGCACGCCCTCGGTCTGGCGGAGTTTTGTGATCATTGGTTCGAATTCCGCAACGCGCCATCGGATCGCTGCGACCGATTTGCCGGCGCTTTTCTTCTCCGCGTGGCGGGCCTGGTAGTAGTAGACATCGGACAGGATCTGACGGGCCTGGTTCTCGAGGGCGTCGATCCCGGTGAGTTCCCGTAGTCGGTCATGGTGATACGTCCTACCGACGACTTTGGCTCGAATCGTCAAGCGATGATCTTCTGGCTGGACCTCGATCTCGTCGACGGTAAAGCCGAGGTTGTTCAAGCGGTCGATCTGGGCATCTATCTGGTGTCGTTCGTTCGGTCCGACCGACACGGGAGTCGTCAATTCGTTCCAGAGGGCCTCATATCGTCGGGAGATGTCCTCGCCAAGGGCTAGGTCCGCCAGGTCGATATCCTGACCGGACCGCGCCGCGATGTCAGCCATTCCGCCCGCTACGTTGAGTTCCATGATCGCCAGGTCTTCTTCGCGCTTGCCGCGGCTGAGGTTTTCGTGAATCGAGGCAGTTTCTCCGTCGACCATGATCGTTTCGATTGCTGGACCGTCATAGCGATACAGCACATTGGACAGGGAACAGTCGCCCCAGAAGCACCCAGCCAGGTGTAGTTCGACGAGCAGGTTGGCGAAAGCATCGAGCATTTGATTGCGTCGGGTACCGAAACCGGCGCCCTGGAGGAGCTCGCGGTATGAGAACGAAAAATCGACATATTGGGTGATCAAAGCGGCGGATCGTTCCTCGGTCGGATCGGCCGAGCGCCCTTCAACGAGTCCGACGGCCGTGACGGACGGTACCGCCAGGGGTTCGAGGGTCCGGAGGATGTCATAGTCACGTTTGGCCGGAACGGCCGGTAGCTCTTTGATGGCGTAGATGCCCTGGTCAAACGCTACAAACCGAACAGTGTGGCGCGAGATGCCTTTTGGCAGATCGATCAGCTCGTCAACCTCCCATTCGGCCAGGGGGATGTCCCAGGGCAAGTCGAGAAAATCGGGGTTTCCCGGACGAATCGTGAGCTCTGGCATTCCGCCACACTACCGGTAGGCTGTTCAGGCTTTGGATGTTCCCGTTCGAATTGAAGTTAGTGACGAAGGATCCATCCTTACGTTGGAGTGGTCCGATGGCCTTGTGGACTCGTGGCCGGCATCGCAGATCCGCAACGCCTGCAATTGCGCGGATTGTCGAACCAGGGAAGCCAATCCGCTCCGGCTCATGGCTCCGACCTTGACCCGCATCGGCGATGCCCATCTAGTGGGCAGCTACGGCATCAACTTTACGTTTCTCCCCGACGCCCACAGCACCGGGATCTTCACGTTCGCCCAGCTTCGGGCGATGTCCCGGCCGCGATGAAGGGCTAGTTGTCCAAGACTTGCGCAATCGTCTCGTCGAGTGCGTAGTCGACGGCGCCGGCTTCGAACACGGCGATCGTTTCCTTTTTGTCAGACTTGATGAACAGCCAGTTACCCTCGACGCTTAGCGCGGCGCCCTCAATCCGGATGGTCCGGCCAGACGTTCGTGATTTGATCCTGAAAACCGGCATTGACGCTCCTTGGATGGGACCCACGCAGGCTACTTGCGATCAATGTGTCCCGTCGGGATGCTGGGCTGGCAGTTCGGGCACCAATACGTGATCCGCTCCAGGTCGCCGATCCAGGCAGTATCGATTTTGGTCCGGCAGCGGCGGCAAGGTTGGTTGCCCCGCCCGTAGACCCAGAGCTCGGCCCCCCGACGAGTCTCACCAGTTGTGATCCGCTTGGGGCGTGACCGATTGAGCATGAGCAGCTGCCTGGAACGGTCGACCACCCGCTCGATTTCGGTTTCCGTCAATGACGCAGGGGCTTCCGGATGGATCCGTTCCAGAAACAGGATTTCCGACTTGTACACATTGCCGATTCCGGCCATCACCCGTTGATCGGCGATGTGTTCGGCGATCGTGGCTTTGTGCGGCGCCTCCATTCGTCGGACGGCCTCATCCCGGTCGAACCGGTCAGCGCAGAGATCCGGACCAAGGTGGTTGATCTCCAGCTGGATCGAGACCGGGCTGTCGACCGATACGTCCGGAGCGCTGAAGCACACGACCGTGGTTTCGTCGTGTTCGAGGACCACTCGGGCGGCGCCGATCGGGTGTCGCCATCTGGCGCCTTTTGCATAGACGTCCCACACGCCCGACATACGAAGGTGGGTCCGGATCACCAGGTTCGCGTCGGTCTCGATCAGCAGGTGCTTGCCAGCACTCCGAACCCGTTTGACCCGGGCGCCCGTTAGCTGGGACGAGGTGGCGCGGATGGGAGGAGCCGAGCCGCTGACCCCGCTCAGTCGACGTCCGGTAAGTGCCGCACCGACCCGTTCGGCGGCCCGATAAATGGTGTCACCCTCAGGCATTACGGAAGGTCAGCCCGCGGTGGCCGAGAACAAAGCCGGCCTCCCTCAGCAAGCCACCGAGAGGAGTCTGGCTGATCGGTTCGTTGTCCGCAGTCAGAAGCTTCAATCCTTTGCGGCGCCTGGCTGCCTCGGCGATCTGACCGGCAGCGTCGGCCAGAAGGTTCAGGTCGTCGGTGAAGGTGAGCAGTCTGCGATTCTCGAAGTAGACGATAAGGCGGCCGGCCGAGAGAATCACATAGGCACCGGCCGTTCGAGCGGCCCGGCCGTCTTCATGCGTCGGCCAATCCAGTGCCGCTCCGAACGGGTTGGCAGGATCGGTTGCGGCAATGAGGATTGGATCACTCCCGCCATCGCTGCGGAGTCGATCGACGGCTCCCGGCAAGGCGAACTGGGAGCCGCCCAGTCCTTCAACGAAGTACCCGCGTCGGACCTTGCCGATGTCCTCCATCTGGCTGAGGACCGGGTAGAGGGCGGAGAAGCCTCCGGGGAAGTTCTCGCCAAGCACCGCTCGCCTGGTCAACACCCCGTGCCGGTCGAGCAGTTGGTCTGCCCATGCTGTGGCGCGCACCGTGGGTTGTGCGGCGTGTTCGATCAGGTCAGATACCAGATACCAGCGCCCGGCCGCTGACGGAGGAAAACTACTCGACACGGACGGGCGACCCTTGCTGGCTTTCCTCGGCCGCGACGTCAACAGAGCCCGCACCGGGGCGAGCGTGTCGTTCGTGACTTCACCGTGCCAAACCAGATCCCAGAGTGCGTCAAGCGGTTCTGCGGGATCGCCACCACCGCTGGTTTCATACAAGTCACGAAAGAACGACGCCCCGCGGTCGCTCAGGTGTTGCCTGATGGTTCTGTGGAGTTGACCGTCGAGTGGCTCGTCGGTGGACGGCAACGCCAAGAGGGGTAGTTGCTCGCGAAGGTAGAGCGATATTTTGCCGTCGCGGCCTCCCAATGTGCCACGTCCCATCCACACCACATCACCGGTGACCATAAGCTGATCCAGATCGGCAGGGGAGTAGCCGACCCGACTGGCGAGGACGTCGGTTTCGAGGACCGACGCAGGGACGATGGCTCCCTGGAGCCGGCGGATCGCGTCAAGCAGGGGACCGATCCCTGCCCGGCGTTTTGTGGTCAGGCCATTCCAACTGACGGCGAGCCGAGCCAGGGCCTCAGGTTCGGTCGGTTCGATCTCTTTTCTAAGGACGGCCAGCGATCTCCGTTTCAGTCTGCGCAGAACCTCGTTGTCGACCCACTCACGTTCGTTGCCGCCTGGACGAAACTCGCCGGCAGTCACCCGCCCGGCCGCCTCGAGGCGCTCGAGGGTCGTGCTCACCACCGCGATCGGTAGGCCGAGTCGATGGGCGACATGCTCATTGGTGAACGGTCCGTGGGTTCTGGCAAATCTGCCGACCAGATCGCCGAGAGGGTCGCTGACCGGTTCAAGAAAGGTGTGTGGAACTCCGGGTGGCATTTGCACCCCGAGACCGTCGCGCAAGCGCGAGGCATCTTCGATACTTGCCCAATGTTGCGCGCCGTCAATCGTGACACGGATGATTCGTCGGGCATCCTCCAACGTACCGAGAGCGTCGCGGGGCGTGTCCTCGGTTCTGACGTCGACTTCGGTGGTGGTCAATGGCCCGAGGAGTCGTAGAAGGTCGGCGATTCCTTCGGTGCCCTTGGCTCGGTACCCGTCGGCCAAACGTTGCAACTCCAGTTCGACCTCGGCTACTACCTCGATTGACAGTAGTTCTCGGAGCTCTCCCTCCCCGAGCAGTTCTCGCAGCAGGTCCCGGTCCAGGGTTAGTGCCGCCGCCCGCCGTTCGGCGAGTGGAGTGTCGGCTTCGTACAGGTAGGCAGCGATAAAGGAGAACAGGAGTGAAGCGGCGAACGGTGAGGGGAGATCAACATCGGTCTCGACCACGCGCACCTTGCGAGAGCGGATGTCGCCGAGGACCTCGACAAGCGCAGGAAGGTCGAAATCATCCTGGAGAATCTCGCGATAGGTCTCCAGCATGATTGGGAACGAACCGAATTCTCGAGCGACGGACAGCAAGTCAGCGGACTTTCGGCGTTGAAGCCATAGGGGAGTTCGGTTGCCAGGACGACGTCGGGGGAGGAGAAGAGCCCGGGCAGCCGCCTCCCGGAACCGGGCGGCGAACAGCGCCGATTCGGCAACCCGGTCGACCACCATGGCCTCGATCTCCTCGGGGTCGATGAGCAGATCCTGGGGATTGGGAGGTTCGTCCGCGTCGGGGAACCGGAAAGCGATTCCATCGTCGGCCCAGATGACATTCGGGTCATGCCCATATTGCTCGGCGAACCGTTTGCCAAGTGCCATCGCCCAGGGTGCATGGACTTTGGCCCCGAACGGCGAGAGCAGCACGAGGCGCCAGTCGCCGATCTCGTCTCGAAAGCGTTCGATCACGATCGTGCGGTCGGTTGGTAGGGCGCCGACGGTTTCTCGTTCTTCGGCAATGTAGGCGAGCAGATTCCTGGCGGCCAGGGCGTCGAGTCGATACTCGGACTGGAGGCGCCCGAAGGCCTCGTCGGGATCCGCCGCGGCGATTTCGCGTACGAACGCACCGAGGGCCCGCCCGGTGGACAGAGGTCGTCCCGCTTGGTCGCCATGCCAGAACGGCATTTTGGCACCAGGAGCGCCGGGGGCGGGAAGGACGATGACCCGATCGTGGGTGATGTCGGTGATTCGCCATGCGGTGGTTCCGAGCAGGAAGACGTCACCCACGCGCGATTCATAGACCATCTCTTCGTCGAGTTCGCCGACTTTCCCGCCTTCTGGAAGCGTCACGATGTAGAGACCGCGGTCAGGGATGGTCCCCGCATTCTGGACAGCGAGTCGCTGAGCACCTGGACGGGCCTCCAGGGCGCCCGTCACCCGATCCCAAGTGATTCGGGGACGTAACTCGGCGAACAGGTCGGAGGGGTAGCGCCCGGCCAGCATGTCCAGCGTTGCTTCAAAGGGACCACGGCCGAGGTCCGCGTACGGGGCGGCCCGCCTGATGGTGCGGTACACGTCGTCCACGGTCGATTCGTCGATCGACACCATGGCCACTATTTGTTGGGCCAGCACGTCCAGGGGATTCCGCGGGATTTTTGTGGCTTCGACGTGCCGCTTTCGCATGAGGTCGGCGATCACAGTGCTCACCAGCAGATCGCCGCGATATTTTGGGAAAATCGTCATGGACGACGTCGCTCCAACGTGGTGGCCTGCCCGGCCGACCCGCTGCAAACCCGAGGCCACACTGATAGGAGCCTCGACCTGAACCACATGATCCACGGCGCCCATGTCGATCCCAAGTTCGAGGGTTGACGTTGCGACTACGGCAGGAAGATGTCCGCCTTTAAGCGCTTCTTCGATCTCGACGCGTTGCTCACGGGCGACCGATCCGTGGTGGGCTCTTGTCAGCGATTCGTCGGCGATTCGGTTGAGTTCGTTCGATAGTCGCTCGGCGAGGCGACGACTGTTCGCAAAGACGATCGTCGAAGTGTTCTTTCTGATCGTTTCGAGGATTCTCGGATACACCGCCGGCCAGATCGATCGGGTGTCTTGGGGCTCTGACGGTTCGCCATCGAGTGGAACCGGCGACGTCATGTCTTCGACCGGCACCACCACGTCGATGTCGAGGTCCTTTTCGGTCGTGTCGTCGACGATGATCACTGGACGGGCCCGCCATGTGTCACGGACGATCTCCCCGCCGGCCAGGAATCTGCCGATGGTTTCGAGAGGTCGCTGAGTTGCCGAGAGGCCGATCCGCTGGGGTGGGCGTGCGCAGATCTCCTCCAATCGTTCGAGCGAGAGGGCAAGATGGGCGCCTCGTTTGGTTCCCGCCACAGCGTGGACCTCGTCGATGATCACTGTTTCGACAGAGCGGAGGAACTCCCTGGCCTGGGAAGTAAGCAAGAGAAAGAGAGATTCGGGCGTCGTGATGAGAATGTCTGGCGGCGTGCGACGCATTCGTTGCCGTTCATTGGCAGGCGTATCGCCCGTACGCAGCGCGGTGGTGACTTCGGGAAGTTCGTCTAGTTCGAGTCGGGCTGCGGCGTGCCGGATCCCGCGGAGAGGGGCTCTGAGATTGCGGTCGACGTCGTAGGCGAGCGCTTTCAGCGGAGAGATGTAGAGCACCCTGCATCGCTCCGCACGTTCGGGGATCGGTGCATGGAGTAGCCCGTCCAGAGCCCAGAGAAATGCCGCCAGGGTTTTTCCGGATCCAGTCGGGGCGTGGATCAATGTATGGGTGCCATCGGCGATCGCCTTCCAACCGGCCGACTGCGCGACGGTTGGTGCCGGAAAGGACGCCTCGAACCACGCAGTGGTAGCCGGACTGAACGGTAGTTGCATGCTCATATCGTAGGAGGATCTGATGTGGTGGTTCGCTGTGTCACATCGTTCAGGGAGTGGTTCGATTCATGGATGCGTTCGGCGACGTCCTCCGACCAGCTCAGTTCAAAGAAGCGCTCAGGCGTTGTTGCGTCTGTTGGCCAAGACTGGCTTCAGTGTCACGAAGGAGGCTTGGCGAGAGGAGATTCAGCGACGCGGGAGCGTCACAGCTCGACGTTGACCAACTCAAGGGCGGTCGCCGCCATATCGCCTTCTGTCTTGATGGTTGGTGCGTCCTCGGGTTGGATGAATCCGACGGCCACCCGGCACCAATCGGCTGCCTGGCCCCGAATGAGTTGATCGGAGTCGGTTGGGCCAAATACCCACTTCGAATACTTCGGACCCATTACCTCGACCCGCACTGACCCGTCGTATTCGACGCCGGCCTTGCTGAACGCATACGGCAAGCAGGCCCAGGCGAACCAGGCGATGTGCCGGAGGCGCAGCGTGTCCTCGATCTCCTCTTCCGAGACGATCGTCTCGTCGACCTCCAGCGCGAACGACCAGGCTTCAACCAGCTTGGCGGTAGCGAAGGTTCGAGCGCTCATCGTGCCAATAAACGTCGGAATCCGGTCAGTGGGTTTGGCGCGAAACAGTTCCTCGATGACCTTGGCTCGAGCTCCACGCCAGACCTCGATGATGTCCTGGGAGCGCATGCCGTCGCCCACCCGGATCGCCTTCTTGCGAATCCCGTCTATGCCGCCGAGAGTGTCGAAATCGGCGAGGGCCGTGCCTCCCTCGGCGAGAGCGTTGTAGGCATAGCGTTCCGATTCGGACAGATAGCTGACCAGTTCGTGGATCGTCCAGCCGTTGCGAATCTTTTTCTTGTGCCAGTCGCGCGGATTGATCCGCTGCAACAGCTGGTCAAGTGCCTGTTCTTCGGCAACGAGGTCGGACAATATTTCTCTCAAGGCACGAATATGGTAGTCGGATCCGCTACATCCCGCCGGACGTCGGCTACCAGGGGCGGTCCTGTTGCTCGTCGGTAAATGCGGTGCCCGGATGCACGATTTCGGGCGTGGCGACCCAGTCGTTGACCATGTTCACGACCGAACGCAGCCGCCCGTAGTGGCGACGATCGAAATGCAGCTGGAGTCGGCTCGCCTCCAGGTCGTCGCCGTCACGCACCTCGGCGTTGCTCGGGTCGACTGACTCGATGGCGCCAGAGACCAGGATGTCGCTGAACTCATCGTTCAGTTCGGTCAGCTGGTCCGGGGTGGGACCTTGCGTGACCCGTAGGACGAGCTTGCCGTCGACATAGCGCTGGGAGCGGTAGTTGGCGTAAAAGTGGCATATCTCGTCCGCTGCCACGATCGGGTCGTCCGTGATCCGATACAGGTTCTGGTCTTCGGGGGCAATCAATTCGGACCCCACGAGCTCGTCGACGACGAATTCGTTCCATCGTTGCCAATACGTGGACTGCTCGGAGCCGACCATCACGATCGGATGGAGGTCGGATTTACCGGTTTGGGTGAGCGTGAGCAGCTCGAAAGCTTCGTCCATGGTGCCAAATCCGCCAGGGAACAAGGCAAAGGCCGACGACTCTTTGACGAACCCGAGCTTCCTGGTGAAAAAATACTTGAAGTTGATCAGCTGATCCGGGGACACGAATGGGTTGGCGTTCGATTCGAACGGCAACCGAATGTTTACCCCGTAGGAGGCATCCATCCCGGCGCCTTCGTTGCCGGCTTCCATGATGCCGGGTCCGGCACCGGTGATGACCGCCCAGCTGCGTTGGACCATGACTTCGGCGAAACGTTTCGCCAGCTGATACTCGATGTCGCTGTTCGGGGTTCTGGCCGATCCGTACATCGTTACTTTCGGGCGGTGCCGATCTCGCGAGAAGACCAGCATCGAGTAACGCATTTCTTTGAGTGCGGTATTCACCAGCTTCAGATCACCACGTTCGGCGCCATCGCGGTACAACTTCAAGGCGGTGATGATGATTTCGGCGGTCAGGTCTTCGTTGGGTTTGGAATCGGCTTGGGCCACGAGGGCGGCCACCGCCGCGTCGATTTCTTCGTTACCCATCTCGTATTTGCGCATCGACTTAGGCTAGCCCTCCATAGGGTTTTTCCGTTGGCCCCTTGCGCACGACGGCATTCCAGACCGTTTCGTAGTGATCCTGGTCGTATTCGTCGACGTGCGGAAGTACGAACTCCTCCCAGGACCTGCGGAGGGGATCGGCCGCCTCCGAAAACATCTGCAGGCCGGTCGGGAGGCGGTCGAGTGTCCCACGCAAGCTCATGGGGGTTTCGACGCGGGTTCCGGCGTCGGATTGTTCGAACGATTCGTTGATTTCGCTTGCCAAACGGGCGATCGCCTCGACGTATGGGTCGGCCAGAGTTGGATAGCGTCTGGTGATCATGGCCCGCAACTGATCGGCATTCGGGAACCGTTTGTGCCAGATAACCCACCGGTCGGCGAATGCCTTATTGAGGGTCTGGGTTCCGGCATAGTCCCGCAGGTCGGTCGGGTTCATCGTGCCGAAGAGTCGCACGTCGGCGCGCAGTTCGACGTTCTCACCGTTCGGCAAGTCGATCGCCTGGTACCGGTCGAGCAACCCGTGGAGAGCGAACAAGGTCTCGGCCCCTGCCGCATTGAGTTCGGAAAGGTTCACCAGTGCGGGTCCCCGCAAGGCCCTGGTGATGTCGCCGTCCTCCCAGCGTGATTCGGTCCCACCTTTCCCGTCGCCGTGCAGCTTCGTCGATCCGATCAGAGTGATGTCGCGGACTTCACCAGTCAGGGGGATTCGGAAGTACGGGAGTTTGATGAGGGCGGCGAATTGCTCGATGTCGTGATCCTTGCCGGTGCCCATATGGCCTCGAACTGCCACATGGAGCGGGACAAACGCGTCTGAGTTCTCGCGTCGAACCTTTTCGACCTGTGCAAAGCGGTACAGCATCCCGAGGTCAACGTAGTGAGGGTCGGGGTCGGGAATCTTGTTCATACGGTGCTCGTAGTCCGGAATGGACTTGGGAACCTGGAAGGTTTCGAGTTCGATGACCTTTCCTTCGCCGGTGGGATCCTCGAATACAACAGTTTCAGACATGGGTCGTTTCCTTCCAGTTAAATTCGGACGCGAACGTCCGGCTTGAAAATCCTTCGGTGATGAGTGATTTGCGTAGCGAGCCCTTGACTCCCTCGATCACCGATCTGGCCAGCGTTTCGGGGCGGTCGACAATCTGATAGCGGGGGTACACCGTCTCGACCGTGTCTTCACCAATCCCGATACCCAAGACGATCGTTCCGTTGCCCTCGGCCCGCTTGACCGCCGCCTGAAGCTCGGCACTCGAGCCGCGGGTCATCCCGTCCGCCAGGACCACGAGGACCCGGACGGTCGCTCCCAGGCGGGCCATCCGTTCGGCGGCGTGGGTGACGTTGTATTCGTCCACGTTCGCCCCTTTCGAGAACATCGAAATAGGTGGCGCTTCGCGAGGTTCACGCCGGGCGTACTCGGCCGCCGTTCTGGCATCAGCGGCCGAAAAGAACAACCCTGCCATTACGTCGCTGACTGACCTCCAGCGTTGCTGAAACGACTTGATCATGTAGTGATTGACCGTTGACGAAAGCCGATCGGCACTCGATCCCTGAGTCCGACGCAAGCCGCTAGTCGTTCGCGACGATCGGCGGGTGTATTCGTACTCGTTGTCGAGTGGTTCGGCGACGAATGATCGATTGAACAACGCCACCTCAAAATCGATCTGAAGTTCGTCGCACAGTTGGGCGAGTGACCAGGCGCCCAGGGTGGCGGCCGCCAGCCCCCACGGTGACTTCCTGCTCGTTCCGTCGATCGAGCGCGGCTGAAGCATCGAGGCCGAACCGTCGATCAACAGGCTGACGGCATATGAGCGCCGAGTTCTCCTGGCTCGTCGTTCGTACATCCGCTCATACAGGCCGCCAGCCAGCAGGAGCGGGGCGTGCGGTGACAGGTCCCCGGCATCGAAGCCAGACTGGAGACCTCGTCGTTGGTTGGCTGCGAACAGCGGAAACAACTCGCCTGAGATCCGTCCCTGGGCCATATGCCAGCGTCGGGTGGCCTCCTTCAGTCGGTCCCGACCGTCAGGAGCCCACTGGCGGAAACGGTCGGGGAACGGTACGACGATGAGTTTGCCCCCCTGCCCTGAGGGAAGGTACACCGTCGGCGCCTGGGACACCTTGAGGATCTGATCGGTGGACTCCTGACTGGCCACTTCCGATGGGGCCCGGCGCATGGATTCCCCGGCTCGCGCATCGGAAGCCTTGCGAGTCTTTTCGTAGGTCTCGCTATCTTGCAGGATCGGGGTGAGGAGGCGAACCTCGTCGACGCCGTCGGCGATCGATGACTCGTCGAGTTCCTCGCGGGCCTTCTTCTGACCTGAAGTTTCGGTCTCCGATGTGGGTGTCGCGATCTTGTGGAGTTTGGCGACGTTCAACAGTTGGAGCGCCAACGTTCCGATCTCCCACGGATCGGTGCTCTCGGCCGCTGCCTCAATGAAGGGAGCCGCGTCGGCCAGGGCGACCGCCACCCGGCCGTCCGTCTTCTTTTCGAGGTAGTCACGGTCCACATGGCCGCCCAACAGCATGAAGCAGGCGATCCCGAACTGGGTCAGTGGTTTGGCTTCTGACAACGCCTGGCTGAGTGCTGCGACGTACATATCCGTCAGGACCGACCGCGCTCCCGGATACATTTCAAGGCCTTGTCTCTCCTGGCGGGCGTCTTCCAGTGCGAAGAACAGCGCCTCGGCCGCTCCGCCGCCCGCTCGTCCGAGGGCATCGAGCAGGTCAAATTCACCCTCGGGAATGTCGTCGCTTTCAGTGAACCACTGGCGGGGAAGTGGCCGGCGTTCGTCGAGGTTGGTCGAAACGAGATGCACGACTTCGTGCAGAGCCGACGCCAGGGCGACTTCTTCGGGCGTGACGGGAGCCCGCCGTGAATAGGCGGCTTGGAAGATACCGGGGTTGACCACGATCTCGCTGTCAGAACTCCGGGCCTCCGAACCGAGGCGAACTCGCAGTTCTTGATTGCCGCAGAGCGTGCGAGCGAAACGGGTCACCGCCGGAGCGACGCGTTGGTACCGTTCGACCACCTTTTCGATGGCCCGGTCCTCGGCCGGCAGGATCTCAGTCAACATGGAGCGGTCGCGCATTAGTCGCCCATTGTCTCATGCCCGTCAAGTTCGGGAAAACTGGATTGGGCGGTTTCTGCGGGGCGCTGGACTGCTCAACTGCCTGGCGATCTATCATGACGAGCCATGCACTATGACCTAACGACGCTTCCTAACGGGCTACGCGTCATCACCGAGACCATGCCGGGTATTCGATCAGTCGCCGCAGGCGCTTGGGTCGACACCGGAACCCGTGACGAATTGGCCAACGAGGCCGGCTCGTCCCACTTCCTCGAACACCTCCTGTTCAAAGGTTCCGAGCAGGTGTCAGCGGTCGAGATTTCGCATACCTTTGATCGGATGGGCGCTCAATCAAACGCATTCACCTCCAAGGAATACACCTGCTTTTGGGCAAGGCTCCTCGACGAAGACCTCGATGTCGGAATGGAAATGCTCGGGGAGATGCTGCAGCGCCCCGCGTTCCGGTCGGACGAAATCGATTCTGAGCGCCATGTGGTGATGGAAGAGATCAACATGTCCGAGGACGATCCGCAGGATGTTGTGTTCGAACGATTCACCGAAGCGGCCTTCTCGGGACACGTCCTGGAGATGCCGATTCTTGGAACTCGCGAGTCGATCATCGGGATGAGCCGGGACGACATCGTTGGATATTGGAAGCGCCGGTATGGGGCCGGATCTACGGTTCTGGCCATTGCCGGAGCCATCGAACACGAGCAAGCCGTCGAAGTAGCGAGCAAGTACTTTGGTGATTGGAGTGGTGCCGCGGTGGCGCACGAATGGGCTGACCATACCTTCCGGCCGACCGTGAAGGTCGACGTGAAAGACACCGAACAAGCCAATCTGGTGGTGGGAGGCGAAGGCATCGCCAGAGGGGACGAGCGGCGTTTTGCCTTTGATGTGCTCCATCATGTCCTCGGTGGGGGCATGTCTTCCCGGCTGTTTCAGACGATCCGCGAAGAGCGGGGCCTGGCATATTCCGTTTACAGTTTTGCTCTTCCCTTCGCCGACACCGGGGCCTGGGGCGTTTACGTGGGTACGACTCCAGATCAGATCGACACGGTCATGGATCTCGTCAACATTGAACTGAACGCCATGATGGTCGAAGGGATCACGGAAGAAGAACTCGATCGAGCCAAGTCGAACATGCGCGGTTCGATGGCGTTGGGCTTCGAGGATGCGAATTCGCGGATGGTGCGACTGGGCAAGCGGGAGTTGACTGGCGGCGACCATATCTCCATCTCCGAACACATCGCCCGGGTCGACGAGGTAACTCGTGGCGATGTCATGGGGGTTGCCCAGGCGTTGTTGGGTGGCCCTCGCGTAATCGGTGCAGTGGGACCGTTTGAAAAAGCCAATCTGGAGTCGTACCTGACATGATGCGCGTGGCGGTTTCAGGCGCCTACGGCCGCATGGGGCAACTTGCCTGTGCGGTGGTCGACGCCGCCCCGGATTTGTTGCTTGGGCCGCTGTATGCCCCCGGGCATGCCGGTGAGGAGTTGTTCGGGCAACCGGTGACCGATACTGCTGCCCGAGTGGCCGACGCCGACGTGGTGGTCGAGTTTTGTACTCCCGGGGCCGTGGTCGACAACCTCGCCAAGTGGCACGACATGGGCGTCCATGCCGTCGTAGGAACCTCGGGGTTCGATGAAGCTAGGGTCGCCAAAGTCATCGAGATTTGGACTGGCGAAATCTCCCGCTGTCTGATCGTTCCCAACTTCGCCATCGGTGCGGTCTTGATGATGCGGTTTGCCGAACTTGCCGCACCGCACTTCCCGGCCGCCGAAATCATCGAGCTACACCACGATCGCAAAGCCGACGCACCGTCGGGGACTGCGCTCAATACCGCCGAGCGGATTGCCGCCGCCCAGCCCAACCAGGTTCGATCAGTCGAGTCCGCCGGCGCTGCAGAAGGGGCGATCGGAGCGGAGGTCAACGGTGTTCGGGTTCACTCGGTGCGTCTTCCCGGGATTATCGCCAACCAGGAGGTCATCTTCGGAGCCGTCGGCCAGACTCTGACCATTCGCCACGACACCACCGACCGGACCGCCTTCGGACCCGGGATCGAATTGGCGGTTCGGCGCGTCGGGAGCCTTGGCGACCGGGTGACCGTCGGCCTGGACGGGCTGCTTTGATCTAGAGGATCGATCCGGTTGGTTCCACAAACTGGCTGAGGGTGTACCCGTAGGCGATCGCCGCACCGAGAATGATCAGCACCACTCGAACGTAACGCGATGACGGAACTCGCTGGCCGACCATCCAGGCCGCCGATATCCAGACGAGGGCGTCGAGCGGCCAGGCGAGTACCAGTTCGGAGCCGAATAGCGCAAACACGCCGGAGACGGGCAGGCCGGCAAAATACATTGCGAGATTCGTGGTGGCTATCCCGATCCACGCAGTGACGATCGAGAAGGTCACAAACGTCAGCAGGACGGCCAACGCCGGACCGCATCCGCCAGCCGGGTCGTCGGCGAACTCGGCGGGTTCAGACAACTCAGAACCGGTTGAATTCCGACAGGCTCGCCCCGATCGCCACGAACGCAACGAGGGTGATCACGATACTGAGAATTGTCATGATGGTGATGATGGCGAAGTACGTGTTGAGGTTACTGGCAGCCTTCTCTAGCGACTCGAGGGAGCCGGTTCGACGGGCATTCTCCAAAGCCGTATTGGCTTTGAACAGCATGACAGCCATCCAGATCACGACCGCCGCGAACGGGATCGTGAAGATGCCGAGGATGAGAAACACTCCGCTCAGGCCGGTCACGATGCCATTGACTATCAGCCATAGGGGCTTCGGCATCTTTGCGGCTACTCGTTGCACGGTGCCCTGGTCCGACTGAGTCGTCGGCGTCGCCGACATCGGACTCGGGGACCAGGTGGCTGTGGTGGATGCTCCGGGTGCTCCGGCCGCCGGGACGGTGGGGCTCGGACTCGCATCGCCGGGAGGTACTCCGGTGAGCGTCGATGGGATGGGATCGCCGGGGGCGGGCACATCCGCGGCAGGTTCTGGCGCGTCCACACGTGGCGGGTAGCCACCGGACGGCGACGGCACATCCTGGGTGGAAAAGAGGCTGGACGTATTGACGGTGGCCCAATCGGCCATTCCCGTCGTCCAGTAATACTCGGTTCCAGCCACCTGACCACTGCTCACCAAACTCTGCAGTTCTGCAAGGTCGATTGGTCCGTGTCGGTCTGTTCCCTGTGTGTAGTAGTACTCAGCCATGGCCCCAGGCTACGCGCTCGGGGCGACTACGCCACGGATTGTTAGCTCTCCTCGACCGCTATGGACTCGATCACGATGTCAGTGGTTGGTCGGTCACCCGGTTCGGTGGGTGTGGCGGCGATCGCATCGACGACATCCAATCCGGAGATTACCTCCCCGAAAATCGTATACGCGTAGGGAAGTCCGACGTCTTCGTGGACGATGAAGAACTGACTTCCGTTCGTATTGGGACCTGAGTTGGCCATGGCGACGATACCCCTTGTGTAGGGGCGCGGGTCGTTGAGTTCGTCATCGAAGGCGTAGCCAGGACCGCCCCGGCCGGTCCCCGTCGGGTCGCCGGCCTGGGCAACGAACCCCGGAATCACCCGATGGAAGATGACGCCGTCGTAGTACCCCTCATTCGCCAGGAACACGAAGTTGTTCACGGTGTTGGGGGCGGTGTCGGCGAACAGGGCGATTACGATGTCGCCCAGGTTCGTGCTCATCGTTGCCGTGTACTGAGCCGCCGGGTCGATCATCAAGTCAGGTGGCGCACCGTACGACTTCGGTGCATCGTTCGTCGCATCGGTTGTCCCGACCGTCGTGGGCGGCAACGGCGAGACGGTTGCCGTGGTCTGAACCGCGTCGGAAGTGGCACCGGTTGCGTCAAATTGGTCGACGGTCTCGCCCGCCCCACACGCCGTCAAGGCGGCCGCGAACAGGGTAAACCAGAGGATGCGCGTGGCCATGATTAGCTCTCGATGATCTCCACCGACGAAATGACACAATCGGTGTGCGGACGGTCGCCAGGGCCGGTGGGGGTCGCGGCAATCGCGTCGACGGTCTCGATCCCGTCGAGTACCTTGCCGAAGATGGTGTAGTCGTTGGGAAGGCCGGCGTCTTTGTGGACGATGAAGAACTGGCTGCCATTCGTATTGGGCCCCGCATTGGCCATCGCCAGGGTACCCCGACTGTATGAACCGCCCGAGTCGAGTTCGTCGCGGAACTTGTAACCGGGTCCGCCGCGACCGGTGCCGGTCGGGTCGCCCCCCTGAATCATGAACGACTCGATGACGCGGTGGAAGATGACGCCGTCGTAGAAGCCGTCTCTGGCCAAGAACACGAAGTTGTTGACGGTCTGTGGAGCGTTTACCGCGTCGAGTTCCACGGTGATGTCACCGTGGTTCGTCTCAAGCTTGGCGGTGTAGGACTTGTTGAGATCGATGGTGAGCGCTGGAGCGGCATCGTACTGGGTAGCCATGACGGCCTTTCATGGTAGGGAGTCGGTTGGAAACCGAACCGGGGACATTAGCCACCTGTGGGTCCGTTTGAGAAAGCGACCCTGGCGAGCTGGCGTTCAATAAGTGCGCCTAATAGAGGGCGTTGGCCAAACGTTTCCGATATACGCCGACCAACGGATCCTCCGAACCGAGCATTTCGAAGATCTCGATCATCGCCAGTCGAGCCGGGTCACTGTCGTCGTCGCGTTCTGCCACCGCGTCGAGTAAAACATCGAAGCCGATCTCGGCTTGACCAGCACCAGCGAGAGCTTTGGCGTACGAAACGCGGTTCTCGATATTGGGATCCTCCGAGAAGGCCGTTGCGTACGAGTCCAGATTCGCAGCCGCCGTCGACATATTGGCCATGGCGATGAGTCGTTTGGTTTCGTCGTCAGGCGTCAGCGTTGAGAGAACCTCCAGGGCTTCCGGCATACGATCGGTATCGATGTAGATCATGGCGAGGGTCTTGGCTGCATCCTCGCTGGCACGAACCGTCAAAATCGACCGCAGGGCGGCTTCGGCTCCGGCGACGTCGCCGGTGTCGAGGAGATCGAGTGCCGCGTCGACTTCGGGATCGGTGGTCGGCCCGACGAATTGTTCGATGAAGGCTCGGAGCTCGGCTTCGGACACTGCGCCAGAAAATTGACCTACTGGTTGGCCACCCACGAACGCCACCACCGTCGGAATGCCCTGCACCTTCATTTGTTGTGACAGTGCCTGGTTGGCGTCAACGTCGATTTTGACCAGCTCAAACGCACCTGCGTATTCCGCCGCGGCGGCCTCAAGCAGAGGGCTGAGCGTTTTGCAGGGGCCGCACCACTCTGCCCAAAAATCGACGAGGACAGGGACCTGCGTCGATCGATCAACGACCTCCGTCATGAATTGTGCTTCGGAGACATCTTTTACATAAGGATTTGCCATAGTCAGAACTCTAGTGGCCGTCCTGAGATGGTTTTTCGGTGGCAACGCGCCGGAACGAGCGAGCAATGCGTGTAACCTCATGGCAATGCCAGCCGGAACCCCGACCCCCACTCAGGCACCTTTTGGTGCTGTCATCACGGCCATGATCACTCCGTTCGGATCCGATGGCGCGATCGACTTTGACCAGTTCCACCGACTGTGTCGGTTTCTGACGTCACACGGCTCAGATGGCCTGCTGGTATCTGGCACGACCGGCGAATCTCCGACGTTGACCGCAGCCGAGAAGCTGGCGCTGTACGCCGCTGCCGTCGACGCCGTTGGCGGGAAGGCACCCGTCATCGCTGGAACCGGCACGTACGACACGAGGGCGTCAGTCGAGGCATCGAAGGCTGCGGCCGACCACGGCGTCGATGCGATCCTGGCGGTCACACCATATTATTCGAAACCGAGCCAGCGGATGCTCGTAGCTCATTTCAACGCGATTGCCGATGCCACAGAGCTACCGGTGATCGTCTACAACATCCCGGGTCGGACGTCGTGTCTTGTGGAGATCCCAACGTTGGTCGAGCTCGCCCGGCACCCCCGCATCGTCGCGACCAAGGACGCCGTTGGCGATATCGGGTTCTCGACGAGAGCCCGGCAGCGACTGCCTGAAGGATTTGCCATCTACTCGGGCGACGACTCCATGACGCTACCGATGATGGCCGTAGGCGGCTGCGGGGTCGTTTCGGTGGCGAGTCATCTTGTTGGAAATCAGATCAAGGCGATGGTGAGCGCAGCTGCGGCCGGCGATCTCCCCGAAGCTACCCGGCTACACGACCAGCTCATGCCTACCTTTGAGGGGTGTTTTATCGAACCAAATCCGGTACCGCTCAAAGGAGCCATGGCGGCGCTTTGGGAACCAATGGGCGCGCCGCGTCTACCGCTGCTTCCGGCTTTGGATGCCACGACCGCCGCGTTGGTCGCGGCCGTTGGTAAGGCGCAATCTCTGTGAGTGTGAAGATCACATTCCTGGGCGGACTGGGCGAGATCGGTCGGAACTGCGCGGCCATCGAGCACGATGGCAAAATCGCCCTTATCGATTGCGGACTCATGTTCCCCGAAGCAGACATGCTGGGCGTCGACCTGGTGTTCCCAAACTGGGAGTGGCTCATCGAGCGTAAACAGGATGTCGAATGTGTCATCGTGACCCACGGACACGAAGACCATGTCGGGGCTCTGGCCTATTTCCTCAAGGAGTTCCCTGGTGTTCCGGTGTACGGAACCCAACTCTCGGTGGCTCTTGCACGGGGGCGCGTCGATGAGATCGGTGTCGAAGCCGAGTTCATCGGTTGTGAAGACAATCGGTGGATCGAACACAAGCCTTTCGGGTTCATGTTTGTCCCGGTCTCACACTCGATCCCGCAGGGTGCCGGTATCGTCTTCGATACGCCTGAGGGCTTCATCGTCCATTCAGGTGACTTCAAGCTCGACCCAACCCCCGTGGACGGTCGCCCGACCGACCTTCAGCAGTTCGCGCACTTCGGCCGGGAAGGTGTCCGCCTGCTCATGGCCGACTCGACGAACGCCGAGATTCCTGGTTTCGTGCCATCGGAAACCTCACTCGCTTCCGAGATCGGGGAGATCATCGCCAAGGCCGGTGGGCGAGTCGTGGCGGCCTGCTTTGCGTCCCACGTCCATCGGGTTCAGCAGATCGCCGACGCCGGGATCGCCGCCGGGCGGACGGTGGCCTTCGCCGGACGGTCAATGCACCGGGTTTCTGGTGTGGGAACCGAGCTGGGTGTCCTCGACATTCCGGCTGACAAGATCGTCGAGATTCAGGAACTGACGAAACTTCCTGCCAAGAAACAGTTGCTGATAACCACCGGAAGTCAAGGCGAACCGTTTGCGGCGCTGTCGCTGATGGCGGCCGGCAGGCACAAATGGGTAACGCTCGAGCCAGACGATACGGTGCTGATCTCGGCGACGCCGATCCCGGGAAACGAAGCGGCCGTGTCCAAGGTAATCAGCAAGCTGAATCGGACTGGTGCCCGGGTATATCACGGCCGCAACGCCAAGGTCCACGTATCCGGTCACGCCGCTCGGGATGAACTAACCACATTCCTCAACGTGATCCGCCCGAAGAGCTTTGTTCCGGTCCATGGCGAATACCGACATCTTCGAGCCCATGCCGAACTTGCCGATCAGATGAAAGTCCCCGACGTGAACATCCTCGAGGACGGCGACATGATCGAGATCAAGGGCGATCGCACCCATGTGACGAACCGGGCGGTTGACGCAAGTTACGTGTACTTCGACGGGACCGGCGACGTCAATAACTCGGTGCTCAGAGCCCGTGGTCACCTGTCCGATGACGGAGTGGTGGTGGTGACCGTGGGGGTTCAGCGCTCGGACAGCAGCGTGATCCTCGGCCCGGACATCGACTCGCACGGCTTCGCTGATGACCCGCGCCGGATCTTGGCCAAAGCAGCCGAGGCGGTCCGTTCGGCCGTTACCGAATTGGACCCGCAATCAGAGCTCGGCCAATATCAGAAAGCCGTCCGGCTGGCCGCCCAGCAGGTGATCCGGGCTGAAACGAGTCGCAAGCCCGTGGTGATCCCGGTGGTACTCGAGGTGTAGCGAGCCGCGTCGAGTGGTGATTCGCGCGCTCCGCGCGAATGATCGCGCGGAGGTGGTTGGACCTACCCGCACAACCGTGTAACGTAAAAGCCACATGGCAAAACGGACACCCACCCGTCCAGGGGCAAACGGTCGGAAACGGGTGTCTTCGACAAACAAAAGAAAAACCCCCGCCAAAAAACGGACCACGCTGGCTTCCGTTTTTGAATCGCTTCGGCGCAGGCTGGGATCCCAAACCGATGATGTGTGGGGCGTCGCCCTGCTCGTTGTTGGCATTCTCGTGGCTCTGGCATTCTTCGGGAAGGCCGGACCGTTCGGAGACTGGATCCACGGGGGACTGACGCTGCTGTTTGGCGTGTGGGCGTACTTCATTCCCATTCTTTTCGCCACCGTCGGCATCGTTTTGATCATCGGGAATCCGCGCAACGATTACGGCAAGATTGGTATCGGCACCACGCTCTCGTACTTCGGGGCGCTCTCGCTTTTCCATCTACTCACTGGTGCGGTTGAGTTGTTCGGCAATGCCGACCTGGTTCGCGCCAGGGGCGGAGCCATCGGGTCGCTAGTCGCCTTTCCAATGAGTCGAGTTATCGGTTTTTGGGGCTCGTTCGTGGTGCTTTCGGCCGTTACGTCGATGGGGGTTCTCCTCGCCACTCGCACCAGTGTGCGGGAAGTGTTCATCGGTTTCCGAGCCGTGGGGACGAGAATCAAGGGATGGGTGGGCGGCCTGACGTCCGAAATTCCAGCGAAACTTCCAGTGGCCCGGCCCCGACACGTCGCGAAAAAGACTCCGTCGGCCCACCGCCCCAAGCCGATGAAGCCATCGGGCACCCCCGACAAGTCGCGTCCCGAGCCGGCCAAGAAATCCAAGAAAGAGTCGACTCCGGCACCCCGGCGGGTAGCCGACAGCACCTATCAACTGCCCCCGATCGAATTGCTGCGAGAGAGCAAAGCCGAAGGTCAGAACCGGAGGGCGTTGGAAGAGACCGCTGCCGACCTTGAGGAAACGCTTCGCCAGCATGGGGTCGACGCCAAGCTCACCAAGATCGTCCCCGGCCCGACGGTGACTCGCTATGAAATCGAGTTGGCGGCCGGTGTCAAGGTCTCCAGGGTGACCAATCTGGCGACGGACATCGCCTACGCCATGGCGACTCCGGACGTGCGACTGCTGGCGCCAATCCCGGGCAAGTCAGCCATCGGGGTCGAGGTACCCAACCGAAAACGACGCATGGTCACGCTCGGCGACATACTTCGATCCCAAGAAGCCAAGGACGAGACGCATCCCACCGTGGTCGGCGTGGGGATGGACATCAACAGTCGTGCGTCGCTGGTGAACCTCTCCGAACTCCCACATGTTCTGATCGCCGGAGCGACCGGTGCTGGTAAGTCGTCGTGCATGAACTCATTGATCACGTCGTTGCTTATGCGCACTCACCCGGACGAGCTCCGGATGATCATGGTTGATCCGAAACGGGTCGAGCTTGGTCAGTACAACGGAGTTCCTCATCTCCTTACCCGGGTCATCACCAACCCGAAGAAAGCCAATGAGGTGCTCAAGTGGGCGGTCGAGGAGATGGATCGCCGCTACGACCTCCTGGCAGACGCCGGAGTGCGTGACATCGGGGGCTATCACGAAAAGTGGGATGCTGGCGGTGTCGACGAGGACGGCTTCGATCGTTTCCCGTATCTCGTGATCCTCATTGACGAGCTCAACGACCTCATGATGGTGGCGGGTCGCGATGTTGAAGCGTCGATCGTCCGGATCGCCCAAATGGCCCGAGCGGTCGGCATCCACCTGGTGATTGCTACTCAACGTCCGTCGGTGAATGTCATCACCGGTGTCATCAAAGCCAACATCCCATCCCGGATGGCCTTTTCGGTAGCTTCCCAGACCGACAGTCGCGTCATCATTGACACCATCGGGGCCGAGAAGCTGGTTGGCATGGGTGACCTTTTGTTGGTCACCGCCAAGGATCCCAAACCGGCCCGGGTGCAAGGTGCCTGGGTGTCGGAAGAAGAAGTGCGCTCCGTTGTCAATTGGGTGAAGAAGCAGAAGGAAGCTCAGTATGAGGACAAGGTCATCGAGGCTTCGACCGAGAAGGCCAAAGTCCAAGCTGCCGAAGACGACGATGAAGACGCCGAGTTGATTCGCCAGGCAATCGAACTGGTGGTCCGGTCGGGGCTCGGGTCGACGTCGATGCTGCAGCGCAAGCTCCGGGTGGGGTTTGCCAGGGCAGGACGCCTCATGGACGTCCTTGAGAATCGTGGGGTAGTCGGCCCGTCACACGGTTCCAAAGCCCGGGACGTACTCGTCACCGTCGATGACCTCGAGCAAATGGTCGGCGTTTCGGACTGATCCGCCCCGGCTTGGATTCCGGCCAGGGTACGCTCCACAGATGCAGAGATGCCTCGTACTCATCGACGGTCAGCATTACCCGCCGGTGGTCGAACGCGCGCTCTCCGCTCTCGCAAGTGACGGTTATCAGATTGTCGGTGCAGTGTTCCTCGGAGGCACCGAAAAAACCGATCGCCCGCCGGATCTCTCGGTGCCCGTAGTCGTCGGCGATCCGGAACAGGCGCTGGCCGACACCATCGATGCACTGGCGCCGGACGTGGTCATTGATCTCAGTGACGAACCCGTCCTCGACCATCGGAAACGATTCGCCCTGATTTCGTTGGCGTTGGCCAGGAATGTCCGATATCAGGGAGCCGGTTACCGTTTCGATCCTCCAACATTCCCCCGTCTTACCGATATACCTGCCGTGGCGGTAAGCGGTACCGGGAAACGAACCGGTAAGACGGCGGTCGCGATCGAACTGGCGAGATATTGGCGGGACACCGGACTCAAGCTGGCAATCGTCACGATGGGGCGTGGCGGTCCGGCGTTGCCAACGGTTCTGCGAGCTGGGGAGTTCACCGCGTCGATTGAGGGACTCGCGGAACTGTCAGCGCTGGGCATGCACGCAGCCTCCGACTACGTCGAGGATGCCGTCTTCGCCGGAGTCGACACCATCGGTACGTTTCGATGCGGCGCAGGCATTTCTGGTGAGACCGATATCCACAATTTTGCAGCCGGAGTCAGCGCGGCTGAGCTGCTCGGTCCCGAACGTATGATCTTCGAAGGGAGCGGCACCGCCCTTCCTCCTGCTGAGGCACAGGCCCATGTGCTCGTCATGCCCGTCGATATCGATCCGGGATATCTCGACGGCTACCTGGGTCCGTTCCGGGTCAAACAGGCAACCGCAGTCGTGATTGTCGATCCCGATCAACAATCGGTAGGCCGGGTTGGGCGCCTCCGACAGGTCCTGAGCGACCTGAATCCGGATATGAAAGTCCTGTCGGCGGGATATGAGCTTGAGCCATCATTGCCGGTCGAGGGCCGGCGGGTGTTGGCTGTTACGACCGCACCGGAGTTCGCCCAGGATCATCTGACGAGCGATCTGTCGCGACTCGGAGCGTCGTCGGTCGAGGTGATTCACAGTTTGTCCGATCGGACCAGGCTCGGCGACGATCTGGCGGCTGCAGCCACGACGGACCTGATACTCGTCGAAGTGAAAGCCGCGGCAGTTGATCTGGTTCTGCCGTGGGCATCCAGTCGGGGGATTGAAGCCGGCCTCATCCACAATCGGGTTGCCGTCGCCGGTGGGACCGGTGAACTGGCCAGGGTTGTGGACCGGAGACTAGGAGATAACCTCGTAGACCTTGCGTAATGGCTCGCGCCGCAGCAACGCCCTGACCCGGTGCTGACTCTGGATGATGGCCGGATCGTTGAGTGCCGACTCCATGTGTTCGGCGGACTCCCATCGGATAATCACGCCTCCTTCGATGAGGCCGCCAACTCCGGCCTTTTCGGCGCGAATCAGTTCGATGCCCAGGCATCCGGGAGCGGACTCGAAGGCTGGAATAACATCTTCTTTGAACATGGCGATCAGCTTGTCCAAATCGGCCGCCGATACTGCCGAGAGAAATAGGCGGATCACCATCGCCAAGCGGCTTTCGAGAACATGCCTGCCATGTCGGGGTTACGGGTGAGTTCGGTGGTTACCCGGTCAAAATAGGCAGCCGTTTGCTGGCCAGAGCCCGGGTACACGAGCGTGACTTCGACGCTGGCTTCGTCAATTCGAACCACGTTGTACGACGGTCGGGTGTAGCCACGCAGGCGATACGACGAAACCGTTCCGCTGTTGATGATCAACATCCGGTCTACCTGCCAGACGTGGGGGACATGCTTGTGACCGGCCAGGACGATGTCGACGTCGACGTCCTCGAGCAGGGCCATGACGTCACCGGCGTCCCAGACGATGTTTCGTTCCCGGCCGGTGCCCGGCACCGACACGAGGTGGTGGTGCATGACGAAGAGCCGCAGGTCGGCCGGGTCGTCGAATTCCTGGCGGATCCACTCGTATCGAGACCTACCGATTTCTCCTTCGGCCAGGTCAGGCTTGGAACTGTCCACTGCCACGATCTTGGTCGACCGTGGATAGGCGTCCGTGGTCAGGGAAAGTGAAAAGTCGCCTTTGGAGTCTGTGTTGCCTTTCCCGAAATGGTCGTGAAAGTGGAGATATCCGACGTTTTTCGAATCGTGGTTGCCGGGCACGATGACCGTGGTGAAGGCTTGTCGCAAGGGCCGCAGGAAGTCACGAGCCATCTCGAACTCCTCGGCGTAGCCCTCCTGTGTTAGGTCGCCGGCTACCACAACGAGGTCGGGTTTCAGATCGAGAATCTCGTTGACCGCCGCTGATAGCAGTGCGGGGTCGAAAAAGGGTGAACCGCAATGAAGATCAGAGAGTTGGGCGATCGTCAGAGAAGCCATCGGGGTGTCATACTAGCCGTATGGCAGGGTGCATTCCGGCATCACCGAAACCAATGGAGTCCTATGGTTAGCCAGGCGGGACACTACATCTGGGTACTTGACCGGCGAGAGAACCCGCTGCCGTTTTCCAAGTTCGTCGCGGCATCGTCCATGATTGTTGTGGGGATCGAGCCCGAGACCGCCTACACGATTGCGGAAGAGACGGAGGCGCGACTCTTGGAACGAAGACTTCCCGAAATCGCCATTGAGGACCTGATGGACATCACCACGAGATCTATCGAGTCTCACCTGGGAGTTGGTTCGGCCGATCGATATGTTGCCTGGTTGGAGGCCCGCCGGCGCGGCAAGCCCATCATCGTCCTGCTCGGCGGTGCTCCTGGAGTCGGTAAGTCCTCTGTAGCCGGGGAGGTTGGGGCTCGGCTCCGGATCTCCAGCGTGATTCCGACCGACGCGGTGCGCCAAGTGATGCGCCAGCTCGTGGCGGACACTTTGGCTCCCATGTTGCACGTTTCGTCATTCGAAGCCCACCAGGCACTCCGCTCACCCGTTCCTCCCGACCACGATCCCGTCATCGTCGGTTTCCAGAGTCAGGTCGACATGGTCTCGACCGGCGTGCGCGGCCTGATTGATCGTGCCATAAAGGAAGGCACGGGGCTGGTGGTAGAGGGCGTTCACATGGTTCCTGGTCTCTATGACGACGGAGTGGAACTGTGGTCCAAGCGCGCCGTAATTTGCCAAACCGTCTTGGTCGTCAACGATGCGGAAGTCCACCGGGCTCACTTTCGGGCGCGCGCCGAACAAGCTACGCAGCGCAGCGCGGATCGGTACCTCGATGCCTTCGACGAGGTGCGCCGAATTGACCGCTATGTCCAATCGTGCGCGAGACAACACGGTGTTCCGATTATCTCGATGGAACAGCTCGATGATGCGATCCAACAGGTTGTGGAAATGATCGTCGACGCGGTGATAGCAGGCGCCGCGTCGAGCGAGGCGTGATCGTCCGTCGGCATTGGGTCCGCCCGCCGATGCCACAGTGAGATTCGGCTAGGAGTTGGCGATCTCTGTTCTCATGCCGCCACGTTCTCAGGATCATTCAGCGTCGCCATGTGGTTTCTCTTCCCGATGAAGGTCCTCCAGCCTCGCCGTTCTGCCTCGATCCGGTCTTTGTCGTATGCCGTGCTGAGTTGCACATAGGCCACCGCCGCGAGGCTTCCATCGGTCAGAGGTGTCGATCGGTGAGTCGTTGACGCATAGGTACCGCCGGGGCATCGGCCTCCGACTCGGCTCGCAAACCCGGATACGGGCTGCCCGTGGACGTCTAGCTGGAAGGCCGCAGGCGGGTCGTCGCAGCCGCAAAGGCCCGCAGGTCCGGTACGTTCGCAACGTGGCCAGCCAGCGAGAGGGCATTCGCGGTGTGGGCCCAAGACGAGGGATCCAGCAGGGGGCTGTGAATTCGAAGGAATCGGCTCATAGTTGAAGGATCTAGTTGAAGGATATCGTCGCGGTCTGGTGGTTTGGAGGTGACTCGCGCCGAGTAGCCTGGCCCAATATGCGAAACATTCTTGATTTGGAGGGGCGTCTCGTCGGGGAAGCCCCAATCGACATCGAAACCACCCGTCGGCTCTACCGGGCTCTTATCGAGACAAGGGCTTATGACAAGAAGGGCACGACCCTTCAGCGCCAGGGTCGCCTGGCTACTTACGCACCGTTGCTCGGTCAGGAGGCTGCCCAGGTTGGTTCGGCCGCCGCACTGGATCCGCATGACTGGATGGTGGCGACCTACCGCGATGCCGGCGCAATGTGGATGCAGGGGTATCCGTGGGAGGTCCTGCTGTTGTCTCGCTCAGGTGACGAACGGGGAGGACGGCCACCAGTTCATGTTGATGTGCTTCCGCCTTCGATCACCGTGGGCGCCCATATGATCCATGCGGTCGGGATCAGCTGGGCTGAAAAGCTGCAAGGGACGGACCGAATCGCGATAACGTACTTTGGCGATGGGGCCACGTCTGAGGGGGATTTTCACGAGGCCATGAACTTTGCCGGGGTTTTCAAGACGCCCACCGTATTCCTGTGTCAGAACAACGGGTACGCGATCTCCATGCCGCGCGAGCGCCAAACCGCTTCAGATACGATCGCCCAAAAGGCGGATGCGTATGGCATGGTCGGCGAACAAGTCGACGGCAACGACCTCTTTGCGGTCTACGAAGCAACCAAAGAAGCGGTTGATCGGGCCAGAGCCGGCGAGGGAGCGACGCTCATCGAGGCGGTTACCTACCGGGTCGGCCCCCACACGACCAACGACGATCCGGGGCGCTACCGCGATCCCGAAGAGGAACGGTTGGCGCTGGACCGGGATCCCATCGAGCGGGTGCGCCGGTATCTCGAGCACGAAGGGGCCTGGGATGCCGACTGGGAGGAGGCGGTCCAGGCCAAAGCCTCGACCACCATCGAGCGGGCGGTCGAGTTGGCCGAATCCTTGCTACCGCCATCACCCGAAGATATCTTCGGGGCGGTGTACGAGGAGATGTCGCCGGACCTCAGACGTCAATTTGAACAGGTGACGTCATGAGCGAACTCACCCTCGCCGGGGCCTTGACCGATGCCCTCGCAACTGCGTTGGACAAGGACCAGCGGGTGCTGGTTATTGGGGAAGACGTCGGCCAGACCGGTGGGGTGTTTCGGATCACCGATGGGCTCATCGGCCGATTTGGCGACCAACGGGTCATCGATACTCCCGTGGCCGAATCGGGCATAGTTGGTGCGGCGTTCGGCATGGCCGTCGCCGGACTTCGCCCGGTTGCCGAAATTCAGTTCATGGGGTTCTCGTATCCTGCCTACGACCAGATTTTGAGCCATGTAGCCCGGATTCGGAATCGGTCACAACACCGATTTAGCGCACCGATGGTCATCCGAATGCCGTGCGGTGGCGGGTTTGGAGCTGCCGAACATCACTCCGAGTCCACCGAGGCCATATACGCGCACATCCCGGGCCTCAAGGTCGTCATACCCGCGACCCCGTACGATGCCAAGGGATTACTGCTGGCGGCGATCGACTCCCCGGATCCGGTCATATTCCTTGAACCGATCCGGCTTTATCGACTCGTCCGCGAGGAAGTTCCCGAGGGCTATTACACCGTGGAGATCGGGAAGGCGCGCATCGAGACCGAAGGGTCGGATGTGTCGATCATTACCTGGGGGGCGATGACCCACGAGGTTCGCGAAGCCGTCGAAGTGCTGGCTGCCGACGGAATCTCCGCCGAGATGGTCGACTTGCGGACCCTTCGGCCCCTTGATGAAGATGCGATCATCGATTCTGTCCAGAAGACCGGAAGGGCCGTGGTCGTCCAGGAAGCCCCCAAAACAGCAGGTTTCGGAGCCGAGATCGCCGCCCTCATTGGTGAACGCGCCCTGTATTCGCTGCACGCTCCGGTTGAACGAGTCGCAGGTTGGGACACAACGATTCCGCTGAAGAAAGCGGAGCATCGTTATATGCCCACCACCGAGGCAATCGTGGCGGCGGCCCGTCGCACCCTGGACGCATAATGCGCAACTTCGTGCTGCCCGACATAGGTGAAGGGCTCGTTGAAGCAGAGATTGTCTCTTGGCTGGTAGCCGAAGGGGAATCAGTTGGACTCGACGATCCCCTTGTAGAGGTTGAAACGGACAAAACCGTGGTTGTCATGCCCGCACCCGTTGCCGGTGTTGTTGTCCGTCACGGTGCCGCGGCCGGCGAGACGATCAAAGTCGGTTCGGTGTTGGCTGTCATCGACGACGGCTCACAAGACGACAGCCCATCACCTGCCGGGGCAACGACACCTCTCGCGAACGACGAGATCCCCGATCCGGAAGTGGACCCGCCCCTGGTCGGTAGTTTCGGAAAGGGGACCACGACGCTGGGTCGCCGGACCGAATCCGTCAACGCTGCCGCCCCTCGGGTGTTGGCCCTACCGCTGGTGAGAAAACTGGCGAAGGACCAGGGTGTCGACCTGGCATCCGTGACCGGTACCGGACCCGACGGCCAGATCACAAGAGCCGACGTCATGGCTGCGATTGAGGCCAAGGCTGATGATGCCGTACCGGTGGTAGCCAGGCAGGCCGCTCCGGTCGCCGGTCCCGACGACGAGGTCATCCCCATGTCGAAGCTGCGTCGGACGATCGCCGATCGGATGAGTCAGTCGTGGGCCGAGATTCCCCGGGTCACGACGTTCGACGAGGTGGATGCCAGTCGTCTCCTGCAAGCTCGCAAAGCCCTATCGCTTCGTCATAGCCAGAACATCACGCTCGAAGCATTGGTCGTCAAGGCCGTCGTTCCAGCGCTGATCGAGTTTCCGGAGTTCAATGCCACGGTCAACGGCAACGACATGGTGGTGCATCATCGCCATCACATCGCGGTCGCAGTCGATACCCCCAATGGCCTGATGATTCCGGTGGTCCACGATGCCGGCCTACTCACCGTCCTGGAGATCGCGACCGAGATTGCCCGACTGGCTTCAGGAGCTGCAGACCGCACCCTTGGGGCCGATGACATGTCCGGTGGTACGTTCACCGTCTCGAATATCGGGGCGGTTGGGGGAGGACACGGGACGCCGATTGTTCCGTTGGGCACCACGGCGATCCTTTCCGTGGGCCGGGCCAAAGACAGCGCAGTCGTCCGCAACGGAGTCGTCGTGGTGGCGCCGATGATGCCGCTGAGCCTGTCGTACGACCATCGGGTTATCGATGGGGCGCTCGGACGCAAGTTCGTAGCTCGACTGTTGGAGAACCTGGCGGAACCTGCGCTGTTTCTCGCCTAACTGTAGGCTGCGCCCATGCGAGCAGTACTTTGCACCGAACATGGTCTCCCCGAGTCGCTGACGATCGCTGAGGTACCCGATCCCATCCCCGGTCCCGGGCAGGTCGTCATCCAGGTTGGCGCGGCAGGGGTGAATTTCCCCGACACGCTCATCATTCAGAATCTGTACCAGTTCAAGCCTGAGTTGCCCTTTTCTCCTGGAGGCGAAGTGGCCGGCACCGTCGGGGGAGTCGGTGACGGCGTTGAGCACGTCGCGGTGGGGGATCGAGTCATTGCCTTCCCCGGCTGGGGCGGGTTTGCCGAGCAGGTTGTCGTGGAGGCCCAAACGGTGATCCCGATTCCGGATTCGATGCCTACTGATGTCGCGGCTGCGTTCGTGATGACTTACGGGACGTCGTACCACGCCCTGAAAGACCGGGCCGATCCCGAGCCCGGCGAGACCCTCCTCGTGCTCGGTGCCGCGGGCGGGGTGGGGCTGGCCGCAGTCGAACTGGGCAAAGCCATGGACTTGCGGGTAATTGCGGCCGCATCAAGTGAAGATAAGTTGGCGGTTTGTGTCGACCGTGGAGCGGACGAGACCATCAACTACACGACCGAGGACCTCAAAACGCGTACGAAAGCATTGACCGGCGGTGCGGGCGCAGACATTGTGTACGACCCGGTTGGTGGCAACTACACCGAGGCGGCGCTGCGAGCCACGGCCTGGCAGGGACGTTTGCTGGTGGTTGGGTTTGCTGCGGGCCCCATTCCGAAGATCCCGCTCAATCTGACGCTTCTCAAAGGGTGCGATATTCGCGGGGTCTTCTGGGGATCGTTCGCGGCTCGCGATCCGATGGCCAACGCCCGGAATCTGCACGACCTGGTTGCCATGTTCGAGGCGGGCACCATAACGCCCTATATCTCGGCTCGCTATCCGCTTGAGGAGACCGGTGCCGCCCTGCGGTCGGTCATGGATCGCAAAGCCACGGGCAAAATCGTCATTGAATTGTGACGGCCTCGACCGCCGGTCCCGACTCCTGCCTCCGGAACTGGGTGGCAAGCCAAGCCGATTGCACCGGAACGTGGACGTCAATCGAAGGAGCCACGACGGCACAACTCTGGAAGTTCGAGACAGCCCAACAAACATTTGTGATCAAGGCATTCACCAACCCGAGCTTCGTGGGGGAGTATCCCGACTGCGTCGAACATGCCGCCTCGGCGATGGCCCATGTCCAGGCGAATTCGGAGTTGGCCGTTCCGACGGTGGTGGGGGCGGATCCAACGGGAAGGATCGCCGGGTGTCCGGTACTGATGATGACGATGGCGCAGGGGGCACCGATGGTTGCGCCGACCCGCAAGTTGTTCGATCGGATCATCGACGTCGCCGAGCAGATCCATGCGATCCCCGCAGAGGGGTTCGGCTGGACCCACCATCGATACAACGAACCGAACGACGTGTTTGCGCCATCCTGGTTCTCTGATCCGGGTCTGTTCGCCGAGCTTGCGGCCCGGTCGGCGGTGGCTCGAAGCGACGAGGTCTTCATCCATCGCGACTTCCATCCGGGCAACCTGCTCGTTAGGGGCGAGGCGGTGACCGGTATCGTGGATTGGGATTACGCATGTGTTGGGCCATCGGGGGAGGACTATGGCCGGACCTGGCTGAATCTCGCCGCCGATTACGGCGAGCGGATCAGCGCGGTTTTTGCGAGTCGGGCCGCCAGGCGCCTTGACCCTCATTGGGTCGCTGCATCGTGGCTCGACTGGCTGCCGTTCTACGAAGACACCATCCGGATTGAGCAGTGGGGGACCGTTGCGGAACGGCGAAGATTCGAAGAAGTTGGTCGATGGATCACCGATCTGGCGCGATGATGTCGCCGGGATTCTCGAGGACCCGAACGATCAACACCGGAAGCGGGCCGAGTAGCATCGGCGCCAGATATAACGAGGAGGATTCATGGCCAAACGATGGCTAGGCATACTGACAGTGTTGACGCTGCTCCTTGCAGCATGCGGAGAGTCTGGCACCACCACCACGGCGGCCGGGGGTACCGGCGACACGTCAGCGTCGGGAGAAGTCACCGACATCGAAATGTGGATTGCGTTTGCAGACGACACTCGCCTGGGATTCGCCGAGGACAAGGCTGCTGCCTTCAATGCGGCGCACCCGGAGTTCAACGTGGTCGTCCAGTCCTTTGATTCATATAACACCGTCTTCGAGCAGGCCCAGTTGGCGCTCGATGGTGGTAACCCACCTGAGATCATTCACTTTTTCGAAGCGGCCACGCAGGAAGCCATCGATGCGGTCGATGCGGCGGGCGCGCCGATTTTCAAGTCAGTGACAGCTGCGATCGATGGTCGGACCGAGATTCTCGGTGAGCCGGTCATTCTTGATGATGTCGTATCCGCGGCACGCAACTACTACACGATCGACGGCGATTTCTATTCGATGCCTTGGAACACGTCCTCGGCCATCATGTTCGTCAATCAGGACCTGCTTGATGCAGCCGGCGTTGACATCCC
>JAOUMT010000266.1 GCA_029881355.1 Acidimicrobiia bacterium | reverse complement strand
GTTCAGGCCTCAATCTTGGCGAGGGTTTTGCCGACGCCGGGGCGATCACGGCTGAGCGAACCGAACTGTTGGGACTCGCTGACGCCCTCGCCAAGCAGGTCACTGAGATCGACGAGGCGGTAGCGGCGATAGAGGCTGGAACCTACGGCGTGTGCTCCTCATGCGGCCAGGATATTCCGGCCGCCCGGCTTGAGGCACGGCCCTCCTCCACTTTATGTGTGTCGTGCAAGTCGAAACGCTGAGTTGCAGCTAGGTCATCTCGCGCGTCGCTTCTTCTCATTCGCGACAGCTCTGCCGCTCTCTATCGAAGAATCGGACGACGCACGTTCTCTGCTTGGCGACGAGGAGTTATCTGACCTGTTTTTCGCCCAACCCGCTGCCGACCAACGGCATGGCTACGACGCAGGTTCGTGGCTGGCCGCCCGGGACATGCCGATGTGGATGGTTCAGGCCGGGATGCTGCACGATATTGGAAAACGCCACGCCCGGATGGGACGTTGGGGGCGAGCCACCACCACGGCTCTGGGCTGGGTCGGAGTCGTTCCCCGCGGCCGGATGTCGATCTACACTGCCCATGGTCCGATAGGAGCGAAAGAACTTGGTGCGAGCGGGGCAGACGCGCGAATTGTTGCGTACACCGCCCACCACCATGACGGTCGACCGCCGGAACTGACGGATGCCGAGTGGAACCAGCTGGATGAAGCGGATCGACGAAACTGAACCAGCGATGCCATTAAGGAGACTGGACGTTCAATGAGCTACGAGGTGAAGACTGCGGTGTTTGAGGGGCCGCTTGATTTGTTGCTCCAACTCATCACCCGGCATCAGGTCGACATTACGCAGGTGAGCCTGGCGTCGATCGTCACCGAATATCTCTCGTACCTGGACGAGATCCGGGCTATGGACTTGGAGGTAGCGTCCGAGTTTCTGCTTATCGCGGCGACCCTGGTTCAGCTAAAGGCGCGTCACCTCTTGCCCGATGACGGTCCGATCGACCTCGACGAAGAGCTGGCGCTCATGGAGGAACGAGACCGTTTGTTGGCGAGGCTCTTGGCATGTGTCACGTTCAAGGACGTTGCGGCGGTGCTGCGCTACCGGCTTCAAGAAGGCAATCGTTTTGTGGGTCGGATCGGCGGACTCCCACCCGAAATTGAACTTCCGCAACCTGACATCAAGATTCCGGTGAATGCGGCGGGTCTCGCCACCATTGCCCACACCGTCTTCACGCGATTGCCGCCGGAACCCGACCTCGATCATTTGGAGCTCGACTTGCCGTCCGTGCAGGATGCCATGCACGATCTGAGAGCCAGGGTTGAGTTGCTGGCCGAGGTAACGTTCGAAGACCTCGTTGAGCATTGTTCTCGAAAAGTCGAGGTCGTTGCCTATTTCCTGGCGTTGCTGGAGTTGGCGAGATGGGGGATGGTCGAAGTCGCCCAGACGAACTGGTTGGACCAGATTCAGGTAAGGCATCTAGGAAACATGGCACCGATGACTAGCGAGTGGGGGGGCTAGTGGAAACCAAAGCGCTACTTGAAGCCATTTTGTTCGTTGCCGAGAACCCGGTTCCGGCTACAGAGCTTGCCGAAGTTACCGAAGAAACCCAAGTTCGAATTCTTGAGTTGCTCAATGAGCTGGCCGCGGACCTCGACGCGGCCGAGCGAGGCATCACGCTTCGGGAAGTGGCCGGAGGTTGGAGGTTGTACGCCCATCCGGATTCGTTCGCCTACCTTGAGCGATACGCCGCCTCACCAACCGCCGCGAAGTTGTCAGGTGCGGCCCTTGAGACCCTGGCGGTAGTCGCTTACCGTCAACCGGTATCACGCGGCCAGGTCGCCGAGATCCGTGGAGTCGACTCCGACTCTTCACTTCGCACTTTGGAGCGTCGCGGACTGGTCAGAGAGGTTGAGCGACTCCCACTTCCGGGAAATCCGGCCACGTATGGAACGAGTGAGCTTTTTCTTGAGAAGCTTGGCCTGCGGAGCCTCGCTGACCTGCCTCCTCTGGCCGATCATGTGCCGCCGCGCGAGATCGTCGAAACGCTAGAAGAAACGTTCCGTTCCGACGGTGTCTGACCCAAGCGGGACCGACGTCGCCGGGTTCGGCGAGGTAGAACCCGACACCGAGAAGCTCCAAAAGGTCATCGCCCGTTCGGGGGTCGCGTCGCGTCGTATGTCAGAACGGCTCATCGAAGAACGCCGGGTGACGGTCGACGGCGTAGTGGCCCATCTAGGCATGCGGGTGAATCCGTCGGCCGTTACCGTCGAGGTGGACGGCTCGGAGATTCCGGTCGACCCGACGTTCGAGTACTACCTGCTCAACAAGCCGGTTGGAATCATATCGACAGCCGACGACCCGCAGGGCCGCGAGACGGTGGTAAACCTTATCCCGACCGAGCAACGCATCTACCCGGTTGGGCGCCTCGACCAGGACTCGGCAGGCCTCCTCATCTTGACCAATGATGGGGCCCTCACCGCCCGGTTGACCCACCCCCGGTACAACCTCCCGAAGGTGTACAACGTCCTCGTTGAGGGTTCGGTTTCCGGTTCCGTACTCAATCGATTTACCACCGGGATCGAACTTGAAGACGGCCTGGCGGTCGCTCAGTCCGCACGCGTAGTCGATCGTTCCAGTAGTCAAACCATGCTCGAGTTGGTTCTCACCGAAGGCCGAAATCGTGAAATAAGGCGTATGGCTGAAGCGGTCGGGCACGACGTGATATCACTGTTTCGGGCCGCGATTGGTCCAATCCGTGACGGAGGATTACGGTCCGGGATGTGGCGGAAACTGACCCCGGACGAAGTGCGATCGCTCTATGACGCAACCAATGCCTGACGTTCGGTCCATCCGTCCGGGTGGACCGGTCAACTTTCGGGTTCGCCCGCCGGGATCCAAGAGCATCACGAATCGGGCTCTTCTCCTGGCTGCCCTGGCAGAAGGCGAAAGTCGCCTGCTGCACCCGCTTCTCTCAGATGACACGGCTGCCATGAGGTCGGGCCTTGCCCGAATGGGAACGGTCTTCACCGACGTTGAGGACGGCCTGCAGGTGATCGGAGGCAAATTCGTACCGGTGGACTCACCGCTGGACGTCAATTTGTCCGGGACGGCACTCAGATTCTTGGTGGCTGCGGCTGTCCTCGCACCCGGCCAAACCGTCATCGACGGCCGACCACGCATCCGGGAACGGCCGATCGGAGCGCTGGCCGATGCGCTGGTCGACCTTGGCGTGGGCGTGTCGACGGACCCCGACACGGGAGGAGCCCCGGTGACGGTCGTTGGCGGATCGATGCGTGGCGGGGTAGTCGAAATCGACGCTTCCGATAGTTCTCAGCCGGTATCGGCCCTGATGATGATCGCCCCCTACGCCGAGGCACCCCTGACGGTGCAGTTTGTGGGTGGTCGGAGCATCTCCGCGTCTTATTTACAGACAACGGTCGAAGTGATGGCCGCTTTCGGCATCGAACCGAAGCTGTCGGTG
>JAOUMT010000076.1 GCA_029881355.1 Acidimicrobiia bacterium | reverse complement strand
GTCGGCACGCTGGTAACGCCGCTCGAGTTCCAGGGCTTCGGCCATGATCGAATGGTTGTGTTCGACGAAGGCATGGGTCGCATCCCATTCGCCAACGATCAACGCATGCCGGATAAAAAGATCGCGAGCCTGTTCAGGGTTGATCGAACCAAACTGAACCGGTCGCGTCGTCTGTAAAGGTAGGCCATAGAGCGACACCGATTCGTTGGCAACGGCCGCGCCTTTTTCGGGATCCCACCACGGTTCTGAATGTGAGCGCTTCACCAGGTGCTCGGCCGCGGCCTCGATCTCTTCGGGCGATATTCCGGCGACCTGTCGGGCCCACATCCTGGCGGTCTCGACCAGTTGACCGGCCATCACCCAGGTCGGTCCTCGCTTGAACAAGGTCGATCCTGGGGAAATCGAAAACCTGACACCTCGCGCCCCTCGATACTCGTAACTTTCCGGATCTTTCGTGCCCACCTGCGAAAGCAGCCCGGTGAGCAAGGCCTGATGTATCACCTCGTGAGATGCCGGATTCCTGACCCGCTTCATCCCGAGATCCTCAGTTGCCCGAACCAGCTGGCTGTGGACGTCTTGCCATTCGCGAACCCTGCGATAGTTCAAGAACTCTTCGCGGCACATCTTGCGAAACTGGTTCGATGATCGGCTCCGACGTTCTGACCCAAGATGACGCCATAGGTTCAGCCAGCTCATGAAGTCGCTTTGTTCGTCACGAAAGCGGGCATGGAGCTGATCGGCTTTGGCTTCGGCTCCGGTGGGCCGCTCCCGCGGATCCTGGATCGCCAGTGCGGCGACAATGATGAGAACCTCTCGCAGCGAGCCGTTACGGTCTGCCTCGACCAGCATCCGGGCGAGCCGAACGTCCACCGGTAGCCGGGTGAGCGACCGGCCAATCTTGGTGACCCAACGCGCCGACCCGACACTCCGGGGATCGACAGCCTGCAGCTCTGCCAGCAGCGCCATGCCGTCGCGGATGGTGCGAGCATCTGGCGGGTCGAGAAACGGGAACGTTTCAATGTCACCAATGCCCAGGGCGGCCATACGCAAGATGACCGAGGCAAGCTGTGTCCTGAGAATCTCGGGGTCGGTGAACTCGGGTCGACTTTCGAGATCGTCTTGTGAGTACAAGCGAATTGCAATGCCAGGTCCCAGCCGACCACACCGGCCGGCTCGCTGAGCTGCCGACGCTTGGGAGATGTCTTCGATCGGAAGACGCTGGACCTTGGTACGTTTCGAGAAGCGCGAAATCCGGGCAGTCCCACAGTCGACGACGTACCGGATACCCGGAACGGTCAACGATGTCTCCGCAACGTTGGTGGCGACAACGACCCTCCTCCCCGTGTGTGCCTGGAATACCCGATGCTGTTCGGCAGCCGACAGGCGACCGAACATGGGAATAACTTCGGTGTGGGGCAGGCGCAACTCGTCGAGTGCTTCGACTGCGTCTCGTATCTCCCGTTCTCCGGCGCAGAACACCAGGATGTCACCATCGCCTTCGGTGAATAGCTCTTGGACCGCCTCACAGATTCCCTGAGGTTGGTCTCGTACCTCGTCACGATTGGAATCGTCAAGCGCCCGATACCGGATTTCGACGGGATAGGTCCGGCCCGACACCTCCACGACCGGCGCCCCATCAAAGTGGCTGGAGAAGCGCTCCGTGTCGATCGTGGCTGACGTGATGATGACCTTCAGGTCCGGTCGTTTCGGCAGGATCGTCTTCAAGTACCCGAGGAGGAAATCGATATTGAGGCTCCGCTCATGGGCTTCGTCGATGATGATCGTGTCGTATTTCGACAGAAGGCGATCGCGGTGGGTCTCATTGAGCAGAATGCCGTCGGTCATCACCTTGACTCGGGTGTCACTCCCGACCTGATCCGTGAAGCGGACCGTATACCCGACCAGGTTACCGAGCGTGGTGCCCAGCTCTTCTGCGATTCGTTCGGCAATCGTTCGAGCGGCGATTCTTCTTGGCTGGGTGTGCCCGATCAGACGTGTTTGCCCCCTGCCCAGCTCCAGGCAAAGTTTGGGGAGCTGGGTGGACTTGCCAGACCCCGTTTCGCCCGCCACTACTACGACCTGGTGATCTCGAATAGCCGACAGCAACTCTTGGCGCCGCTCCGTGATCGGTAGGTCGGGATAGGTGACGGTGATCATGCCCTCATGATGGTCGATGGGCAGACACAAAAGAATCCCGGGCTAGGCCCGGGATTCTTACTAGCGGGATCGCTAGACGTCGGTTAGACGCCTGAACCAGCCAGAACTCGTGGTTCGATCTCTTCCTTGCGGGGTTCCGCACTCGCAATCCAGACCAACCCAAACCCGCTCAGCATCGTTACGAATCCGATGCCGGCTACCAAGGCGACCACGCCGGTTGCCAGTTGCAGAGTCGATGCCGTCACGGTGCCAACACCGAGCTCAGCGATCAACGCATGGGCCGTGCCGCTCCACACCTGTGAACGGGCGGGGCCTTCCAGTGGGTGCATCCGGTCAAAGTCCGTCCAGTACCGACCGTCGGTTTCGACGGTATAGGTGCCGGCAGCGAAGGTCTCGCCGTTGTACTCGACATCAGCGTCAAGGGTGACCTCGGTTGATCCATGCAACGTGTGATAGCCAATGGTGGCCATCTGGTACATGTACTCGCTCGGGGTGTTGACCACCGGATCTGCTGGATCAAGCTGTGACATAACGACCGGGTAGCCCCAGTCTTCGGTCAACAGGGCCATGATGGCGTCGGCGCCTTCGGTGGTGCCGCGGTCGATGAGCTTACCGTCGTCGTTGTAGCTCAGCGTGACGTTCTGCGCCTCACTGAAGGCCTGCAATGACTTGTTGCCGTCTCTGGCGATGTTGAATGCAATACCGGCTCCGACCAAAAATCCGAGGCCAATAACCGCTAGTACATAACCGAACTTCTTCATGCGGCTGTTCATGGTGCGATCCTTTCTTTACCGCTTTTGATCTACCAATGAGATCTTGTGATTTATTTCACAAATGAAGTATCCCATGTACCCTCCGCATCTTCTACGCCAAAAAGGCCCAGCCGTGAGAGCCAAAAGACCTATGCGCCAATCTGCATATACAAACCTGGATACCGAGAGGGACAAAGGCGGCGAGCGACCTGAAGTAGCGATCCTGGCAAATCCGGCGGTAACGTGACCTGTATGAAACAAGCACTCGCCTGCCTGTTGTTGGTTGTCAGTAGTTGCACCAACCCAGCGACCGCACCCACCACCAGCGGCGGGCCAAGTTCTTTCTGCGATCCGGTGATCGCCGCATATGCGCGGATCGATCCCTCCGACTCTTCGACGGTTCGAGCCCTGGTGGTGGCGATATCAGAGACTGCAATGGCGCTGGACGAAATCAACCGGGCGGTGTTTGTTGCTCACGGAGCGGAGCTGCAGGTCACGGTAACCGGCGGGGTTTGGTCGACTGCCAAACTTGCCGACGACCTCGGCATCGTCTGCGCCGTCGATCTGCCGGTGCTGGCCTCGCCGTAGAAGGTCGAAAGTTGCTCAGCTAAGCCGGGTTTGCGCCGATAATTACTCACGATGAGTATGAGGAAAGTGCTGGCATTATCGGCGATCCCGTCCGCCCTGCTGGCGTACGGATGGGCTCGTTACCAGAAGGCAGTCGATGAACTTGACCGCTACCAGCCGGCCTCGCCCGTTCTCCCTGGGACTCTGCACGCCATACCTACAACGTTTGGTACCGTGTCGTACCGCATCATCACCGGCGACCCAAGGCAACCACCGCTCGTCCTCATTCACGGATGGGGGCGCACCGGAGACTCGGCCTGGTGGACGATCGTCTGGAAGACCGACCGGACGATGATCCTGGTTGACCTCCCCGGCCACGGCCGGTCCCGTCTCAATGGTCCCTTTAGTTTGGACCTCGCTGCCGAGTCGGTGATCCGGATCATCAAACACGCCGAACTTGAGGATCCGGTAATCGTCGGCCACTCCATGGGTGGGGCCGTCGCTCTTCTCGTGGGCCGCAAGCTCGGGCGCCGGATTTCGCATATCGGGATCATCGCTTCTTCGGCATTTTGGGTGAGACCAAAGGTGGCCGTGACGTTGGCGGCTGCGCCATACGTCATGGCGCCAAACTCGCCGATCATCATCCGGCGCCAGCATCGGCAAGCCATTCAGGTGCCCAACGAAGCCGGACGGGTCGTTTGGGAGTATGCGGCACGTCCGGCCCGAAGCACGCTCGAGGCGACCGCTCGAGCGCTCAAGTCATTCGACGCGCGCAAATGGGACCGATCCGATATGGCGCCAATCACCTGGATGGTGACCAAAGCCGACGGCATCATCGACCCCGACGAACAAGTGACCTCGGCGCGCATCTTCACGGAAGACATCGTCGAAGTTCAGGCTGAGCATTCCGTCGTCATGGACAATCCCGACATCGTCGCACCCTTCCTGGAACTATTGGGCGCCCGAACGACACGTCCAGCCCATCAGGTCGTGGATCTTTAGACTCGATTTCACGCCAAATCGGGTCACAAGCTCGACCTAGCGCGTAGCCTTGGATCAGAGGTATGCGTACACGAGGGCTCGGAATCTCTACAGTTGCCTCCGCCGTTCTCCTGGTGGGAACGGTTCTTGTCTCCGCGCCAGCCGCCGCCTCCGGCACCTTCTCAGATGACGACGGATCCGTGCACGAAGGCGCCATCGAAGCGATCGCCGCCGCCGGTATCACCATCGGCTGCAACCCACCCACCAACACCAAATACTGCCCAGACCGCCCCGTCACCCGCGCCGAAATGGCCACCTTCCTCGCCCGCGCCCTCGATCTAGAGGTGGTGGTACCACCTCTACCGCCTCCACCACCTCCTCCACCAACCGGATCGGCCGTCACTTTCGCCGCAGCTGGAGATTTGGGTGCCGAGACCAGCACGGCCGCGGTACTCGGTCACATCGGAAGGTCGGAGGCGGAGTTCCTGTTGGCACTCGGAGACTTGAGCTACAACCAGATCACCCCGGAGTCGTCATGGTGTTCCTGGGTCAGATCGAACCTTGGCGCAAGCTTGCCAGTGCAGATGGCCGTAGGCAACCACGAACACGACCACGGCTCGGACGGGTCCTGGGACAAGTTCGCGCAGTGCCTACCTGACGCCATGAGTTCGACCGGCAACTACCCGGCCCAGTACTTCTTTGATCTCCAAGGGACCGTTCGCATGATCGTGGTGAGCGCCGGACTCACGATCGACGGCCATCCTTACACCTATGAGTCCGGCTCGGCCGACGCCGAGTGGTTGACTGCGGCCATCCGGTCGGCACGGACCTCTGGTATCGAGTGGGTTGTGGTGGGTACGCACAAGCCCTGCATCTCCGTCGGAAAGAAGAGTTGCGAACCCGACCGCCACCTCACCGACCTGGCGGTCAGCGAAGGCGTCGACCTCATGCTCCATGGCCACGACCACAATTACCAGCGAACCCACCAGCTGTCCTGCATATCGGTGGACTCGTTCAGTCCTGCGTGCGTGTCAGACGCCGACGGGAATCACCGGGCCGGAGACGGAACGGTACTCGTGGTCTCGGCGGCGGTGCGGGACACGTCCCTGTACGCCGTGTCGGGTTCTGACAGCGAAGCCGGATACTTTGCCGACTCTATGGGTGCCAACAGCGTCGATTCGGGGGCCGGGTACGTGGAAGTCACGGCAACGCCCGACTCGCTGATCGTCGAGTTCATCGGCGTGACCACCAACCATTCCGATGCATTCGAAATTCGCAAATAGGCGGGTTCAACGACCAACCCTGCCCACCTAGAGTGGCGACATAACCATGCGCACCATTGCCCTTCGCTTCGTTCTTGCATTTGTCGTGGTAGCAGGCGCCGCAGCTTTGGTGATACCTCGACTTCCGAACCAATCTCTCCCAGAGGCAGCGTCAACTACTTCGACGACCTCGCCAGACGAAGCTTCTGCTTTGCTGTCCACAACCACAGCCGGTTTGACCCCGCCGACCACGACGGGTGATGCCATCCCGACGACCGAACCCGAGCCTACGGTCACGTTTGCAGCCGGAGGCGATCTCGGAGCGACCGAGCGAACGGCCGAGGTGCTGACGGCAATCGGTGAATCGGCGGCCGAATTCATGTTGGCAATCGGTGATCTCAGCTACAGCCATATCGAACCTGAATCCGCCTGGTGCGATTGGGTGAACGAACGCATCGGGCCTGACATCCCTATGCAGGTGGTTGTCGGGAATCACGAGGACGACGGTGGGCCAGACGGCCTAATCGGCAATTTTGTCGCATGCCTGCCCGACCGGATGAACTCTACGGGCAAGTACGGAGTCCAATACTTTTTTGATATCGATTCGACCGTGCGAATCATCATGCTTGCGGCCGATACGCGCGTCGACGGCGAAAAGTACAACTACGACCCAGACTCAGAGCAAGAGCAATGGCTGATTGATGCGGTCACCGGGGCCCGGGCGGCAGGCATTCAATGGGTAATTGTTGCCAGTCACAAACCATGCCTGTCGGTTGGCGAGAAGAAATGTGAGTCCGGGGGGCATCTTGCCCAGTTGCTCGTCGATCTGGGTGTCGACCTGGTCCTCTATGGCCACGACCACAACTACCAACGAACCCACCAACTGTCCTGTATAACGGTAAATTCATTCGATCCGGACTGTGTCGCCGCAGAGGGGAACGACCTGAGCGCCGGCGACGGGACAGTGTTCGTCACTGCGGGAGTCACCGGTAGGACGGGCATGTACAAGGTCGACCCGAACGACTCCGAGGCTGGATATTTCGCTGACTTCATGGGGCCGGATCATCCCGAAGCCGGGAACGGCTATGTGGAGATAGCTGCAACGCCCCGTTCACTGGAGCTGCGCTTCATCGGCGTCACGTCCGATTTCTCGGACGGGTTCATAGTCCACAAATAGCCCCTGGCATTCAACGGCGGAAAACCCGAGAGCACGAGATGCCATCTTGTCACCAGGTCGGCACTTCGACGCTCGGCAGCTTCTAAACGTAGTCGCGGCAGAACCGTTTGCACCACCCGCTCGTACTGGTCACCGAAGTGCGTGAACGAAGTCAGAGGAGAGGATCAACATTGAAACGTCTTGTACTCGCCACCGCGGTTCTCACTGCTATCACGGCCTGTGGGACGAGCGGGGTCACCGAGTCGACTGTGGTGACACCATCGTCAACGACTCCGACGCCGACCACTCAGCCAACTCCAACCAGCACGACCGTCGCCGACACGACCACCACTAGTACTGCTGAGGTCGAGAACGTCCTAACCGTGGTCGAGTCAGAGTTCGGCCCGATCTTGGCCGACGGCGAGGGATACACCCTCTACATGTTCGTCCCCGACAACCGAAGCGACAGCGTTTGCTACGGCGACTGCGAGGCGGCGTGGCCAGCGTTCTACGCGCCAGCTACTTCAGCTGACGATGTGGACGACTCGCTTGTCGATACCACGCAACGCACCGATGACACCTCCCAGGTGACGTATAACGGTTGGCCGCTTTACTACTTCGCCAATGATGAAGCGCCGGGCGACACAACCGGGCAAGGCCGCGGACTCGTGTGGTACGTCGTAAATCCGGAAGGCGTACCACTCGTCGCAGCGGAAACGCCGGTGAACCAGCTCACTGTCATCGAGTCATCCTTCGGTCCGATTCTTGCGGACGAGACGGGCAACGTGCTTTACGTGTTTCTCCCCGATGAGCAGAGCGAGAGTACCTGCTACGACGACTGCGAAGCTGCTTGGCCGCCTCTTCTGGCCCCGGCCTACGCCGGAAACAACATAGACGGGACACTGGTCGAATCGACGGAGCGGACCGATGCCACCGTACAGATAACGTACAACGGCTGGCCGCTCTACTACTTCGCCAACGACGAAGCGCCAGGCGACACCAACGGACAAGGTCGCGGCGACGTCTGGTACGTGATCGGTCCCGACGGCGAGGTGATCGAGGGCTAATCGTCAAGATACGAACCGGTTGACACCCAATTGCGTACTGTTGGGGGTATTGAATGACGCAAATCTCATCCGTCGGTTTCAGCGGGGTGACCCTGAAGCGATCCGGGCGCTCTACCGCTCGTACTCTCGCTCGGTCTTTACCGTCGCCTATGGGGCGCTCGGAGACCGATCGCTTGCAGAGGAGGCCGTGCAACTGACCTTCACAAAAGCCTGGCGGGCCGCCGAACGGTTCGATACGGCCAAGGGAATTGCCCCGTGGTTATACACGATCGCCCGGCGAGTCGCCGTCGACTTATACCGGCGCGAGCGCCGCCACGAGTCGTCGGAACTCGATCGAGAGATCGCCGTAATGCCGCCGAGTTTCGAGGGGATGTGGGAGGCCTGGGAAGTTCGTGGAGCGCTCGACAAACTGCCGGACGACGAACGTGCCATCATCGAAACGACCCACTACCGCCAACTCACGATGACTGAAGCTGCCGAAGAGTTGGGAATCCCGGTCGGCACCGTGAAGTCTCGGTCCCACCGAGCGCACCGGCGACTGGCTGAATCATTGAGCCACCTACGAGAGGAGACCGCATGACCTGCGACGACTTTCAGGCTCAGTACCTGGCGCGCAACGGTGGAGCAGATGCTGACGCTCATCTGGCTGGCTGCAACTGGTGTCGGAGCCGAATCGAGGAGCTTGACGCCATCCGCCTCCAACTCGAAGCGACTGCCATGTGGGAAGCCCCCTCGAACGAACTCGAGGAAGCCGTCGTCGCCTCACTGAGGCGAACGCGCAGCCCTATCGCACCAACCAACCGGGCCTGGATCGCCACTGCCGTCGCCGCGCTTGTGGTGGTTTTTGCGGGAGCGTTCGTTCTTGTCCAGAGCCGCCAACCAGACTGGGACATCGCCCTGCCCGCCAGCCCTGGCATAGGCGCCACGGCGTCGGTTGCAGGATGGAATACACCCGCAGGGACGCGCATGGTGTTTTCCATCGACGGGCTGGAGCCAGCCGGCGAAAACGAGTACTACGAAATCTGGCTCACTGCCAACGACGGCCGCCATGTCTCGGCCGGAACTTTCACCGGGTCTGGCAAGATCGCATCATTTGCCGGTGTTTCACGGCGAGACTTCCCACGGATTTGGGTTACCCTTGAGCCAAACGACGGCGACGAGGGCATCGGCGGACCGACCGTTCTCGATACGGGCAGCTGACTGCTTCAGTCCTGGAGCGCCGACTCGTAGCTGTCGAGAATGGCTTCGAGATCGGCCCGTGATCGGGCCGCCATCCGACGGACGATCCATCCCAAGCCGCGTCGGGGTTCGGCTCGGAACCGCATCCGGATCGTCGATCCTGCTCCGTGCGGTTCGACTTCCCAGGTTCCTTCAAAGGCGCGGAACATCAGGCGTAGGTCGATCGGATAGCTCGAAACGTCGACCTGCATCGAAACGAGGCGCCGCGGCGACGTGCCGCTCCACTTCCAGGATCACCGAGCCGCGTCCCCATCCGGATACGCGTCATGCCGGTGCAGCCAGGCCATCGGCCACTCGAGGTCGCCCTCGTCGCGACCTCTAGCAGTGAGATCGAGCATGTGATAGGCCCCATTGATCATGTCGAGTCCACGCGAGAACGTCTGATAGGTGAGGAAGATCCGGCCATCATCCTTTCGATAAAAGGCGCTCATCCCCGGGGACTCCTCGCCGTAGTTCGTCTGAGTCCCGAAGTTGTAGGCGGCAGTCTCGTCCCCGGGATCGAAACTGACTCCCATGTCGAAGTTGAAACGAGACTGCGCCGACGAGACCCACCGGAACGTCCATCCCATACGGGCCTTGTACGACTCGATTTCGTCGATCGGCGCACGGGAGACGGCCACCAAAGCGGTGTCCCGGTGCGCCAGGTGCACGTCGACGCCGTCGAAGTTGTCAGCCCAAAACGAGCACGACGGACAACCCTCAACCCAACCGGGCCCCATCATGAAGTGATACACGAGAAGCTGGTGATGGGGTCCGAACAACTCTGCCAACGACACCTGTCCGGTTGGAGTATCAAAGGCGTACTCGGCGGCTACTTCCACCCAGGGCAGAGCCCGACGCTGCCGGCTCAATTCATCTCGTTGGCGGGTGAACGCTTTTTCGGCTGTCAGATGCTCAAGTCGGGCGGCGGTCCATTCCTCCATCGTTGCCACGATCTGTTCCATGTCACCTCCGAACGATTGGTCATAAACGTACCAGACCCGTCTCGACGGAGATCGGACACAGCCGGCACTCATCAACGAACGGGCCCTACCGGATTCGACAATCCGGCCAGGATCTCAATAAGTCGCCAAGCTGAATGCGGCTTTATGCCCTACCGCGCCATGAGATCGGCGAGTACCGTCGATCCATGTTGTCGTTCGATGGTCTAACCAAACGGTACGGTGACGTGGTCGCGCTCGACAGAGCCTCGTTTGACGCTCCGGCCGGTCGGATCGTCGGCTTTCTCGGACCGAACGGGGCGGGGAAAACAACCGCCATGCGATGTGTATTCGGCCTGGCCCAACCCGACGCCGGGACTATCACCTGGGACGGCCGACCGGTAGCGGAGGCCGATAGGCTCTCGTTCGGGTACATGCCTGAAGAACGCGGTTTGTACCCGAAGATGCGCCTTAGTGACCAACTGGTGTACTTCGGGAGACTGACGGGACTAACTCCGAGCGAAGCCAGTAGGCAAGCCGATTACTGGCTGGGCCGCCTGGGCCTCGCAGGCCGGGCTGGTTCAAAGGTCGACGACCTGTCTCATGGTAACCAACAACGGATGCAGCTGGCCGTCGCCGTTGTCGGTCACCCCAAATTGCTCGTCCTCGATGAACCTTTCGCTGGCCTCGACCCGCTCGGAGTCGAAACCATGGCTGACCTGCTCGGGGAGCTCGCCGGGTCCGGGACCGGGATTCTGTTTTCGAGCCATCAACTCGACCTGGTGGAGGATATCTGCGAGGACGTCGTCATCATCGATAAGGGCAGAGTGGTCCTCTCTGGCAATGTCGAGGAACTGAAATCGCAATCTGACCATGTTCGCGTCGAAGTCATGGTCGATGGCCGCCCGTGGGCCCCCGAGTCACCAGAATATGTGCCGGCCAGTCGCAGCGTCAGGGGCGGCAACTTCGTCGTCGACAGCCACATAACGATGGAACAGGTGCAGACTGAGGCCGAACGGTCCGGGTCGGTGACTCGGTTTAGCTACGGACCGCCTCATCTGTCTGATCTGTTCCGTGCCGCGGTCAACCATGAATAGCCTCCAAACCATCTTCCTCGTCGCCGGTCGGGACTTCAGCCAGCGAATCCGGAGCCGGGTCTTCCTCATTTCGATGGCGATAATGATGTTGCTGATCCTCGGACTTGGGCCGCTTATGGCTTCCCAAATCGAAGCGGCGACTTCTGCCGCCACCGTGGGCGTGATCGGACAGCCACCGTACGCCGCCGCTCTGTCCGAGTCCGCCGACGCCCTGGGAATCGACATCGAAGTTGTACCAGTCTCGAGTCGTTCGGCTGGTGAGACGATGCTCTCCGACGGCGATCTGGAAGTGCTGCTTGCCGGCAACGAAACCATCTGGCAACGGTCCGTGAGTCCGTCGCTGAACGCCTTGGTGCTAACAGCCGCGCAAGCAACGGCTCAGCAGGAGGCCATCACAACACTTGGCCTTAGCAACGAAGAGGCAATGTCCCTACTGGCTCCGGCCTTGCCGAAGTCGGTGGTGCTCGAGCCACCGGACGACGATGCCGCGGTTCGTGAAGGTCTTGCCTTCTTTGGCGTTGTCGTTCTCTTCATGGCAGTCGTGCTTTCGGGTCAATTCGTGCTGCTCGGGGTCATGGAGGAAAAGTCGAGCAGGGTCGCTGAGGTGGTACTCGCCAGACTCCGACCGATGCAATTGCTCACCGGGAAAGTCATCGGCATTGGCGCGCTCGGCTTGCTACAACTCTCAGTTCTCGGCGGCTCCCTTTACGCGTTGACACGGATGGTCGACCTCGATGCGATTCCCGGTCTCGGGACCTGGACCGGGCCGATGATCGGGTCGCTCATCATGTGGTTCCTGCTCGGTTACGCCATGTACAGTGTTCTGTACGCAACGGCAGGCTCCCTGGTCACCCGCCAGGAAGACGTTCAATCGGTGTCGTGGATCCCGATGCTGGGACTCCTCCCTGGCTACTTCATCGCCTTGATCGTCAGCGAAGACCCCGAGTCAACGCTTGCGACCGTCGCGTCGATCGTCCCGATCTCAGCTCCGATGGTCATGCCAGTTCGTGCTGCGGGCGCCAACGTTCCCGGCTGGCAGTACGGCCTGGCTGTCGCTCTTTCGATCGTGACCGCATACCTGCTCATGATGGCGGCGGGCCGCGTCTACCGGGGCAGCATGCTCCGGACATCGAAGACGAAGATTCGTGATGCGTGGCGGGCAGCCGGCCCGAGCCGGCCGCAATAATCCACAATGTTGGTTAGCGGTCTTCAGGAGCCTCGTCGTAGTAGTCGAGCCGTTCGATCGGCATCACAATCGCCGTGAGCATATTCATGATGTGGGCGGTTATCCGCTTCAGATAGCGGTAGTACAACGCCCGTGCCACCGCTTGGTCCGCCGTGCCTTCTGACCGGAAAGCCGCCTTGATCTTGTGGTCATAGTCGGTGAGAAACCCATCGGCCTTGTCGATCAGCTTCTGAGCCTGCGCTTCATCCTGCGAGGCGAAAGTAGCGGCCGCATCGTCGATCAGCTGGCCGACCGCATCTCGATATGCGAGCAACTCATCGTGGTCTTCTGCGAGTTCGAAGTTGGCCCCGTACTTGGCCAAATCGTACATATTCTTGGCGTAATCGCCGATCCGCTCGGCGTCTTTAACAATGCTCATATACGCAAGGACGGCCGGGAGGTCAACCGTTGTGACAGCGGAATGCATCATGAGGGATCGTCGGACTCGCTGCTGTGCCGTGTTGATCTCCTGGTCGGTGGAGCGCACTGTCTGCTTGGTTTGCTTGCTCTTGCCGCCACCGAAGACGGCGTCAGTGGCGGTATCGAAAACGGTGCGCCCGTCCGCCAGCATGCTGACGAGAGTACCTTTGACCTCATCGAGAGTCGATTCGCCTCGTCCGCGGAAAAATGCCATCACCATGGTCGTCTCCTATCTCAAGACCAGAA
>JAOUMT010000265.1 GCA_029881355.1 Acidimicrobiia bacterium | reverse complement strand
CTGGATGAGTCTGGCGCGACGCGGTTTAGCGAGGGCCGCCATCATCCGACGACTCTCGGTGGGAACCGGTGTGCGGCGACCGGGGTCTGGCGACCTTTGACAATCTCGGCCGGCAGCAAATCGGCGTCCGGACGGACCGTCAGTGCGTCCCAGGTCGGCTCGCTAAGAACGGTCTCGCCCGGTTCGGCCCACGCTTGAATCCGCTGAGTCAGGTTGACCGTGTCACCAACCACCGTGTACTCGAGCCGCTCCTCGGAGCCGAGCAGAGCGGCGGCGACGATCCCAGTCGATACTCCGATTCCGAGTCCAAACGGCAGCCGGCCCTCGGCTACCCACCGTTCATTCAGTTCGGCCTGGGCGGCGTGCATCGCTTGCGCGGCGGCGACCGCCCGATCGGCGTGATCGTCCAGGGGGACCGGCGCTCCGAATACCGCCATAACAGCATCACCAACAAACTGCATCACGGTGCCCTCGTTGGACAGAATCGCCCGGTTCATGGCGGCCCGATGCTCATTGAGTTGTCCGGCCAGCAAGCTGGGATCGGCATGTTCGGCAATCGAGGTGTATCCCCGAATGTCGGACATCAGAACGGTGACGGTCAGCTCTTCTGTCTCACCTGGTGCGTGACCGCCGTCAAGGATCCGGGCGGCGATGCCGCCAGGGAGTAGACGGCTCAGAGATTCGCCTTGCTCCTTGCGATCGATGATGGCTTTCTGAAGCATTCGAAGCCGATGCAGGCTGTCGGCTCTTCCGGCGGTGAGCCCCTCGGCCAATCGAACAAAAAGCTTCTCGATTGCCGCGTCGACGTCGGCTGGAGTGGTTCTCGCCTGGGCGGCAATGGCATTAATAGTGCGCCCCTCAGCAACTTGCCGGAGCAGAGCCTCTTCGGAAGCCGACAGCGATGCATCGGCGCGGACTGGAGTCGTTAACGCATCGACGATGTTGGGGTCGAGCACGGAGCCTCCCGCCGCCACCTCCCGGACGGCTCTGGCCAGTTGGTTGCCTTCGCCGATTCGATCCTTCAACAGATACGCATAGCCCGCAGCGCCCTCTGAGAGCAGAGATACTGCGTAGTCAGGGTCGTCAAACTGAGAGAGGATCACCACGCCGGTTCCTGGATGACGTCTTCTCACTTCCTTAGCCGCGTCAATCCCCTCCTTCGAGAAGTCAGGCGGCATCCGGATGTCGGTCACGATGACCTGTGGGTTGAGCTTCGCCGCTCCTGCGACCAGTCCGTCGTAGTCAGCTGCCTGACCGACAATCGTGAAGTCATCTTCGAGGTCGAGCAACGCCTTCACGCCCTCACGGACGATCAGGTTGTCGTCAGCGAGAAACACAGAAATCGTCATCGCCACACCTCTGTTCCGTCAGATTGTACGACCAAAGTGTGCGCCGGATCGCCTGGATCTTCGTCCGTACCATCGCGCATCCTGCGGTGGTGCTAGCCCCACTCTCACAAGCGGCCACCACTGTGGCATCGCGGCGAATCGCTTGACATTCTTGGCCTAACGGAAAGGACTTGTCATGCGTATTGAAACATCAGTCACATCGGTTTCCTGGATACCATCGGAGGCGATTACCGGCCCGATGCGCCTGCCAATCGACCTGGGATTGGGACACTACGACGACCCTCTCCCAGACCACATCGACAACCTCGACGCACTAAGAGACGCAGACAAATTCCGATTTGCCAATGACCTCCGCGCATGGATCGACGTTGAAGACGGTCGCATCGTCGACGCCGGCTACTGCGGCGGTGGCCACATCGGCGCCACGAAGGTAGCCCTTGGGGTCGGGAGTATCACCATCCCGGCGGTGGCATTCCCCGACCTTCAGCTGGATCCGACAATCACCGCAACGACGGCAACGTTCACGCAAACGACTGGCGGCCGAACTGGCGCCCCTATCCCGCGCAGGATCAGTAGGCCACCGTTCGTAAAGGTCACCGCTCCCACTGTCTGGACGACGTTGACCCTCACGATCCACGCCGATGGGAGCCACACCCATGCGTTGACGGGAGCGAGCATCATGCCCCGACACTTCATCTACGACGACGCCATGAACCTGGTCGCCAAGAGCGGCATGATCGACTTCAAAGCTTGGACTCAGGACAGCTTTGGAGACAACACGCCTTGGGGCAACACCGACTCACCGGCGATAGTCACAGCCGTAGAAACCCAACTCGAACGTCGGCTCTCAACTCAAATCATGCGCGAGGGGACCAAGCCCCACTTCCGCAAGATCCGGGCGGGCGAGACGCTGGTCGTCCAGGGAGACCCTGGAGACGAGCTATTCCTTTTACTGGACGGCGTACTCGGGGTCGAAGTCGAAGGCGAGCCAATCGCTGAGGTGGGTCCTGGATCAATCCTCGGGGAGCGAGCGCTCGTCGAAGGCACGAACCGGACGTCAACCCTGCGGGCGATGACTCCCGTCAGGGTTGCCGTAGCGAGTGCCGGAGAGATTCAACCCGAAGCTCTCCGAGAACTGGCGACGGGCCACCGCCGGGAAGAAAACTGAATCACTGGTCCTTGAGGGGCGTCCATCCGACTTCTTGGACCAACCAGCCGTTCCCATCGGGATCATTGAACGTAAAAAACGTGGCGTAGTCGGTGTGGTCTGGATCAGGGCCGGGATGCTGCCGGCCCTCCACGTAGTGGAACAGCTCGCTGACCTCGGTGTCTCGTCCGATAAGTTCAGACCGGGCCGCACCGATGTTCGGAACGACGAGATGCAGGCCCTGCAGGGTTCCGGCCGCTTCAGGATTCGGCATCAACGCGATGGCACACGCCGATCCGGGCGGGACCAGTTGCACGACCCGAAAACCCTTGTTCTCGTAGTCAACAGTGAGATCAAAGTTCAGATGATCGATATAGAACGACTTCGAACGATCGACGTCTGCGGATGGCACAACGATGAGTTCCAGCTTCCAATCCACTTACGCCTCCTTGATGACGACGGCAGCAATGCTAGATCTCCAACGAACACGGTAGGTTCCGACGTCAAACCAGGTCGTCGAGATAGAGCGGGAGCATCTCATGCCAGGTGGCCCAGTCATGGGGGTGATCCTTCGACCAGATGTCTACGCGGTTGGGGATGCCCTTCGCTCCGAGGATCTTGGCCATCCGCCAGGACTCATCAGGGTCTTCAAAGTCACCTGCCCCGGACGCCAGGACCACGTATCGCGACCGGAGCCGATCCAACGTTTCTCCTTCGAGGTTGGGAAGGAAGTCCAGCGGCGAGGAGAAGTAGAAGTCATCTGACCATTCGCCGGCGCGCCACTCTGTGAAGTCGAAGGTTCCGCTCATGGCGATCGCTCCTTTGAACACATCGGGATGGCGGCTCAGCACCTCAATCGCCCAAAAGGCTCCGACTGATGCGCCGGCACTAATGATCTCGATCGAGTCAGAGTTACAGTCTGCCCGAATCGCCGGAACAACCTCTTCACGTATGCAGGCATCGAATTGATTCTGCAGCCACATGCTGTGCTGGGGTGGATCGTGTCGCAGC
>JAOUMT010000264.1 GCA_029881355.1 Acidimicrobiia bacterium | reverse complement strand
AATGCCGACGATCGACGCTGCAATCGCCATCCACATCCGCGTACTGGTGCGTTCTTTCAACACCACATGAGCTACCAGGGCCGCCAGAACCGGCGTGGCGGCGAAGATGACCACGGCGTTGGAAACGGTCGTGAACTGTATGGCCAGAATGAAGAATATCGTGCTCATCGCCTGAAGTATTCCGCTGGCGACCATCACCCAACCGCCGTCTTTGACCGCCGACGGCAACGATCTTCCGGTCCGGGCGGGTACCAGCATCGACATCGCAATCGCCGTGAAGAGACCGAACCAGAACGCCGTATCCCATTCGCCTAAACCTGCCACCCGGATTCCGAACGATTCGAAGCTGATCACGGTATAGCCGGCCACGCCCATCAGGAGGCCGAGCTGGTGCGGACGCAATCGAGAAACCATTCGGTGCAGTATCGTCCTTTTCGAGCGGCACCAAGGCTCTTTTCCGGGTCCAAGATGGATGTGTCGAACAGGTCCAGCAGCAGCCACGCAAATGCGCCCGTCGCCCATCGGCGAACTCGGCACTCATGGAGCAGGATCGACGAGCGAGATCGTGCCGACCTGGCGAGCTTCCTTGTCCGAGCCTCCGAATGGGCGGAACTCCATCTCCCGCTACAACTATTGCGAAGCTCGCTACCAAGGCGGACCCCCAACCCGGAAGTGCTGCCTTCCTGGTCCGCCCGCTTGGTTACGTTGGCGTCTTCCTGAACAGCCCCCGTACTGGTCGACACGATCTGCGCCATCCCCCCGTTCAGTGGCCGGACTGGCGTCTCCGGCCACTGTCACCAACGTATCCGATTACCTGGCGAATGCCTACGACAAGCTGTGGCACAGATCTGCCGGCGTATGGCACAGATCTGCCACACCCTGACGGGCGGGGTTCCCTGGTGTAGATTCCACCGCAAGGCGGTCCCTGGGAGGGTGAGCAGATAGGGGGCTGCACGTGTCGGGGATACAAGTTGCCATCGTTCGGGCGATGCCCGTCGTCCGCCAGGGCATCGAAGCTACTTTCGTCGGCACTGAATTCATTCCTGCGGACGTAAGCGAGTCCGACCTACCGGCTTGGGGACACGACGGAGGCCAGATTCTTGTGGAGGTCCACGGAGAACCTGACGTCCAGCTTGTGGCAGATCTGCGATCCGGGTCGCCCGATGTCGTGGTCGTCACTCTGGTCGCCAAAGGCTCCGACCGACTGGTGGAAGCTTCGTTGGGTGCTGGTGCCAATTCGGCCGTACACCTCGAAGCCGACACCAGCGGCATCCTCCTGGCGTTACGAGCTTCCGCCGCAAACCTGACCGTCCTACCGCATGCGATTTGCCGAAGTATCGCGAATGGCCGACCAGGCAGACCACCCGCCCTCTCCGACGCCGAAGCTGAATGGTTGAAAGCACTGGCCGCGGGCCGGACAGTCCGCCAGATCGCCGACGACTCGGGCTACTCCGCGCGTGAGATGTTCCGTTTGCTCAATCGCTGCTACCTCAAGCTTGGCGAACCAACCCGGCTCGGCGCCCTACTGAAAGCGGCCAGGCTCGGACTCGTTTAGCTCAGACGCTGAATGAGCATCGACAGAAACGCCTCGCGGTCGACGTGCGTCACCACGTTGACGTTGGGGGCTTTCCCCGTGACCCCCAGCCAGTCGACGATGTCGTGACCCCGGGCATGTCCGTCGCCTATTTCGATCTCAACGTGCCGGGCAACTGACGTGGCTAATGACGGATCGATCGCTACGGCCATCGCGATCGGGTCGGGAAGGTCGAAACCAGGCAACTTGGTTTCGTTGAGGGCGAACTCGGTGAGGACTGCCTGGATGTCGACACTGAACTCAGCGAACGGAGTCCCGATCGATCGAAGGCCAGCTGCCTGATCGCTGTCGAAGGTCGCCGAGGCCACCGAAATGTCCCAGCCAATCATCGTCATGTCCATTCCCGACCGGAGCACGAGTTTGGCCGCTTCCGGATCACACCAGAAGTTGAACTCGCCCAGGGGCGTTACGTTCCCGGTTCCCGCGCCAGTTCCTCCCATGATGTAACAGTGCCTCACAGCTGAAGCCATCTCCGGTGCCCGCAACAGGGCAGCAGCCACGTTGGTGAGTGGTCCTATGGTCACGAGGTCCACAACACCCGGATCGGCTAGAAAATGCTCGACCAGTACGTCTACCGCCCTCCCGGTTGCCGGGATGCGACCCGATAGATCCAGCCCGATGTCGCCCATACCGTCGGAGCCATGGACGTTTTCGGCTGATTCCAGGTCCCGCAGCATCGGCCCGGCCAGACCGGTATACACGGGTACTGGCGACTCGCAGAGCTCGACCGTATAGAGGGCGTTCTGCACGGCCTGGTCTAGAGGAACATTGCCGGCGACAACCGTAATGGCTTCGATGACCACTCCGGGATCCCGCAGGGCCATGACGAGCGCCACGGCATCATCTGAGGCCGTGTCAGTGTCAATCAGCATGCGTTGGGTCATATGTCGGTCTGGTCGCGTCCGACGATGTTACTGGTCAAACGGGGCGGTTTGAGACGAGGCCGTGTACGGCTCTGAAGGCAGTCGGCGCCGCACCAGTATGGTTTGGAGACGTTCGACGAGCAGGATGATGCCATGGCGCAATCGCAACCGAAACCCCCGGTGGTGGTCTGGGTCACGCTGGTGTGCCTCCTCGCCACGGCCGGATGGTTCTTGGGCACTTTCGACTCGCCAACCGGACCGGCGGCGAGTCGCCTTGTAGCGCCTTCGACGCAACCTTCCGAAACAACACCCTCCACAGCCGGCGCCTTCCAACGACCTTACCCAAGTGACCCGCATGCCGGGAATCTCCCCGACGACACGCAGTTCTTGGGAGTGTTCAGCGCGCATGAACCGGCAAAGGTCCGAGCGATTTCAGCTGCCATCATGATCGACCGGGCCGACGGGAGCTCGGCTCCATTCGCCAGCATCACCTTTCCTACGAGCAACGACCAAGCCGCCCTGAGCAGCCGGCTGGGCTACCAGCGTCAGTACGAAGAATGGACCCTGCGCATCGAACCATATGCCGACGCAGCGCCGGCCACGACCGGGGACCTGGAGGCCTGGATGGACGATCACATCGTAAGCCTTCCCGGTCGGATCATGCCGGCGTTCACCTTGATTTCCCCGCTCCGCTGGGCTGACGATGCTGAGGGAATCCTTCCCATGGAGGTGGTCTATGGCACATTTTCCGTCCGTCGAGGATGCTCGACGGACGCAGCCTCGTGCAGCGAGTCCCGCGCCGTTCAATTGATTCCCGAAAGCGGGGGCTTGTCTGGCGAAGGATCCGTCATTTCACCAAACCCCCGTCCTCGCTCGGACGCCGCCTACCTGGACCCTGGTCCACTATCGGCGCGTCGCAACCATCTCGTTACTTGGACCGGGTCAGAGCTTATCGTATGGGGAGGTGACAACGAACACGAGTTTCTCGTCGACGGCGCCGCCTACGACCCTGCGACCAACTCGTGGAGATGGCTTCCTCCCAGTCCGCTGGAACCCG
>JAOUMT010000263.1 GCA_029881355.1 Acidimicrobiia bacterium | reverse complement strand
TTCACCGTCAATTTCGGCGGTGGAGATCCCCGGCGAGTATGGATGGCATCGGAGGCACGGTTTGGCGACGACCTCTCGCTCATAGTCCGCATCCTTGACCTCCCCTTTGCCGCAAGCGTCCTTCCCGATGGACGCACCATCTACGTTTGGCCGTCGGCCGCCACCGACGAGCCCACCGATGCCGATTGGGAAGCGCTCCGACCAGTCTTCAATGAGGAAGAGATAGACGCGATGCGCCAGTTGGGCGGGTATACCGGTCATCGGATCGGAATCGCCGAAGATGGCGAATGGCTCTTCTCGGTGGCGGGCGACTAGTAGTGCACAGCGAGAGTCCCACCCTCCGTAAGGAGGTGCTTGCGATACTCGCCATCGCCCTCCGCTCCCCCGCCAGCCAGCCGGTCGATCGGGCATTGCGCCGGGCGGGACGATCCAGCTCCGACGACCTCGCCGCCGATGCGATCAGGGGTGTGATGGAAAGGCCTGGACGGGTACGCGGCGAATTGGCGATGCCGACCGCAGATGCTGACGCCGCCGCCTCGCTCGCGGCGCTTTCGGCCCGCCACCGCCTGGCCCTCGTGCTCCATCACGGCCTGCACTGGCCGCCGGCACGGATCGGGCGAGCCTTGGGAGTCGACGACGGTTCACGTGTTGTATCGGACGCCGAGGAAGCGGTGGACGAATCGCTCAGACCGAGATTGGCCTGGGAGATCGACCATCAACTACGAACGATCGAGGTCGAGACCTCTTCGGACCGAAAACGAAGACTCATCAAAGGCTCCGCCCTTCTGGTCGTGGGAGTTTCAGCCATTCTGATTTTCCTTTCCATTACGCAAGCCAACATCAAGCGACCCGATCTGATCCAGCTCCGTCCCGGCGGTTTGCTGCGAGCCGACGCACAGGGACAAGTCACCCGTCTGATCGAGGAGCAAGTTTCCGTTGCCAAGGTGACGCCCGACAACGAAATCTTGTACCAGTTCTCAGGAGGTCCAGGAGTGGCCGGAGGCTCGATCTGGTACAGCCCGGGTCCCGCCCAACGAGCCGGACAGTTGATCGGAAAGACCGGCGGTGCCCTCGGCTGGGTGGAAGCCGACTTCCTACCGGCCGGGTTTGACCCAACGCATCGCCACGCCATCGCCATCGTCGCCGAACGATCAGGTAACTCTGCAAGCGCGACGACGACCCACTCGGTCATAATCGTCGATCCGGCGACTCGGGCGATCACACCGGTGGTAACGCTCGGGACCTCCATTGGCAGCGACGAGGCGTCAACTGGCGGGTTCAAGCCTGTTTTCGCTTCCTACGGTGGAGATCGGGTTCTGGTTTGGGTGATGGACGCGGTCGCCGCCGAAAGCCTCCCGTCCGACGATGTCACCGATTGTGGACAATGGCTGATGTTCACGCTCACGGGCGACCCATTGCCCGCTCCGGGACCTGACCCCTCGTGCGCCCGGAACGGGTTATCGACAAGCGTCCCGACCCTGGACCGCTCCGGATCTCGACTCATGTGGCTCGAGACAACGGGGACGATCGACCCCGCCAATCCACCCCGCGAAGGATGGTTGTCGTCCCAGACCACCGTTCTCAGGGTCCTCGAGTTCGCCAGCAGACGGCAATTCTCGATCGAACTGGCTTCCATCGACCAGCCAACCTTTTGGGCCCAGTTCACGATGTTCTCACAAGAAACGGGCACGTTGTCCATCGACAGCGAAGGCGATGTCGTGGTGGTGTCGATCGGGTTTTGGAATCCGGATGTCGCCGTATACAACTACACGACTTACCTGGTTGATCTGGTCGGCGAGCGGGTAGAAACCTCAGCCAGCGATGGACCTGTCACATTCGGACACTGATAGCCGGCCTGACCGGCACAGCCGGCCTATCTGGATTAGCGTCTGGAGATGGCGTCCCACAGCGACTATCCGGTTCGGATTGACCGGCGAGTGTTTGTCGAAATGGCTGACGGGGTCCGGATCGCCCTAACGACGTATCTACCGGACTCGCGCAACGACGGACCGTTCCCCGCGGTCCTCGAATCGCTGCCCTATCGCAAGGATGACGATTGCACGGCGCGCGATTTCTCGACGTTTGCCTACCTGGCGACGCAGGGAATCGCCGGTATCCGGATGGATATCCGGGGAACCGGGGCATCGACCGGCATCATCGACAATGAATATGTGCGGGTAGAACAAGATGACAACCTCGAGATTCTCGAGTGGGCCGCCGGCCAGGACTGGTGCACTGGCAACCTGGGTATGTGGGGAATCTCCTGGGGAGGCTTCAGTTCGCTTCAAACCGCGATGCGCCGTCCACCCCGACTCAAGGCCATTGCAGCGTTGCACGCCACCCACGACAGATTCGCCTGCGACGTGCACTACCTCGGCGGATCGCTACACGCCGCCGAGCAAGTGGATTGGCCACCGTCGATGATCTCGGCGAACGCTCTCCCGCCGGACCCGGACATCTTCGGTGAAGGCTGGTTCGACGAGTGGATGATCCGCTTGGACAACACGCCACAGTGGCCGCTGGAGTGGCTGAAGCACCAGCGCCGCGACGAGTACTGGATGCATGGATCCCCCTGCGCCGATTACGCGGCGATTCAGTGCCCGACCTTGCTCATCGGAGGTTGGCTGGACGGCTACGTAGATGGCATGCTGGCCATGGCGCAACACCTCCAATGCCCCACCCGCACCGTGATCGGCCCCTGGGGACATCACCGACCATCGACGGGCCTGCCACAACCGACTCTTGATCATCTTGACCTCATGGCCAAGTGGTTTGGACATCACTTGCGAGGCGACGACAACCGCATAATGGATATGGCGCCCGTCACAACTTTTGTTCGAACCGACCCACCATATGATGCAGCTGTGGTGGCGGGACACTGGCGAACGGAATCGGCCTGGCCGCCGCCGGCGACAGTCCCCTACGAGCGGACCCTCGACGACCTCGACGGGGACCGGACAACGTGGAACGGCCCGCAGTGGGTTGGCAGACACGCTCCTGCCTGGGACCGATCTGGCGTTACGAGTACCGACGGGAGCGCTGACGATGAGGTGTCATTGACGTTCACGACTGCACCGCTTACCGACCCGATCGAGATTCTTGGCACGCCAGAAGTCGAACTTCGAATGTCGACGGACCGGCCGTTTGGCCTCGTCGCCGCCAGGCTCCTCGTCGTCGACAAAACGGGCGCAAGTCATCTTATCTGTCGGGGTAGTCGCAACTTGAACTTCCCGAACGGCCTATCAGATCCCGAACGCCCGATCCCGAACGAAGAGATGACCATGAAGTTCGCGCTGACGGCCACCTCGGCCGTCGTGGCTGCCGGGTCACGTCTTCGGCTCGCAATCGCCGGGGCTGACTTTCCCATCGTCTGGCCGCCTCACGCCAAATTCACCATCACCGTTGTTCCGGGGGAATCGCGACTCGTCATCCCCACGGTTCCTTTTGCTTCCGAACGAGTCGTCGTACCACCCGCCAAGGACCCTCCTGCGGCTTCTGTCGAGTTTCTCATCGATGAGGATGACTGGCGC
>JAOUMT010000075.1 GCA_029881355.1 Acidimicrobiia bacterium | reverse complement strand
CGCCAGCCTCGATGATTCTGCTCGCAGTGGCATCGGCGATATGCAAGAACGGAACCGTGATAGCAGCCCGAATCTGATCTGCCAGACGATGCATGGTATTCGTGCAGAGAATGATGATCTCCGCGCCGGACGCTTCAAGGAGGGCCGCATCTGCCGCAAGGCGAACTCCGGCCACCTCCCACCCGCCGGCCTCCTGTAGTCCGTGAATCTCGGCAAAATTGTACGAACGGACGATCAAACTGGCAGAACTCGACCCACCGAGCCGGGCCCGAACATACTCGTTGATCACTCGCTCATACTCAATGGAAGACTCCCAACTCATGCCTCCCAGCAACCCGATCGTCTTCATACGAGATCCCGCAGCGTCCGTCGCATGACCTTGGCAGAGGCGGTGCGCGGCATCGACTCAATCAACCGGACTTGAGCGACCTTGAATAGCGGGTTCAAGTCGGCCCGGATGGCGGCTTGCATCAGCGGTTGCAGCAGGGCGGGATCAGCATTCGGCGCCACTGCGAAGACCACCAACCGGTCCGGCCCGCCGCCATCGGGTGGCACACCCACCGCAGCACACTCGACGACGCCCGGCACGAGGTTCACCACACGCTCGATTTCTGCCGAACTGACCTTAACGCCACCCAGATTCATGGTGTCATCGGATCGCCCCATCGCCCGATAGTGGCCGTTCGGGAGGCGGCGTAGCTGATCCCCATGACGTCTGAGCGGCACGTCGGATGCCGGGACTCCGTCGTAATAGACGGCTTGGTGATCTCGATTGAGCAACTCGGTGGATAGGCCAATCGAGGGCGGGACGAGAAACACCTCACCCTCGGTTGACGACTCGACACCGTCATCAAAGAGTCGAATGTCGAGTCCAAAACAGGGAGTTGTGAACGTCGACGCGTCAAACGGTTCTACCACGGTGCTCGAAAGGTAGCCTCCTCCGATCTCGGTCCCGCCGCAATACTCGATAACGGGCGCTCCGGTGATCCCCATGAGCCATCGCATGTCCTCAACGGCCGACGCCTCTCCGGTCGAGGTGACAACTCGCACCGCCGACCAGTCAAGACTCGCCACCGCTGGCTCGCTCCTCCAAGCTCTGACGAGAGCCGGCACCACCCCGAGGACATTGACCTTTGCGTCAGTGACAAATTGGCAAAACCCGAGCGAAGTGGGAATCTCGGAGGATAGTGCGATGGTTGCCCGATTAAGCAGAGCTGCGTAGATGAGCCACGGACCCATCATCCACCCAAGGTTCGTCGGCCAGGCCACGACGTCGCCGGGATGGATGTCCTGGTGGAGAAAGCCGTCGGTTGCTGCCTTGATGGCCGACGAATGGTCCCAGGGAATCACCTTGGGCGTGCCGGTGGTTCCGGAACTGAAGAGCAGATTGGTATGACTCGCCACCGGGCGAATGGTCGGCTCAACCATGGGATTTCCAACGAACAGGTCATCCCAGGCGATGTCCTGTGGTCGCAGATCCTGGTTGCCCTGCGTATCGACGACGATGCACCGTTTGGCACCTGCTTCGATCACCTTTGTATACATCGGGAGCCGACGGCCACCCCTGGAGATCTCGTCCTGGGTGATGACGGTTTCGCATTCGACCAGTGCGAGTCTGCTCTGGATCTCCGCAGCGGCGAAGCTATCGGCGATGGACACGACCGTGGCTCCCACCCAGACCAGTGCCAGGTAGCCAATTATCGATTCAACGGACATGGCCATGGCCATCGCCACCCGATCCCCTTCGCCAATGCCCGCTCGGCGTAGCCCGCCAGCACAGGTTTGCACCTGAGTCCGCAGCTCCGCTACGGACATGGACGCACTCCCGGCTTTCGTTTGATAGACGACGGCGACCGAATCGTCAGCGCCCTGGAAACAGGACCGCGCGATATTGAGCTGAGCGCCTGGCAGCCATCGAGTGTTCCGGGCAGGGCCGGTTGACACGGCTGCGGGGGCTACCGAGAAAAGAATGCCGAGACGATCGATCATCGAGCGCCAGAACTCGTCCCGGTTCGCCACCGACCAGGCGTGGAACTCATCCACAGACGCCAAGTCGCGGTCACTCAAAACCCTCGAGATGTTGGCTGCGGCAATAACCCGGCCGTCCGGCTCCCAATCCATGACAGGACCCTACTTTCTCAAGCCGATCCTTGGCTCTCGATCGGCATCACGTCGACAACCGCCGACCGATCGTGATCCGGGTGACTATCCCCAGCCAGAACGCCCCGACCGAAGGAACACCCAACGAAACGAGCCACTTCCACCCAGCGATCTCCTCACCGGCGATAGCGGTCGCGGCAAGCAATGTCAGGCCGCCAGCCCAAGCAACGAGCAGAACCACCGATGCCCACCAACCAAGCGCCTTGCGACCGCTCATCCCCAGCGATACGCCGCAGATGACGGCAGTCGCCGGTATGGCAATCTCGACTGAGATGAAAAAGACCTGTTTCACGGGTAGTTCGAATAGTTCTGCACCCTCGTAGACTAAGACGTATGTTTGGACCTTTGAACGGCGTACGTACTGGCCTCGTCATCGCCGCGGCGATCACCGGGGTGATGGCGGCGATCCTGGGCCAGTGGGTGGTCACCGCCGCTCTCGGTGCCGGAGTCGTCTTCCACGGATTGGGCTGGCTCTACCTGTACCAACGTCACCAGAGCGAGCAGTAGAGCCAGACCTCTGGCAATTGCCTCAAGCCGCCGGAAACGCCTCCGCCAGCGCTGACGCGATCGACCGTACATCGGTGATTACTGCCCGGCCCGTCCTGCGCAACGTTACGTAGCCTTGGCTGTCGGCGACGACCAGAGTCGGCACGCTGCGGACTGCCAACGCTTCGGCCAACGGATCCAAGGCGCTCCGGACGGTGACCGGTACCCCGGCACCGGCAAGGGTTTCCATCGCCAACGGGCAGATGCGACAGTCGTCGGTGGTGAACATGGTTACCCCGGGCGACACCCCCGCGACCTGGTTGCCCTGCCGACGCTCCCACCAGCCAACCGCCAACCAGGCCAAACCGAACAAGGCCATCGCGAGAAGTAGTCGGACGATCACGCCGCGGCCCGCATCAGGAAGCGCTCATACAAGATGCAGCCAACGCAGATCCTCGAGGTTGCCGCCAGTGCCGCGAGACTTGCTACCAGTACTGTCAGCGACCAACCCAGGATCGTGGCCCCGATGCCGAGTGCCACCAGGGCGGCACCGAGAAACACGGTACCCAACAACTGGGAGAACGCCGGTGGCCGGGCGTCTTCGAATTCGGTTGGTCCGTCTGGTCTGAGTCGAGGACGGATCAGCCGCACGTATAGTTGCGTGACCGGCGCCACCTTCGGGCCTCCGAATCGCGAGAGAACGAGAATGGCGAAGGCGACCGCGACGAAGGCGGGACGTGAGGTCACGAATCCCAGCAAGCACAACAAGGCCGTGACGGCTTGGTTCACGCGGGGGATATTGATGTCAACGGTGTTCACAGGGGCTCCTCGAGCAGATCAGGCTTTGCGGCGTCGATACTCTCGGGTAGAGCCGCTAGTGAGCGAGGAGGAGGAGCAACGCGGCGCCTCCCGGGGCTACCCGAGAGCGAGAACACATACAGCGGCAACGTTGCGACATCATTGGCAGTATACCCCACTGCCCCTCATAGCAGGCCAACAGTCCTGGTGAGCAGTGCAAAGAAGCCGTCGGCATCTACGTCGCGCATGACGTGAGCGTTCGGTGGGCGATCAGTCACTCGCCACCAGTCAACCACGGTCATCCCTTTCGTGAGGGGCGACACGGTTTCGATCTCGACGTTGCAATATCTCCCAGAGAAGAGATCAGGCTCAAGCAGGTAGGCGATGACGCACGGGTCATGAAGTGGGGCTCCTTCAGTCCCGTACTTCTCGCGATCGAATCGATCGAAAAAACCGATCCAACCTGCCACAACCTCTCCGGCATGGTTGCCAAGCTGCTTGAAGGCATCGACCCGAGCGGAGTTGCTCAGGACCTTGTGAGTCACGTCGAGCGGCATCATGACGATATCGATGCCGGAACGAAACACCTCGGCGGCCGCCACCGGGTCGACGAATATGTTGAACTCGGCGGCCGGGGTGGTGTTGCCACCTTCAAAAAAGCCTCCACCCATCATGACAATCCCGCCAAGACGGCCGGCGATCGCCGGGTCCTGCCGCAGAGCCAGCGCAACGTTCGTTAGGGGGCCGAGCGTGCACAACGTAATCTCACCGGGCGGATGGCTCATCACCAACTCGACGATCCGATCGGGAGCAAAACCAACCGAAGCCTGGCGGGTCGGGTCGGGTAGTTCGTAACCGTCCAACCCGGTCGGACCATGCACATACTCGGCAGTGACCAGCGCCCCTTCCAGAGGTCCGCCCGCACCTGCATACACCGGCACCTCCGGGCGGCGAGCAACATCACATACCACCAGCGCGTTGCGAACGGTCAGGTTCAACGGCACGTTGCCGGCGACGACCGTGATAGCGACTACGTCGAGAGGCGAACCGAGAGCCAGCAAGAGCGCAACGGCGTCGTCTTGACCCGGGTCGGTGTCGATAATGATCGAAGTTGCCATCTTCCCCCATCGAGGTCCAGTTGACGCTAGCGCGTACAGTTCACGATCATCATCGCAGCAAGAACCGCCACCCGCGGTAGTGTCCACCTGATGATGCGTTTGCAACTCGCCTGGCGTGGATGGGTAACGGTGGCCCTGGCGCTGAGTCTTGCCGCAGCCGTGATTCTCGCCGACATCCAGATCCAGAATACGGTTGAACTCGTGCATGCCGCCGCCGTTGCCGACGCAGACGAAGGACGCGCCAGTTTACAGGAGATCGATGATCTGGTCGGGAGAACCCTGGCCGCGATCGAGCTATCGGTGCTGGCCGCCGATTCGGCCGGCAATGTGACCCTGGATACCCAAACCAAGCGAAAACTAGCCTTTGAGGTCGACGCGATCGCCGCAGCGGCCGAAGGCGGCTTGGCGGTGGCCCTGGATCGTTCGATAGATCTTGATGCGAGGCTCGACACGCTTCGGGTATTGTCAGCAACCCCATCGCAACGACTCATCACCCCTGACGTGATCAGCCTCCAGGGAACCGTTGCCGAGGCCGCCAACACTGCGAACGCACTCCTGGCCGACGAAGGGACGCTTACCAGCGACCAGATCAACTCGATGCGAGGGCGACTCGTAGGCGCCAAAATCCTCCGAGCCGAAGTAGACGAACGACTGACGGTCGTAACCGGGGGCCTCGACGCCATTCGGTCAACCATTCGCTGGCGGGTCCATCTCGTGGCCGCCGTTGCCCTGCTGTCGCTCGTCTGGTTCGGCTACCTAGGGTGGCAGTCTGCAGTGTCGCCTCCGGCACCAGGCGAATCCCCCAAGGCCGACTAGCTTCTTGGCATGAGACCTGGCAATACACCACTCGTCGAGTTCGCCCGCATGGCTCCGCCCGGCACCCGCCTCTTCGCCAAGTTGGAGTGGTACAACCCGACGGGTTCGATCAAGGATCGACCTGCGTGGTACATGTTCCACAACGCCGTCGAGAACGGGTACCTTCCCACCGGTAAGCCGCTGATCGAGGCAACGTCGGGCAACACCGGCATCGGACTCGCCCGCCTTGCCTTGATCACCGGCCACCCGATGGTGATCTGCCTACCAACAACGGCGACCGAGCAGCGCAAGGATTTGTTGCGAGCCTACGGCGCCGAACTCATCGAGGTTGAAGGCGGGCCAAACGGAGCTATCGCCAGAGCCAGAGAACTCGTCGACGCCGGCGAGGGGCATATGTGTTACCAGTACGGGAATCGGTGGAACCCGTACTCGCACTTCTTCGGCACCTCGGTGGAAATCCTCCGGGACTGGCCATTGACTGCTCCCCCGGACCATTTGTTCGGCGCGTACGGGACCGGTGGGACGTTGACCGGCAACAGCTACGGCCTGAAGAAGGCGTACCCGGCCATCAAAGTGCATTCGATCGAACCTTTCGTCGACGACCCCATCGGCGGAATGCGCAGCCAGGACGATCCGTTTCAGCCTCCGGTCGCCGACTTGTCACTGGTGGACGATCGTTATCAAGTATCACGAGCCGTGGCCGAGGCAACCGTCGGCGAAATCATGCACCAGGAGGGCTACTTCGCCGGCACCTCCGCCGGGGCGATCATCCACGCGGCTCGCCTCGAACTTGAGAAGAACGGCGGTACTGGAGTCGCCCTACTGCCGGATGCCGGATGGAAGTATCTCTCAGGGCCGCCCTGGCAACCCGCGATCTAAAGCGTCGCCAGCGGGTCGGCGTCCGGGTTGGTCCACCCACAGAACTGGCACAGCTTCGCTCCTGGTGATACCGCCGAATCGCAGTTCGGGCAACGAAGCGGAGGCCGGATCACGTGGCCGTCGATCGAACCGTCGGCCCCGTCGATCTCCTCGATTTTGGCGACGAGTTGCTCGCGGGTGTATCCGTTTTCTTCCAACAACGCCCAAAGCGCCCCGGTTACGAGCGCCAAACGCTGAACCCGATCCTCCAGTTTGTCCATATCGGAGAGCAAGGGAGGGGCGAACGCGTCTGCGGACGCCGACATGCCGATGCTCTTGCCCAGCATGCGTGAACCGATGACATATCCGGTAATGAAGTCCATGGCGTAATCCCCCCTAGCTGTCCGTGAACACGGGCTTTCGTTTCTCAACAAATGCCCGCATGTTCTCTTTGGCGTCGTCGATTTGAGACGCACCAGCCATCACTTCGGTTGCAAAGTCATAAGCAGAACGCAGTTCCATGTCCATCTGACGGTAAAAAGCCTGTTTACCAATGGATTTCGACAGGGCACTCCCCCGGGTCGCTCGAGCCAAAAGCTCCTCGGTCGCTTCGGCGACCTGCCCGTCGGCCACAACCCGATTGACCAGCCCCCACGCCAGCGCGGTTGGTGCGTCGATCGGGTCGCCCGTCAGCAGCATTTCCAGGGCATGCTTTCTTCCAATCGCCCGACCGACCGCCACCCCTGGTGTCGTACAGAACCAACCGCCTCGCCCACCGGGAAGCTGGAAGCGACTCGACTCCCCCGCCACAGCCAAATCGCATGAAGCGACCAACTGGCAGCCTGCCGCGGTTGCCAGACCCTCCACCTGGGCGATAACGACCTGCGGGATCGACTGGATCAGTTGCATGACCTCGGAGCAGACGCCGAGTATTCGCTTGGTCTGCACCAGATCCCGAGTCACCATGTCACCAAAATCATGCCCCGCCGAGAACACCGGACCCTGGGCGGATAAGATCGCTCCGCGCACCTTGGACGCCCCAACGCTCCGAAACGCCACCAACAGTTCGCGTAGGTGGGATTCGGAGAGGGCATTGCGACGGCCGGGAATCGCCATCTCAACGCGGGTGAAGTGTTCAAACTCGGTAACCTCGAGATATTCGTAGGCCACTTTCAGCTCCTCCTCCATTGTGGATATCGCGCTAGGCGAGCGCCGCATGAGCGGCAGCCAACCGGGCAACCGGCACCCGGTAGGTCGAACAGGACACGTAATCGAGGCCGACCTCATGACAGAACGCGATCGAGGCTGCATCTCCACCGTGCTCGCCACAGACACCAATCTTCATACCGGGCCGCGACGATCGTCCACGCTCTACCCCGAGACGGATCAGCTGCCCGACACCCGACACATCGAGGGTCTGGAACGGGTCAGACGGTATGACGCCGCGCTGTACGTATCCTGGCAAGAACCGGCTCGAGTCGTCGCGACTCATACCTAGCGTCATTTGGGTCAGGTCATTTGTGCCGAACGAAAAGAACTCGGCAACGGTGGCCAGTTCGTCCGCCATGAGGCAAGCCCGCGGCAACTCCACCATCGTTCCGACCAGATAGTCGACCCGTCGTCCGTGATATACGAAGACTTCTTCGGCGATTGAGCGGATCAGGTCCGCCTGATTCCGGAGTTCGGGTTCAAAACCGACGAGCGGGACCATCACCTCCGGAAGCACGGAGATTCCCCGATCGGCGCACCGGACGGCCGCCGTAAACAGGGCGCGCGCCTGCATCTCGGTCACCTCTGGATACGTCAAGGCCAGGCGACAGCCCCGATGCCCGAGCATCGGGTTCTCCTCGGCCAGACGCTGGACCTGCGCGATGACCACTTCGCGGTCGTGGATCTCCTCAAGAAGCCGGTCGATTTTGTCAAGACCCGTGACCCGCCGGAGGCGAAGCTTCAGGTCGGTCAACTCCCTGGCCAGTTCCGTCTCATTCGGCAGGAATTCATGGAGTGGCGGGTCGAGCAGTCGAATCGTGACCGGGAATCCGTCCATCGCGGTGAAGATCCCTTCAAAGTCGGCCGTCTGATAGGGCTCCAACTTTCCAAGTGCCTCGCGACGGGCAACCTCATTCGAAGCCATGATCATCTCGCGCATCGCGGCGATTCGCTCCTCGCCAAAGAACATGTGTTCCGTACGGCACAGCCCGATTCCCTGGGCCCCGAGGCGGCGAGCCTCGGCGGCATCTTCGGGGGTGTCCGCATTGGCACGCACGCCGAGGGTGCGATGACTGTCGGCCCACCCCATAAGCAGATCGAAATCGGCGTCGGTTTCAGGCTCGATGGTCGCAACCTGTCCTGCCAACACTCGACCGGTGTTGCCATCAACGGTGATCCAGTCGCCCTCGGACAACACGACGTGGTCAAAACGTACCAGACGCTTCTCGAAATCAACCCGCATGCTGGTGCACCCGACCACACACGACTTACCCATCCCCCTCGCCACCACGGCCGCGTGCGATGTAACGCCACCCCGGGCGGTCAAGGTGCCTCGCGAAGCCACCATGCCATGGAAGTCGTCGGGGTTTGTTTCGTGACGAACCAGGATCACCGGGGTCCCCGCCTCAGCAAGATCGACCGCCGCGTCGGCGGTAAGGACAATTTGCCCGGAGACGGCCCCCGGCGATGCGGGCAGGCCGGTACCGATGACTTCGACCTCGGCAGCGGGATCAATAAGCGGATGCAGCAACTGTTCAAGCTGGTCAGCCGAAACTCGAAGAACCGCCTCCTGCTCGTTGATAAGGCCAGTGGCGGCCATATCGACTGCGATCTTGACGGCCGCCCGCCCGGTCCGATTTCCCGACCGGGTTTGGAGCATCCACAACTTGCCGTTCTCGACGGTGAACTCAAGATCCTGCATATCCCCATAATGGGTCTCCAGGCGATTGGCGATCTCGACCAGTTGCTCATATGCGTCGGGAAAGCGTTCGGCCATGTGAGCGATCGGCAGAGGAGTTCTCATCCCTGCTACCACGTCCTCGCCCTGGGCATCAGGAAGAAACTCCCCGTAGAGCGCCGCTTCGCCGGATGTCGGATTGCGGGTGAAAGCCACTCCGGTCCCTGAGTTCTCGCCGCTGTTGCCGAAAACCATTGCCTGGATGTTGACGGCCGTCCCCATGTCGTGGGGGATGCCGTTGAGGTTGCGGTAGTCCTGGGCTCGCTTGTTCGACCATGAATCGAACACGGCACCGACCGTCAAGCGAAGTTGTTCGTACGGGTCGTCGGGGACTTCGTGCCGGGATTGACCGTACACAATGGCTTTCAGTCGTTCCACGAGGCCGGCCAACGCCTCGGCAGGAAGGTTCCCAGGAGCGTCGCAGTCGTTGTTCTCCAGGGTCGCGTTGACAGCTCCGTCGAACCGCTCCGGCGCCACGCCCAGAACGATCTCACCGAACATGGTTACAAAGCGGCGGTAGGAGTCCCAGGCGAACTGCTCGTCACCCGTCACCTTCGCCAACCCGACTCGGGCTGAGTCGTTGATGCCCAGGTTGAGAACGGTGTCCATCATGCCGGGCATGGATACGGCTGCGCCGGATCGAACTGATACCAACAGAGGGTTGGTGTCAGATCCGAATTCCTTGCCAGTCGAATGTTCCAAACGCTTGATGGCTTCCTCGACCTCACCCCACATGAGATCCGGAAATACGCTTTGATCCTGATACGAGCGGCATGCATCCGTGGTGATCGTGAATCCGGGAGGCACCGGCAGCTTGGCCTGGGTCATACTCGATAATGCCGCCCCTTTACCGCCGAGCGCAGCCTTATCACCCGCATCACCGGTTTCGAAGTCGAATACCCATTTTCCCGCCATGTATCACCCTCGTCGTCGTTTGCACACACTATCGGCACACGCCAGGGTTTGCCGACCGGAAAGCCAGTCAGAACAGGCGATCCTGAGTGCCGATACGTTCCAGACCGTTCCACGGCAAATGATCCATGAAGACCCAAGACTTGCGATGGATCGGGGAAGGGCCATACCCCGACAATGCCGCCTTGTGGCGAGGACATGGATAGCCCTTGTTGTCGTCGAACGAGTAAACCGTATAGTGCTCGGCGGCGGCACGCATTATCCGGTCACGGGTCACCTTGGCAAGAATCGAAGCGGCGGCGATCGACAGCGATTTGGCGTCACCTTTGATAATGGTCTGCGTGCGAGGGTGACCAACGAAATCCCAGTTCCCGTCGACCAACACCGCATCGACCGCGACCGGCAGTCCCCCGAGCGCCCTTCTCGTCGCCAAACGCTGGGCCTCCGACATACCGAGCGTGTCGCATTCGTTGGGCGACGCATGGCCGACGGCCCATCCTTCAACCCACCCCACAATCCGTTCGTACATCGCCTCACGTTCCGGCTCCGAGAGCATCTTCGAGTCGCGCACTTTGTAAAGGCGACGGTCCCTGGGAGCGATGGCGGCCACCACCGTCAATGGGCCGGCCCACGACCCACGACCCACCTCATCAACCCCGGCGACCACCCCACGCCCGGCGTCCCAGTGATCGCGCTCGAAAGCCAGCCCAGGTGGGTTACGCAGGATGGCTTTTCGGAGTTTCGGAACGCTCACGACCCGAGGTTACCGCGCCCCATCAGAGGGTGGCGTCATCGGATGGCTCATCGGCGGCCAGCGGGTCAAGCGGCAGGCGGATTCGGAACGTTGATCCGACGCCCAAATCACTCTCCACCTCGACGGTGCCCCGGTGCCGCTCGGCCACGTGGCGGACGATGGCCAATCCCAAACCGGTCGCACCGGTATGGCGCGATCTCGCTTCGTCCACTCGATAGAAACGCTCGAAGATTCTCGGCAAATCCCGAGCCGGAATGCCGATTCCGCTGTCACGTACCGAGATCACGGCTTCCCCACCTTGGCGAGTGACCCCGACGTGGATTGCTCCTCCTGGATCAGTGTGCCGGCCGGCATTGCTCAAGAGGTTCTGGACGGCCAGGGCTACATCGGGACGGCTCAATGACATGATGATCGGTTCGAGTCCGATTGTCACCGTCAGGTGCCCGAGGTCGGCTGCGTCGAGTTCTTCCCTGACTACCGTTGCCAGATCGGCAGATTCCATTTCGAGGTTCTGGGACTCCAGGCGAGATAAATCCAAAAGATCCGAGACCATCCTCCCCAGCCGCAGTGCCGAAGCTTCAATCTGGCCGCTGAAGTGCGCCACGGCGGCCACATCACCGTCTTTCACCGCATTCTGGAGTGTCTCGGCCGCAGCCTGGATGGCTGCGACCGGCGTCTTCAGCTCATGGGAAGCATCCGCAACAAAGTCACGTCTGATCGCTTCGGTACGGACTCGATCGGTTACATCACGTAAGACCACAACCGCCTGGTCCGCCGAAGGGCCAATCACGACTTCGACTACCCTGGCGCCCAGCTGAATTCGATCCGGGCCGGCTTGCTGGGCCGCCGTCCGCATGAGCACCTGATGCCGTAGCCGACCGTCTGGTGAGATCGCTGAGCCGAGCATCCGGCGAGCCGCCGGATTCGCGTATTCGACCAAGCCGTCCCGTAGCAACAAAACCCCCTCATCCAGAGCTTCCAAAACCCGGTCACGCAGGTCCTGTTCACTCTCAAGCTCCACGACCCTCGATCTGATTTGGTGAGACATAGACCTCACCGCCTCTGACAACTCCGCGACATCGGGTGAGCTGCTCAATACTTCGTCGCTAATTGCGTCCTCCGGGAGTTGACCTGCGGCCATGCCGGCGACCGAACTCCTCAACGACTTCATAACCCGTTCGGTGCGCCTCCCCAACACGCTCACGACCAACAGTCCAGCCAGGGTTACCACCACGATGCCAAGCACAGCTCGCAACCTGACGGGCAACATCCGGTCGTTCACCTCATCGAGTGGCACGGCCAGCCGAACGACTCGCTCACCGTCGAGCACCGCCACGTACAGCAGATCTTGTTCGACCGTCTGGCTGTAGCGAAGCGCAGTTCCCATGCCGTTGTTGCGGGCCTCAATCACTTCGGGGCGATCGTTGTGGTTCTCCATGGTTGTGCGATTAGCGACAGAGTCGGCCTCGACCGTTCCGTCGTCGGCAATCACCGAGATTCTGACCCCTAAAGCCACCGCCAGTTGTTCGACCGTAGCTTCGACCGGTCCTGTATCCAGCGCAGCAGCCACCGCCCGGCTCTCGGCCTGAGTAGTAGCCATCAACTCATCAATGAAACCTTGTCGAGCGGCCTGATCGATGAACAGCGCCGTCACCACGAAGACCGCCACCACCGCCACGACGTAAGAAATGGCGAGTTTTGTACCAAGGCCGCCTCTCATAGAGAGAACTTGTATCCCATGCCGCGCACCGTGACGATGTGCTGGGGATGCTTCGGGTCAATTTCTATCTTTGATCGCAGCCGCTTGATATGAACATCCAGCGTTTTCGTGTCCCCGAAGTAGTCATACCCCCACACTTCTGCGATCAGATCGTCCCGGGTGACCACCTTCCCGCCTCTCAGCAGCAGAAGTTCCAACAACGCGAACTCTTTTGGCCGAAGCTCGACTTCCCTCCCGCGCACCGTCGTCACATGCCGACCGACGTCTAGTTTGACGTCGCCGCCGACGAGTACAACATCGGAAGCATCGACCTGAACAGCCGATCGACGTACGTTGGCGCCGACCCTCGCAACCAATTCGCGCATCGAAAACGGTTTTGTCACGTAGTCGTCCGCCCCGAGCTCAAGGCCGGCCACCTTGTCACCTTCACCATCTTTGGCGGTGACGATAATGACGGGCACCGACGAAATCGTTCGCAACGTGCGCAGAACATCCAACCCCGACAGCGACGGAAGCATGAGGTCAAGCAGCACGACATCGGGGTGGTGAGTGCGCATCAGTTCGATCCCAACCAGTCCGTCATCGGCGACATATACGCGATAGCCGTCACGTTCGAGGCTATATCGGATGGCGTCTGACAGCGCGGGCTCGTCCTCTATGACGAGTACGGTCCTATTC
>JAOUMT010000074.1 GCA_029881355.1 Acidimicrobiia bacterium | reverse complement strand
GCCTTTCCTCTGACGAGACCGTCGTGAAGACCTCGGCGCCGATGAGTTTGGCCATCTGGATCACCAGCAGACCTACCCCACCTGCCCCGGCGTGGATGAGACAGCGGCTCCCGGGTTGGAGCGCATACGTGTCGCGGACGAGATAGTGAGCGGTCATGCCCTGGAGGGGGATGGCGGCGGCGGTTTCCATCTCGATGCCGTCGGGGACCGATACAAGTTTCGTGACGTCAGCCGCCACGAAGTCGGCATAGGAGCCAAGCACACCCGTCCATGCGACTCGGTCTCCAACGGAGAACTCGGTGACGTCGTCGGCGAGTTCGACGATGGTGCCGGAGCCCTCCAGTCCAGGCGTCATTGGAAAGTCCATCGGGTACAAAGCGATCCGATGGTAGGTGTCGATGTAGTTGAGCCCGGCCGCGGTGACTTCCACCACAGCTTGGCCTGGTCCGGCCGACGGATCCTCAACGTTCTTGTATTCGAGTACCTCGGGGCCGCCAGGAGCAGCTATGACTATGGCATTCATCAGGATCCTCTCTGGACGGTCCACCCACGGCGGATCAGTTCTTCGGCCAAGGCTTCATCCATATATCGCTCGAGTTCGGGTCCCCAAACTATCGCCTCGGGTTCGCTCTTGTGGTCGAGGATCTCGATAACCCGGTCCCGTAGCGTTCTCGCCCAGGCCTTACCTTTGGCGGTGGCGTGCAATGAGAGCGTTCCGTCACCGTTGGTTTGATAGACGTGCGCCTCGATCTGCGGGTTGTCAGCGCGGCCTTTCTCGCCGTAGATAAGCAAAACCGAGCCCAAGGGAACATCCTGGATTCCGCCGGTAGCCACGAAGTCTCCTTCGAACGCCCAGCCCCCCTGTTTGGACGGGTCGACGAAGTCGACCACCTTCGCCCAGTTCTTTCGACGCTCGTCGCCCAGCAGCGGCACGTCGACTCCGATCATTATTTGCGGTGTATCCATCGGTTCATCGTAGGCGTACCGTTATCGTGGTTCCAGATGGCTGTGCAACTGTTTGTTACCTGTCTCGTTAATTCCTTCTTTCCCGAAGTGGGAGAGGCCACCGTCGAGGTTCTTGAGAAGGCCGGGCAAACGGTTGAGTTCCCTGCCGATCAGACCTGCTGCGGGCAACCCGCATTCAACGTGGGCCTTCGAGGCGACGCACGCAAGATGGCGGTCCATACGCTCGACGTGCTCGACGCCACCGAAGGTCCCATCGTGCTGCCCTCGGGTTCCTGCGCCGACATGATCGTGCATCACATACCTGAGCTGATGGTCGATGATCCGGAACGGTCGGCTCAGGCGAGACGGGTGGCCGGCCGGACCAGGGAGCTGTCAGAGTTCCTCGTGGATGATCTTGATGTGAAGACGGTCGGTCCCGGATGTGGGGAGTGCTCGGTTGCCTACCACCCGTCCTGTCATGGCCTGCGCAACCTCAATCTGCGGGCCCAGGCGGAGGGACTTCTCGATCAAGCTCCCGGGGTGACCCGGGTCGATCTCCCAGACGCCGAGAACTGTTGTGGGTTCGGTGGCCTGTTTTCGGTTGACATGCCGGACGTATCGGTGGCCATGATGGAAACGAAGCTCAAGAACGTCGAGTCTTCTGGTGCCGATGTGCTCGTCGGTGGAGATGTCAGCTGTCTCATGCATCTCGGCGGTGGTCTGCATCGGCGAAAGTCGCACATCGTCGTGAAACACTTTGTGGAGATCCTGGCCGGACACTACGAACGTGATCATGGCGCCTGAGCCAATCACCTTTCTCGGGCGAGTCAAACGTGACCGGGCGTCTGGCGTCGTCACCCCGGTTGCGGAAGCAGCCCGCCGCATGTCGTCCTACCGGGTCGCCGCCTCGAACGACTTCCCGCTCATGGAGCAGATGCGCGACCGGGCCAGGGAGATACGTCTTCACACGTTGGCAAACCTCGATCGCTACTTGGCGCAGTTCGCCTCGCAGGTCGAAGCCAACGGTGGTCACGTGCACTGGGCAGCCGACGGCGACGAAGCCAACGCCATCATCACCGAGATTGCTCAAGCCAATGAAGTGAAGTCGGTGGTGAAGTCGAAGTCGATGGTCACCGAAGAAATCGAGCTCAACGAGGCTCTCGAACAGGTCGGGATCTCCGTCGTCGAGTCGGACCTCGGCGAGTTCATCGTGCAACTGAGCAACGACAAACCGTCGCATATCATCGCCCCGGTCCTGCACAAAACCCGATACGACATCGGGGAGCTTTTCGCCGACAAGCTCGATGCGCCGTACACCACCGATCCGTCACAACTAACCGAAATCGCCCGGTCGCATCTGCGGCGAGAGTTTCTCACCGCCGACATGGGGATATCTGGATGCAACATGGGTATTGCCGACAGCGGAACCGTCGTGCTCGTCACCAATGAAGGCAACGGGCGACTGACCACCACCGCCCCGCGGATTCACGTCACGGTCATGGGGATGGAACGGATCGTCCCGAGCTTCGCCGACGCATCTGCGGTGCTCGAAGTCCTGGCCAGGGCGGGCACCGGCCAGCGACTATCCGTTTATACGAACTTGGTATCAGGTCCGCGCCGGCACGGAGACCCTGACGGACCCGACGCGTTCCATGTCGTGATCCTCGACAATGGACGCTCACGGACTCTCAGCGGGTCAGAAGCCGAGATTCTGGCGTGCATCCGTTGTGGTGCGTGCCTGAACATCTGCCCGGTGTACCGCGAGGTGGGTGGACATGCCTACGGATTTACCTACCCGGGTCCGATCGGCGCCGTGGTGACCCCGGCGCTCAAGGGCTTGGACGAGTGGCACGAATTGCCGTATGCCTCGACGTTGTGCGGGGCGTGCGTCGAAGCCTGCCCGGTCCGGATTGATATCCCAAAAATGCTGCTGACGTTGCGTTCAAAAGCGGTCGACGACGGCCACCTGCCGGGATGGTTGACGTTCGCCGTAGGCCGGTACGCCTCGGCGGCAACCCATCCTCGCCAGTTCCGCGTGCTATTGAAAGCGGGCGGCGTCGTTGGGTCGATGATGGCCAAGGATGGTTGGATCACGAAAGCCCCATCGCATGGAGCCAACTGGACTGGAGCCAGGGACCTGCCCCAACCCGCCAAAACCCCGTTTCATGCACGATGGAAGCAGCGCCATGGATCGTAAGGGTTTTCTGGATCGGGTACGGCAAGCGACCGCCACAGCTGACCTGCCCCCGGTCCGCCAGGACCCTCCTGGAGCCTTGATCGGCGACTTGTCGACGGCCGATCTTGTCGGTCGGTTTGTGGAGAGAGCCACCGAAGTCAACGCTGACGTCCGGGTGGTCACCGCCGATGGTGCTCTCGAGCAGGTGGTCGGCATCATGGAAGAGTACAAAGCCGACGAATACCTCGGTTGGCCGGACAGCCAGATGCCGATCCCGGGCATCGGGGCTGGGCTGATAGCGAGGGGATATTCCCCGAGACCGTCCGAGGTTCCCTCGGATAATCGGCTCCTGCATCAGACGGCCTATTACGACCTGGTAGTCGGCATTACCGGGGCCGACGGCGGTCTCGCCGAGTCCGGGTCGATCGTCCTGACGCATGGCCAGAACCGATCGCGGATGGCCTCGTTGATACCGGATGCCCACATCGCCCTGCTTGCTGCGTCGACGATCGTCGAATCGCTTTCTCACTGGGCGGCCCTGAAGTCTGAGTCGGTCACCCGTTCCGCGAATCTGGTCGTGATCACCGGGCCGTCGCGTACCGGAGACATTGAAATGCATCTGACCCAAGGCGTCCACGGCCCCCGGCATGTGCACATTCTTGTCCTCGATGACCGGTAGAACCCACCCTGGCTTTGCTCGACCCGATTGCGTATAGGCTCACACTCCAATGTCGGCTTCGCATCCAATTCGAACCAGGGAACTCGTCGGGATGATGTCCATGGTCATGGCGCTTTCGGCCATGGCCATAGATTTCATGACTCCGGCGTTCGGCGAGATTCGGACCCACTTCCAGATGGGATCGGAATCGACGGCGGCTGCCCAGATCATCACCGTCTTTTTCCTTGGGGAGGTCGCCCAGGTGATCTATGGTCCGCTGTCGGATCGATACGGGCGGCTGCCGATTCTCCGACTTGGCTTCGCCGTGTACGTGGCGGGGTCGATCGCTTCGGCGCTCGCTCCAACGTTCGCGGTCATGCTGGCAGCCCGATTTGTGTGGGGTCTCGGGGCCGCCGCTCTTCAAGTGTCGGCGGCTTCGATTATTCGCGATCGGTTCAGGGGTGACGAGATGGCCCGGGTCATGTCGCTGATCATGGCCATCTTCCTGATCGTTCCCGTGTTCGCCCCGTTGGGCGGAGCGGCCCTGCTTGCCGCCTCGTCCTGGCAAGTGGTGTTTGCGTTTCCCGCAGGTCTGGCAGTCATCGTATTCGGCTGGTCGCTGCGTCTCAATGAGAGCCGTCCCGAATCCAACATCGTTGCCATGAATGTGTCGGCAATCGGGCGGGCGGCCAGGTTCGTCCTTAGCAACCGCGTTACCCGCCGCTACACGCTGGGCGCGATGATGCTGTTCGCGGCCTTCAGCACGTTCCTGAGCAGCTTTGAGCGGGTGATCGGGGAGCTGTACGGTCGCCCTTCGCTGTTTCCGATCGCCTTCGGAACCATGACTGCGGTGGCGGCGATGGTGATGCTGGGCAATCGCCGGTTGGTCAACCGCCTCGGAGCCAAACGAACCTCGGTCGTGATGCTGAGCATCAACCTGACGGTGGCGGCTTTATTCGTGGTTGGTTCGGTCGCCAGTCAGGGCATCCCGCCGCTTGGCGCGACGTTGGGCCTCTTGACCATCATCCTGGCAGTGAATACCGCCGCGTCCGTCAACTTCGGGTCGCTGGCACTCGAACCGATGGGGGAGCAAGCAGGCATGGCCGCGGCGTTCTACGGATCGTTCTATGTTGGAGGTGGAGCGGCGCTTGGTTGGTTGATCGACCGTCAACTGAGCGTCAGCCTGACGCCGTGGGCGATCGCGCTGGTCGTTAGCGCCGCCGGGGCTTTGATGCTGATGCCGACCTCTCGTTTGCGCAGAGCCGAGCACCCCATCGAGGTCTGACCCGGTTTGTTCCCAACTCGACGGCGCTCGATCAGTGGGCCGGCTGTTTGTCGCTCGAGAAGGTGATGCCGTTTTTAACATTGCGTCGGTGGCTGAGCCAGATCGCTCCGATTAGGAGGGTCACGATCACGCCGAGGGAGTAGACCGTGTCCATGTGATACCACGTCGATGCAGCCATTTTGAGGCCGACGAAGATCAGGATTCCACCCAGGGCGTGTGAAAGGTAGTGGAAACGCTGTTTGGCGTTGGCGAGCAAGAAGTACATGGCCCGTAGGCCGAGGATGGCGAAAGCGTTGCTGGCAAACACCAGGTAGGGCTCGTTGGAAACGGCCAGGATCGCCGGCACGGAATCGACGGCAAAAATGACGTCGGTGACCTCGACGACGACCAGTGCGGCGAACAGAGGTGTGGCGGCTCGCCTGGCGTTGATCTTTGTGAAGAATTTGTGGCCGTCGAACTCATCGCTTACAGGCATCAGTCGCTTCAGGAGTCCCAATCCGCGGCTTGCTTCGGCTTCCCCTTCGTCGTCGCGGTGACGGATCACCCTGAACCCGGTGTAGACGAGGAAGAGACCAAACAGCAGGAGGATCCACGAGAACCGCCCGATCAGGGCAGTCCCGGCAAAAATGAAAACCGCCCTCAAGACGAGCGCTCCGAAGATTCCCCAGAACAAGACACGGTGCTGATATCGAAGGGGGATCGACATCGATGTGAAGAGCATCGACCAGACGAAGACGTTGTCGACGCTGAGTGACTTCTCGATGAGGTACCCGCTGAGGTATTCGCCGAGGGCGGGTGCGCCAAATACCAGACCGATGACGGCGCCGAAGGACAGGCCAAGGGCTACCCACCCGATTGATTCTCGAAGCGCCTCCTTGGGACTCGGTTCGTGGTTGTCACGGTGGCGGTATAGGTCGATGGCCAACATCAAAGAAATCAGCAGTATCAGGGCGACCCAGGCCCACGGGGATACGTCGAGCGAAACGAATTGCTCGCGGGTCTTTTCCACTGCAAGGATCATGAGGGGCTCCGTGTCGATTGAGAGGTGGTTGATTCAACACCGAAGGTCTCTCCGCCACTCTCGGCTGACACACCGGACCGGGAACGGTCGTGCTGACGGCGGGTCACATCGGGATACTCCCCTTCAGGTGCGATTGTAGCGGTTCGTCGAACTACCGCGTGGCGAAATCCTGAGTCCCGTGGGTTACTCGGAGAACCGTCTGGTCTGGCTAGCCAGCACGACTTACGTGGCGCCGAGCGCCCGGTCGAGGTCTGAAATCAAGTCGTCGACGTGCTCGATCCCGACGCTCAAACGTACCAGGTCGTCGGGCACTTCGAGCGCGGTTCCAACCACCGACATGTGGGTCATGGAGGCCGGGACTTCAATGAGAGATTCAACGCCGCCAAGGCTTTCTGCGAGAAAGAAAAGTTCCGTGTTCATGGTGACCGCAGCGGCTTTCTCAGGGCCGCCCTTGGGAATAAACGAAACCATGCCCCCGAAATTTTTCATCTGCCGGGCGGCCAGTCCGTGATGGGGATGAGAAGCCAAACCCGGATAGATGACCCGTTCGACCCGGTCGTCGGCTTCGAGGAATCGGGCCACCATAAGGGCGTTGAACGAATGACGGTCCATCCGGACCCCGAGGGTCTTCACGCCCCTGAGTACCAGGTACGCATCGAACGGTCCGGCGATGGGACCGGTGGCGTTCTCCAGAAAACGAAGTCCATCTAGGACGTCAACGTCGGCGGCGACGATGGCTCCTCCGACAACATCTGAATGTCCGCCCATGTATTTGGTGGTCGAATGAATCACCAAATCGGCTCCGAGCGCGATCGGCTGCTGCAGGTACGGGGTGGCAAACGTGTTGTCGACGACCAGCGCCGCGCCAGCTTCGTGGGTTACCTCACTCAACGCGGCAATGTCACTGATCCTCAAGAGGGGGTTCGTAGGTGTTTCCGTCCAAACGATTTCGGTGTTGGGGCGGATCGCCTTCTTGAGGCCGTCGGTGTCTGTGAGGTCTGCCGCGGTGAACTCGACGCCGTGCCTTGATAGAACCTTCGCGAAGAAGCGGTATGTGCCTCCGTAGGCGTCGTCCGGCAGAATTACGTGATCGCCTGGCTTCAACGACCAGCCGATCAGCGAAGTAGCCGCCATGCCCGAAGCGGTGATAATCGTCCCGGCGCCGCCCTCAAGCGAAGTGATCGCCTCGGCAAGAGCGTGGCGGGTCGGGTTGTCCGTTCGCGAATATTCATACCCGGCGTGTTTGCCAGGCGCCGCCTGGGCGTAGGTCGACGTTGCATAAATGGGTACGGTCACGGCGCCGGTGGTTGCTTCCGGGTCCTGCCCGGCGTGGATCGCTCGTGTCTCGAATTCCATGTTGGCTCCTAGTCGGCGATAAAGCCGTTGGCCTTTAGCCACTCGTCGTTGAATACCTTCGAGAGATACCCTTTTCCGGAATCGGGCAGTACGACTACGACCAAACGATCGGGGTGGTCGTTGGCGACTCGAACCGCAGCGTGAAGGGCCATCCCTCCCGACCCACCGGTCAGGATCCCTTCTTGTCGAGCCAACTGGCGAGCTGCGGTGAAAGACTCCTGGTCTGTGACCTTCAGGAACTCGTCAATCACCGATGTGTCGATCGTCTCCGGCCAGAAATCCTCGCCGACTCCCTCGACGCGATATTGGTGAACATCTTCTGGCCGTTCGGCCGAATAGATCGAGCCCTCCGGATCAGCCCCGATGATCAAAATGTCCGGGTTCTTCTCTTTCAGGTATCGGCCGATGCCAGTGCAGGTCCCTCCGGTTCCTGCGCCTGCGACGACGGCGCCAACTGTGCCGTCGGTCTGCTGCCAGATCTCCGGACCGGTTGTCGCGTAATGGGCGGCCGGATTGTCCTGATTGGAATACTGGTTGGGGTGATAAGCGCCCTCGATCTCTTGGGCGAGTCGCCTGGCAACGCCGTAATACGAGTCGGGGTGATCAGGAAGCAGTTCGGTTGGCGTCTCTATGACTTCAACGCCATACGCGCGCAGCAGGTCTTGCTTTTCATGCGACACCTTGTCTGGAACGGTGCAAATCACCCGATAGCCGCGTACCGCTCCTACGAGCGCCAGTCCGACTCCTGTGTTTCCCGAGGTGGGTTCGATGATCGTGCCCCCTGGTTTCAGCAGGCCGGCCGCTTCGGCCGCATCGATCATCGTCACAGCAATCCGCTCTTTGATCGACCCGCCCGGGTTCATGAATTCGAGTTTCGCCACCAGATTTCCCGCAGGGTGGTAGTTGCTCAAACGGACCAGCGGCGTCTCGCCGATCGCTTCTAGGACGTTGTTGCGGATGTGCACGGAAACATCCTAGGTGTCGACAGATGGAACGGTTCCGACAGGCAGTAGCCTTAGGACATGCTGGGTCGATTCGCCTGGAGCGTGCTTGGGTTCAATGTCATCGTCATCCTTATGGGGGCGGTGGTGAGAGCCACCGGTTCCGGAGCAGGGTGCGGAGCCAGTTGGCCGACGTGCGACGGGCAGGTGATTCCTACCGAAGCTGCCACGGCTACCTGGATCGAGTTCTCCCACCGGGCCGTATCGGGGGTGGCCTTGCTTGCCGTGTTTGTTCTGGTGGCTTGGATATTCCGGTCGACCGATAGGGGGGATCTGACCCGGCGAGCCGCCGGGTGGTCGCTTGTCGCCATTCTCTCGGAAGCAGCCATCGGAGCGGCGATCGTACTGTTCGAATGGGTGGCTGACGACAGTTCGCTGGCGCGATTGGTGGCAGTGCCTCTCCACCTTGTCAATACGTTCCTACTACTCGCTTCATTGACCATCACCGCCTGGTGGATCGGTCACCGACCTGCGTCGGCCCCGGTCGTGCCGGCTGCGATCAAATGGGCAGGCATTGGACTGCTGGTCGTGGCCGCGACCGGGTCGGTAACTGCCCTCGCCGACACACTGTTCCCGGCTGCGTCGCTGGCGGAGGGCATCGCTCGGGATTTCGCTGGCGGAACTCTGCTGACCCAAGTACGGGTAGTCCACCCGGTGGTGGCGACGTTGATGGGCTCGTACGTGGCGTTCTTGGGGCTGACCCGGGCAGAACCGGGGGCCCGTCAGAAGATCGGCGGTGTGATGGCCGCCATTGTCGGTATACAGATCTTTGCGGGTATAGCCAACATCGTTCTGCTCACCCCGCTCTGGCTTCAGATCGTCCATCTGGCCCTTGCAGACGGGCTGTGGATCATGTTCGTGTTGTTCGCCGTCATGGTCCCTGCAAGCGACCGGCAGGTAGCTCCGGTTTAAAGGTTAAAGGGAACCCAGCGGGGGTTCCGATAATCTTGTGAGTAGTCAGGGAGAGGAAATTCAGTGAATACGTGTGAGATTTGTGGCTCTGAGCTTGATGCCGGACGTTGCCCGGTGTGCTCGGCGGGCGACGACGCCAACACCATGGCCGACGCGAAAGAGCCGGTAGTTCCTGGGGATTTGGGGTTATTCGGCGAAGCCAAGGGAGCCGACTTCTTCGGGGTGGTCACTCCGACCCTGGCTGACAATTCCGAGCCGCTCCCGACCGTTCGTCCCAAAAAGTCGAAGGCGTGGATGTACGCGGTGGGCGGCTTCGCCGCGGTTGTCATCGGCGTCGGAGTTGTCAGTGCGTCGTTCCTTGGCCTGTTCGTAGGTAACACCAATGAAACGGCAGGTTATGTGCCAGCCGACGCCCAGGGCTACTTTGTGTTCGACCTCGTCGATAGCGGCGCCGTCTTCTCCGATGGTCGGGTTCAATCGCTCATGGCCCAAATCGAGCGTGAATTCGGCGTCGAAGTGCCAGACCTCCAGGGCAGTGTTGTCGAAGAAGAGATCCTCAATGACATGGCTGATGCTCTCGGTGTCAATCAAGTCAACCTTTCGTTCCGAGATGACGTGGCCAGTTGGGCCGGACGCTACGTTGGCATGTGGTTCCGGGCCGATATCAGCGTCGACGCCCAACCAGAAGACGCAAACGGGTGCATGCTCGTTGAAGCTCGTGATGTCGGGCAGGCAGATCGAGCCCTCGAACGCATCTATGAAGAGATCAGCCAGGGTGATATCGCCATGACCCGATCCGAAGTGGACGGACTTGCCGTGTACTCATGGACCGGCGAGGTGGTCGTGAAGGCCGGTCGAATCGACGGCGTCGTGGCTCTTTGTGGCGGAGCCGGCACATTCGAGGAAGTCAAGGCTGTCCATGAGTCGGGCGTCTCGTTGGCGTCGAGCGAGTCCTTCACTCGGTTGGAGAGCGCTCTAGGTGACTGGGCAATGATGGGGTATCTCGACACCGAAAAACTCGTCCAAGATGTCATGGTTCAAGAGGGCATCGACAACGCTCCTTTCGCACGAGCTGGTCGCCTGGCCTTTGCAGCCAACCTGACGGATGCCGGGTTCACGTTTGAGAGTGTCTCGGAGCTCGGACCCGAGTTTCCGGTCATCGCCGACGGCATGCCAGCCGCCAACATTCTCCCCGGCAATGTGTACTTTGCAGCGGGCGGGCAGGATCTCGGCCAGACGATCTTGTCGCTGATCGACGCCTATCGGGGTATTCCGGAGATGCAAATCATGATCGATGAGGTTTTTGTCGAGTTTCGCCAATCGACAGGCGTCGAGCTCACAGAGGTCTTCGAATCCATGGAAGGTCCGTTCGGCGTCGCGGTCTCTGCTGACGGGATGATCGAGGAGGTGCCGATTGGTGCGGTGCTTTTCACCGAACTAACCGATCGCCGTCCAATCGATGACGTGCTCTCATTCGTCAATGAACAGGAATACCTTCTCCCGATCGAGCGGATCTCGGCGCCCTACGACGTGATGGTCTACGGCTTCGGCCTGGTCAATGGCGGAGTGGGGGTCAGCGATGATCGGCTCGTGTTCGCAATCGAGGACGACATGATCGACCGGATGGCTTCGGGACCCGTACTGTCGGATGATCAGGCCTTCCAAGAAGCAGTCGGCTTCCTACCTGACAGTGCTGGCTGGGTGGCTTACGCCGACTTTGGCAAGATCGTCGATGCCGTTCTCACCGCGATGGACGCTGACATCACGACCCAGGTCGAAGACCTGGAGTTCAAATCGGCTCTTGAGATCGCCGGCGACCGCTTCCCATACATGGTCGCAGGAGTCGAGACAGTCGATGGGCTGGTACGCCAGACCGCGATCCTCGTCTTTACCGAAGGTTCAGACCCAGGAGCCTGACCATATGGAGCGCAACGGCATCCTCGTCGTTGGTCAGGTCGAGCACGCATTGGGCGGCGGCTCTGACATCCCGGTCGGCGTTGGCAACCGCTACGCCGAGATCGGCCCACTCCAATAGGGCGATGTCGTTAGGCATGTCCCCGTAGGCGACGGTATCTCCGGTCAGGTCCAACGCTGCTACGCCGGTGGCCTTGGTGACGCCTGCCGGAGCGACCTCGTAGAACGTCGGGTTGGAGACGGTCAATACCCCGAGATCGCCGACGATGTTGGATAGTTGATCGGCCCCCGCCCGATCGACCGGGTGACTGAGTCGGATCAGCATCTTGGCGATGCCACCTTTGACGATGTCTTCGATCGTTCCGTAGAGACGTTCTGGAACGGGATGGTCGGATGCGTAGCCGTGCTCCCGACGATGTCCCACAACCGACTCAACGGCGAATGCCGCCCCTGGATCCGCCTTTTTGATACGGTGAACGATCTCGAGCGCGGCGGTGCCGTCGATCGTGCCGAACTGGGTTAGCTCCCCGGTCATCAGGTCGAGATGGAACGCTCCGTTTGCACAAATCACCGAGCGCACGTTCGGAAAGGTAGCGGCGAAAGATTTGACGAGTCGTGGCGGTCGGCCGGTGGCGAGCACCATGTTGTGCGATGACGACACCTCGTTGACGACTCGTTCGGTGAATTCCGAAACGGTGGCCTGGTTGGTGAGGAGCGTCCCGTCGAGATCTGAGACGAAGGTGGTGGTCGCCCGGGTCACGAAGAAGCGTTGAGTTGTTCGCGCAAAGTGTTCGGGAACGTCACCGGGGCTTGGCACAGGAATTGCTCGCACACATAGGCCACGGTGCCTGCGGCTTGGCGGTCAGCCAGTAGCGGGACGGTGCTGCCGTCTTTGGCGTCACGGTCGATGGCCAGAACCAGATTGGGTCGGAACCGGTTCCAGATCTCACGGGCAAGCGCATCTGCACCAGGCCCGACGATGGCGACCTCTTTGTATCCGGTCAGGACTGAATGAGTCACGGCCGCCAGATGACCCACGGCGGTTGGATAGGATTCGAGCAGCTTGCCCGAATCCTTGATCGCCTGGCGGGCCTGGTCATCGAAAAGAGGATCTCCCGTGTAATGCGACAGCCATGACAAAGCTTCGACGGCCAGGCTGGTCCCGCTCGGAAGAGGGTTGTCCATCTGGTCTTTTGGTCGGGTGATGAGCTGTTCGGCTCGGCGGTCAGTTTGAAAGAGAGAACCGTTCTCGTCAGCAAAGCGGTCACCGATCTGGTTGGTGAGATCGGCTGCAGCCTGATACCACTCGACCTCTCCGGTTGCCATATAGAGGCTGAATAGTCCGATGGCGTATCCGGCGTAGTCGTCGAGGTACCCCGGAACCGATGTTTTTCCTTTCCCCCAGGACCGCATCAACTGGCCGTCGATCACGAGGTTGTCGAGGACAAATCGGGCGTTTGCCCGGCCGGCGTCGAGGTATCTTGGCTCTTCGAGAATGGCACCGGCTTCAGCGAGGGCTCGAAGCATCAGACCGTTCCAGGCCACCACGACCTTGTCGTCGAGTCCCGGTCGAACTCGCTTTGAGCGGGCTTCCCGCAGTGCCGCCTTGGCGCGCCCGATGGATGCCTCGACCTCGTCGGGTTCGGCGGAGAAGCGCTCGGCCACCACCTCGATCGACAATGCGGCGATGAGGTGATTCGAGCCTTCGAAATTGCCACGGGCACTCACCCCGAAGTATTGACCGGCCATGCCGGCGTCCTCACCGACGATGTCCGCGAACTGGTCGGCGGAAAAGACATAGAACTTGCCTTCTTCTCCTTCTGAGTCCGCGTCCTCGGCTGAATAGAACCCGCCGTCGGGGTGGGTCAGGTCACGCAGCACGTACTCGATGGTTTCGGTGGCCGTTGTTCTGAACGATGCGGGACCGCCCAGTTGCCAGGCCCGCAAATAGAGTCGGGCAAGCTGGGCGTTGTTGTAGAGCATCTTCTCAAAGTGGGGGATGGTCCAGGTGGCATCGACGGTGTAGCGCGAAAACCCGCCACCGACGTGGTCGAAGATGCCACCG
>JAOUMT010000073.1 GCA_029881355.1 Acidimicrobiia bacterium | reverse complement strand
CCTGCTCGCATCGGAGGGCTCGGCAGTGGAGGAGGCTTTGGATGCGCTCCTGGTAGCCACCGAGGCGGACGTCGTGTTTCTCGACGAGAACTACGTTGATCCACAGTTGGGTCTGGCTACCACCGTCACTCATTGGGTTTCCAAAGATCGTGACGGGTTCGGCCGCGGGCCGGACGATTGGTGGGGCGGACCGTATAGCGAGCTGCCCACCTCTCACGACCAACTATCGATCGGCAGACCCTCGGTCATTTTGACTGCAGAGCTGAGCGGACCCGAACGCGGTCTGTACGAAGCTGATGGTGTATTGAGCGAGTTGTGTTTGCCCGTGTTCGTGAAGGGTCAGTGGCGGGGGAGTGTTGGGTTTGCCGACTATCAGATAGAGCGGCAATGGACCGAACAAGACATCCGTTTTCTGCGCACAGCCGCCGACCTGGTTGGCAGCTACTGGCAGCGGGAAGACGCCGTCGCTTCGCTCGATAAGAGGCTCAGCTACGAACAGGCATTGGCACGGGTGTCCCAGGAACTGTTGTCCGATGGACCCGATGCCCTGGCGAAGGCGCTCGAACACATCTTCGAAGTGGCCGATCCCGAGTACCTTTGGATGGACGAGCAGGTCGTCGACAAGAACGGGCTCCACTCCACGCGCTTGGTGCATAAGCTTGAGTCGCCCGATCTGCAAGCAAGTGGCATCGAGATTGGAGATGCGAGTCGACTTCCCGTCGATACACCCACGAGATTCGCAAAACTGTCTCGAGGCGAACCGGCCGTCATTCAAACGATTGAACTCAAAGGAGACGAGCGTGCGGCCTACGAACGCAGCGATCTCAAGAGCGAACTCGTGCTGCCGTTCTACGTGTACGGCCAACGTGCCGGGACGGTCGGTTTCGCCCACTGCCTCGAGCAACGCACCTGGACCGATAACGACATCAGTGTGCTGCGAACCGCGGCAGGATTGATCGGGTCTTTCGTCGAACGGCGTCACACGCATGAACGCCTCGAGAAACTCGTCAAGGCCAAAGACGACTTCATCGCCTCGATCAGCCATGAGATCCGCACGCCTCTCACCGCCGTCATGGGGTTCGCCAGTGTCTTGCGAGAAGGCTACGAGCGGCTCGAACTTGCCGACATCGACGAGATGCTCCGACTCGTTTCCGGTGAGGCACAAGAAGTCGCATGGATCGTGGAGGATCTCCTCGTGTATGGGCGCTCGGACATTGGCACGCTCAAAGCAACGTCCGTTGATCTGTGCCTCGAAGAACAAGTGCGAGCGGTCCTGTCTTCCCAGACCAGCGGGGTATTGGCCAACGTGTCCGTTCTCGCGGGCGGGGACCGGGCAGTGGGCGATCCCATCAGGGTGCGCCAGATCGTTCGCAACCTGTTGACGAATGCCGCCAAATATGGGGGCCCGAACATTGAAGTCCGAACTGCAGTTGATGGCACGTCCGTGTTGCTTTCCGTGATCGACGACGGTGACGGCATTGCCTCGGACGAGCAGGAACTGGTTTTTGATGCCTATTTCAGGGCGCATCAGGCAGTAGGCCAACCAGGTTCAATCGGTCTTGGACTGCATGTCTCGCGCAAACTCGCTGAACTCATGGGCGGGCAACTCAGGTACGACCGAGTCGACGACCGCAGCCACTTCACACTCCTACTGCCTGCCTCGCAAGAACTCGTCAGGGTGGACTAGTCAGATCCGGTCACCGCCAATTGTGCTGAACCACGAACGCCGTACTAGTGCGAGAGGATGAGACCTCCATCCAACTCGAAGAGGATACGATGGAAGCTGGAAACTCCTTGCATGGCTCCGTGTCCTTCTGCACCTTCGAACATCCCGGTACTGGCGTCGCCCATGACCGTCCACGACTGATGGACTTTGGCGGTACCTTCGCCAGTCGCCAGATCCCCGTCGTACCTCCACGTGCCAGTGAAGGCGATGTGCAGTTCGTCTCCCGAATCATCAAACGTGAGAGTCATTGATCCGGCCGATAGCTTCCCGATGGCCCCTTGCGGCGTCAAGGTCAGCACGCGACTGCAATGCGCTTCCTCGAATACGAACGTGCCATATCCGGCGGCTTCGCCAACACCGGCACTGAAAAGCATCCACTCAGTTCCGGCGGGGCATCGGCCCTCGTTCGGTCCCGGCGAGAAACCGGTCTCCCATCCGTCGATACTTCCGTGGAACGAATTGCCCTGATACCCGGCCGCTGAGGCCGGTGTAGACACTGTCAACAACAGCATCAAAAGAACGGTGATTCGAATGACCCTGCTCATAGCGTTTCCTCCCTTATCGCAGGGGTACGGCCGCCTAAGACTTCGAGCGGCCTCGTTTCTGTATACCCGACTGGTGAGGGGCAGAGCCAGTGCCAAAGGCCTCCGATCTGGCTGGGGCGTCAGCCTTGCGGTAGGAGGGGGTCGCGGCGCCGTTCCAGCACGAGTGCCGCAGCTAGAACGAGGACCACGGCGAGAAACATGAGGTTGGCCCGGACCTCGATGGCGGGGAGCATGAGCAGGGCCACGGCGGCGGCCGCCCCGATCCGTTCAACGAGCAGCGGCCCTCCTACTCGCTTGACCGTGCCAACCTGTGCGAGCATCACCAGGCCGATCGACAGCGCAAGCAGGAGGCGGGTGAACTCTCCGAGCGGGTCGTCGGCGTGGCCGACGATTTCTTCGGCAGCGGTGGCGAACAGCACGATACCGGCGATCATGGGGAAGTGGCCGAGCGAGAAAGCGTCTCGGGCGACGATCCCCTGGTCGTTTCCTGCTTCGCGCAGAGCGTCTTCGATCGTTTCGCCGAGGCGATCGAAGTAGGACCACCACAGCAGACATGCCCCAGCGATGGCGAGCACCATCGTTGCTGCCAACACCCCATTCAGGGGTTTCCCGGAGGCCACGATTCCGATCGCCACGATGCTCTCGCCAATTGCAATGATGTAAATGAGGCCGTGGCGTTCGGCGAAATGCCCGGCCCGGATATTCCATTCCGCGCCACCAGCGAGTCCGGCGGCGGCGAATTCCAGCACAAAGCCGAGCAGCCAGATCCACGAGCGGGCCGGTGGTTCGAGGAACGCTCCGACCACAATCGCCAGGGGTCCCGGCCAGGAAACAAGGGCGAAGAACTTGACGCTGGCCAGCATTACCTGGTCGGTGGTGCCGCTGATGTGGAGCCAGACGCCAATTCCGCGCACGCCCACATATCCGAGCGCCAGCCAGAGCCCGCCGTCTTCGAAGGCGGTCGGCACCGACACGGCCATGATGAGAGCCGCGCCCATAGCAGCGAAGAACGAGAACCGGACCCGGGGTGCGTGAAGGTCGATGGCGTTGGCGGTCCAACTGAACTGGGTCCAGGCCCACCACAGCATCGCCAAGACCAGGAAGGCTCGCCCGAGTGCCTGGCCGTCGTGGCCGGCGACCACGAGGGCAACCGTCTGCGTAATGCCGAGTACGAACACGAGGTCAAAGAACAGCTCGAGAGGGAGCACCGCTTTGTCTTCGAGTAGTTGCTCTTCTAGGTCGCCCACACCGATGCTCCTCCGCCGTCGCCGAATCGTTCGGTCATACGTCACCATACTCAAGCTAGATTGACGCTTCATGCCCGAATCCTGAAGGGGGGAGCCGTGGCCCCGACCATTGAAGCCCATGGTCTCGTCAAGCGCTACAAAGAGGTCGTCGCCCTCGATGGGCTTGACCTGGCTGTAGAGCAGGGAACCATCCTGGCCGTTCTCGGACCGAACGGAGCGGGCAAGACGACGGCCGTTTCGATCCTCACTACGTTGCTCAAAGCCGACGAAGGTACCGCGACGGTGGCCGGCTTCGATGTCCGGGACCATCCCGATGAGGTGAAGAAGAACATCGGGCTGTCGGGGCAATTTGCCGCCGTCGACGAGCAGTTGACCGGCTTCGAGAACCTGCGAATGGTCGGTCGCTTGTATCGGATGGGCAAGCCCGCCGCCGTGCGTCGCTCCCGCGAACTGCTCGAACAGTTCGACCTCACCGAAGCCGCCGACCGACCAGTAAAGGGGTACTCGGGAGGCATGCGGCGACGCCTTGACCTGGCCGGCGCGCTCATCGCCGAACCACCCATCCTGTTCTTGGACGAACCGACCACCGGACTGGACCCCCGCAGCCGAGCCGACCTGTGGATTGCCATCAAGGATCTTGTGGCAAAAGGGACCACGCTGTTGCTGACGACCCAATACATGGAAGAAGCCGAGCATCTGGCTGACGACATCATGGTCATCGACCACGGCAAGGAGATCGCCCACGGGAACGCCGACGAGCTCAAGACGATGATCGGCGGCGAACGGGTGGTGGTAACCGTCAGCCATGCGGATGATGTGGTTCGGGCTACCGATCTGCTCGCCCAGTTCGCGGTGGGGGAGCAGTACATCGAAGACCACACCCGAGAGATCACCGTGCCGATCAGCGGGGGAGCGCCAGTGCTGACTGCCGCGCTCCGGGCGCTCGATGTGGCCGGGGTCGAAATCAGCGACGTCGGTCTCCGTCGTCCGACGCTCGACGACGTGTTCCTGACCCTGACGGGTCATCGGACCGAAGAAACCAACTCCGAATCTGCCGAGGTTCGCACATGAGCAAGCTCAGATACGCCTTTGCCGATGCCGCCGTCATCGCCCAACGCAACGTCATCAAGATCAAGCGGGTCCCTGAGATTCTCATGTTCGTGCTGATCTCGCCCATTATGTTCGTGTTGTTGTTTGCCTACGTGTTCGGCAGCGCAATCGACATTCCTGGTGGCTCCTACCGTGAGTTCCTTATCGGCGGGATCTTCGCTCAGACGGTCGTTTTCGGTGCAACGTTCACCGGTGCCGGGCTGGCTGAAGACATGCAGAAGGGGATCATCAACCGGTTCCGTTCGTTGCCGATGTCGCCGTCGGCAGTGGTCATGGGACGGACCGCATCAGACGTTGTTTACAACGCCGCGACGCTCGTCATCATGGCACTCACGGGCCTGCTGGTCGGATGGCGGATCCGCACCGACGTCGGAGATGCCTTACTGGCCTTTGGGCTCTTGTTGCTTTTCGCTTACGCCTTCTCCTGGATCATGGCGCTCGTGGGCTTGATCGTGCCGAGCGTTGAGGTGGTCAACAATGCGTCGTTCATCGTTATCTTCCCGCTCACGTTTGTTGCAAACACATTCGTGCCAACCGAGCTGCTGCCGGGACCTCTGAAGCTTTTTGCCGAATGGAATCCAATCTCGGCATTGACGCAGGCCGTTCGCGAATTGTTCGGCAATATTCCGCCTGGGACACCTTCGCCCGAAGGTTGGCCGCTTCAGAATCCTGTGCTGTATTCGCTGATCTGGGTGGTGGTGATCATCGCCATCTTCGCGCCGCTCTCGATCGCCCGATACCAGAAGGTCACCGCCAAGAGCTAAGCGCTACTACCCGACTTCCGCAGCCGGAATCAGATTCTTGAGGACCGGCGCCGAACCAAGCAGCCCGTACGTTCCGGTCGCTTCAATCCAGTCGGCCGCGTCTCGGGCGGCCTCTACGGCGGCGTGATTATCGAGCCCGACAGATTCAGCGAAAAGGAGCCTGATCTGGACAAGTATCAGGTCGGTACAGATGCCCGAAAAGTCGCCTAGCAATGACCCGAAAATTTGGGCAGCCGCGGCGGTTTCGCCCGCCATGGCATGCCGGGTGGCTGCAAACATGGCGTGGAGGCCGCTGCGAGCGGGACCCTGTGATGACTCGTCAACCAAAGCTTCTGGAGCGTCCAATAGGGATACATCGTCGAGACGCACCGCGGCTCTTGCTGCGATTGGCAGTGCGGACCAGTCGAGAGCGCCAGCCACCAAACTATGCGTGTGGGCGTTTGGCCAATCATCGGCCATCATCGCATTCCAGCAACGGAAAGATTCCATGTTGCCATGGGTTTGCATGTCGTCACTGTCGAGTGCGTCGGCGTGGGTCATCCAGTCTGCCCCAGCGTCGAGGCCCTGAAAAGTGTCGGCGGCGGCCCGCATGCCTTCGAGAATCTCAAACCACATTTGGCCAGCGACAAGTTCGGACATCTGGTCGGCCCAATCGAGATATGTTCCCCAGTCCCCGCGCCCCCAAGCCGTATCAGCCATTCCCAACTTGGCTCGCACGATCCAATCTGACGCCCCGACCCGTTCGGTGAGTTCTAGGAATCGGGGCAGCAGGCCATGAGAGGCGGCGAAGCTGTAGCCGGCCATTATTGAGATGAGATTGTTGATGGCCCGAATCGAAGTGTTGAGCAGGCCCTCTTGTTCTGATACCTCCAAGGTACCTCGGAGGCCAGCCATGGCTTCGATGCTCCGTCCGCCGAAGGCCAATGCGGTCGCTCTGGTCACCATCAACTCGGCAATCTGGTCGGTCCGGCCAAGCGCATTGGCGACTGGCAGGGCCCGGTCTGTGGCGTCGAGAGCTTCCTCCGTGCGCCCTACCAACGCATACCCGCGGGCCACCTCGACTGCCACGCCCAGAGTTACCTCATCGGCGAGATCGGCTAGTCCGAGGTAGTGCGGTTCGATTGTCGCTATCGCAGCTGGAGATGAGAATGTCGAGTTGAACAAGAAACTGCGTCGGGTGGCACTTCTTAGTATTCCATTGTCATTTCCGGTCATGTTGAAAATGGCCTCTGCCCGGTCCAAGTAGTCGATGGCCTGTTCAAAGGCGCCCTCGTCGGTTGCCGATCCGGCAGCTCGCATGAGCCATTCGGCTCGTTCCTCGTCGTTGGCCGTGAAGTCGATCGCCTGGTCGTACAGGTCCATGGCCTGGGTGTCGGCGTGCAGACTGGCGGATCGCTCGGCGGCGGTTACCAGGGCATCAATGGCTTGCCGGCGGAGCACGTCGCGCTGCTCCCCCTGAGGTGACGCTTCGAACGCTCGTTGATAGTGAGCAGAAACCACGCCGGCGAGTTCGGGATCATCGAAGGCTTGGTAATACTCGGCGGCGGCGAGATGGCGATCTCGACGATCAGCTCGATGTAGCCGACGGTAGGCGATCTCTTGGATTACACCCTGGACGAACTGGTACTGGCCGCGTTCGGGAGAACGCGGGTCGTCTTCGACTGCGAGTAGCTCCAGCTGAACCAATTGGCGCAGGATTGCGTCAAGATTGACGGCCTGTCCGACGGCGGAGAGGGCGGCCGCAGTGCAGCTCAGTCCGAGAACGGCGGCATCCTGCAAGACCGCCCGCTGCTCCGGTTCGAGCCGGTCAAGGCGGGATTCGATGACCGCCTGGAGGGTGTCGGGCACTGCCAGATGGTCGGCTTCGCCGTGGAACTGCCAGGTTTCTCCGTCTTGGACAAGAGAACCCTCGTTCAGGAGCATTCTGACGATCTCGGCAGCGTACAGCGGGAAACCGGAAGCCCGTTGGGCGATGTGGGCAATGACTTCATCCGACACCCCGGGCAGATGTTCGGTCAGCATTGCCATCATGTCGGCTTCGACCAGCGGCGCCAGGCTCACCGACATCGACGATCGTTGGGCGGATCCGAATCCGCTATATCGCTGGAGCAACTCGGGGCGGGCGAGCGTCACCACCAGTATCGGGGACTTTGTAGATCGATCAACCAGATCGCTGATGAACTCGACCACCGAAGCGTCGGCCCAGTGAAGGTCTTCGAACACGAGCACGGTCGTACCGTGTTCGGCGATGTGTTGGAAGAAGGTGCGGATTGCCGAGTGGAGTTCGGACCCTCCGCCGGCCGGCATTTCAGCGAGACCGAGCAGCCCGGCTAGCCAGCCTTCAATCCATTGGCGGTCCTGGTCATCTGGAATGAACTCGGTGAGTGCGGTGCGTAGCCGGGTACGCGCTCGGCTGGGCTCCTCGTCTTCAGCGATGCCGGCTCGTTGGCGCACCATCTCGCCCACGGCCCACATGGGCAGACCGTCGCCGTATGAAGGCGAGCGGCCCTGATGCCAATAAATCGTCTCGCTGTAGCCGTCGACATGGTTCATGAACTCGCGCGCCAGCCGGGACTTGCCGATACCTGCTTCACCCGTAATGGAAACGAGCCTCGCTCGCTGTTCGGCCGAGGTCGCCTCGATCATGTCTTTGAGAAGACGCATTTCCCGGTCGCGACCGGTGAACGGGAGCTCACGGGCACTGACTTCCCGGCCGACCCGGCCCGCCGGGCGAACTGCCCGCCACGCTTCAACCAATTCGGTTTTGCCTTTGACCTGGAGTTCGCCGCGGGATTCGTACACGATGGAGCGGGCGGTCACATCGTGGGTCGAGGCTCCGACAAACACGGTGCCCGGCTGCGCAGCCGATTGCAATCGGGCCGCGGCGTTGACAAGATCGCCCACAACCAGCCCTTTCTCGTTGCCACCTGGGCCGACCGAGGTCGATCCCGAATTGACGCCCGCCCGGAGTTGGAGGCCCTCGTGCCCTTGTTCTTCGCCGAGTGCGGCCACCATGGAGACAAGTTCGAGGGCGGCGCGCACGGCGCGTTCGCAGTCGTCTTCGCGGGCTGCTTCGGCTCCCCAGACCCCCATGACTGCGTCGCCGATGAACTTGTCGACGAATCCGCCGAACTTCTCGATGATGGCCCTGGCCCGATCGAAATAAACGGTGAGCAGATCCCGGATCTCGTCGGGGTCACGTCCTTCCGAGAACGTGGTGTAGGCGACGATGTCGGCAAACAGAACGGAGACGAATCGTTTTTCGGCCTCCGAAGGTGGTGGGCTTGATTGGGCTTCGTCCGCCGGGGGAGCAGGCTTGGAGCCGAGCGCGCTGCCACAGTTGGCGCAGAACTTATCGCCCGGGTTTATGTCGGCTTTACAGTTCGGGCACGTCGGTGCCAGAGCCTGCCCACAGTGACGGCAGAACTTGCTGCCGTCAATGTTGTCCTGTCCACAATTTCCGCAGTTGATTACTCGTCCCTCCAACCGCCAACGAGCCTACCGCCATTGATGGAATCCTGCTGCTTGGCCCCGGTTTTGTAATTAGGGGATTGACACGGTTCATACCATTCAATATACTCTGTCTCATGAACCGGAGAAGTGTTGCCACCGTCGTCCTCCCCGCCATCGCGATCATCGGTGCGTTGCTGCTGTTCGCATCGATCCAGGATCGGCTGCCCGACCAGGTGGCCACCCATTGGGGAGTGAACGGGACTGCCGACCGTTTCATGGCCAAAGAGTCGCTTCCGGTCTTCTTTGCCGGTTTCTCCGTCATCATGGGTGGGCTGTTTTCGGTAATGGCGTTTACCGTGCGGCGCTCAATGATTGGTATGCGCTTCTTGCGAGCCATGCCACTTGCACTCGTTTCCTTCATTTTGTCTTTGGGTCTCACCCTCACCGGGATACAGCTTGACGGTGGGGATGCCAACACCCTGCCCGGATGGGCGATCCCGCTCACGTTGCTCATTGGTGTCGCCGGCTGGCTGGTTGCGGCCTGGATCGCCGGACCGGATGAGGCGGTGCCATCCACCACCGCTCCTGGTCCTGCAGGTGCGGCCAGGGTCAACCTGGCGGAGGGTTCGACGGCGGTGTGGTCGGGACAGACACCGGTTGCCAACGTCATTCCGGTTCTTGCGTCCCTGCTGATCGTTCTGGCCCTCGTCCTCGGTTGGTTTGCAGGTTGGTTCATTCTCGCCATTCTGCTTCCGGTTGCCGCTCTTCTTGTCGGTTCGTCGATGTATCGGATCACGGTTGGCCCCAATGGCCTACGGGTGGCCGGCCTCCTGTTCGGACTACCCCGGATTCGAGTGCCCTTGGAGCAGATGGCCGGCGCTGAACCGGGAACGGTCAACGCATGGTCGTTCGGCGGGTGGGGTCTCCGGATGGGCGCCAACGGAGAAAGCGCCGTGATCACTCGTTCGGGACCGGCGCTGATTGTTCACCGAACTGACGGGGCCGCGCTCCGGGTGTCGCTCGACAACCCTGAAGAGGTTGCGGCGGTCCTCACCACCTTGATGGACCGCCGGTGATCATTGCCATCGACCTCAACTCAAACCGACCGCTTTACTTGCAGATCGTCGACGGGATCCGCTCGGCTCTGGTGTCTGGCGAGGTTCAGCCGGGAGATCGCCTGCCTGCCGGTCGAGATCTCGCCGAGGCCCTCGACGTCAATCTTGAGACGGTACAGCGGGCCTATCGCAAGTTGAGCGACGACGGCATCGTCACGTCCCGGGTCGGTCGAGGAACACGAGTTTCGGAAACACTCGACGTCACCACGCTTGGATTGACCGGGCTGATCGACGAACTCCTTGACCAGTCGAGACAGCTCGGTCTGCCGATTGACCGGCTGATCGAAATGGTGCGAGAACTGTCGTCGACGGAGCTGTAGCGCAGCCCGCAGTTCCCGTAACACTTTTCCGTACACGTGTCGGAAAACTGGCGTATTGTTTCGACTGGTGACGGACATGCCCGGGGGCCGCCACAAAACGTGGACCAATGGGAGGTTGCTTATGAAAGGCGCGCTTGATTCCTCAGCGCGGCTGTTGTTTCGTTCCGCACTCGTCATCTTTCTGGTGACGATCGTGATCGGAATACTCAACGGACTCGATATCTGGCTGCCCAGTCGGCAGATGATCCTTACGCACGTACACGCCGGAACGCTTGGCTGGATCACCATGTCGGTGATTGGTGTTGCGCTCCTTATGTATGGTGAGAACGCCGATGATGCGGCCGTGAAATCGGGGACCCGCCTCGCTCAGGCGGTGGTTGGGGCGACGGTCCTATATGTGATCGCCTTCGCGACGACGACCGGTGTTCTCCGTCCCATCGCCGGGACGCTGATGCTGGCCGCCATCGTTTGGGCGCTTATCTGGGTGGTTGGACAACGCGCTACCACGCCTTCGACGATCCCGACGGTAGGCATGTTGCTGGCGCTCATTTCGCTGACGATCGGGGCTGTGCTCGGCGTGCTGCTCGGGTTGTTCATCGCCAACGGCTCGCTTCCTGGTCTCGATGCCGACACGGCCGGTAGCCTCGCCGGTGCCCACCCGCCCGCCATGCTGATCGGCTATCTGGTGTTGGCCGGGGTGGCCGTCTCGGAATGGCTGCTGGACAAGGACCCTGGACCGGCCTCCGAGAGCAAATCAGGCCTAACCGTCGTCTACGGGTTGTTCCTGTCCGGCTTGTTGTTCAATGTGGCGTTCATTGCCGACATCGAAGCTCTGATCCAGGTCGCCTCGATGCTCGAAGTGATCGGTATCGTGATTTTCCTGGTCCGGATGCGCGGCCATCTCACACCATCCACGTGGAAGGGCATCGGTTCGGACGCTTTCGGGATCATGTCTGTGGTCTATGTGGCCGTCGGCATCGCGCTGCTCGTGTATGTCGTTCAGCTTTTCGTGAGCGGTGAACTCGACCCGGAGACCGGGGAGGGGCCGCTCGGTGTGCTGATCGCCTTCGACCACGCATTGTTCATTGGTGCCATGACAAACGCGCTCTTCGGGGTGGTTGCCAGACGACTGGCCTATGACGGTCTAATGCGGATGGTGGTGTGGGGCGTCAACGTGAGCCTGGCCGGTTTCCTCGTCGGGCTCGTCGCCGACTCGGCCATCGTCAAACAAGTCTCGGCTCCGGTAATGGGTCTGGCCCTGATGTTGGGAATCTACGTCTTCCTCACCAGAAGCGAGGCGGAGCCATCGGCCGGCTGACCTGGGTCGGGGTCTTTGTAGCTGTGATGTTGGTCGGAGCTTGCGGTAACGCAGCTCCGGCCGACCCCGACTGGAAAGCCGCTCAGGAGATCTATGCCACGTGCGCAGCGTGCCATGGCAAAGCCGGCGAAGGCGGCGTCGGCCCTTCGCTGGCGACCGTCCTTGAGACCTTCCCGGATTGTGCTGAGCACCAAGAATGGATCAGCCTCGGGTCGGTCAAGTGGAGCGAATCGGTCGGGGACACCTACGGAGCCACCGATAAGCCGGTGGCTGGGGTCATGCCGTCGTTCGACAAGCTCACCGGGACCGAACTCGCCCAGATCGCCGTGTACGAACGGGTCAGATTCGGGCAGGGCGATCTTGAGGCCGAACGGCTGGCTTGCGGGCTCGGCTGAAAGTCGCGTACGGTAGGCTGACGTCGATGCGGATTGAGACGGGCGATCAGGGCGGAGCGATCCCCAGGGGTGCGCGTTAGTGACCCATCGAGGGCCAACGCCCGACCCTGACCGGCTCGGCAAATTCCGTGCCCAGTTCTGGCAACCGCCGCGAGCTCATGGCGACGTTATTGAAGATCGAACCGTCAGTTTTCTCGAACTGTTTTATGACCTCGTCTATGTCGTGGTCATCGCCCGGGCTGCCCACACTCTGGCCGAGCATTTGACCGTTCGGGGGGTGATCGAGTTCGCCATCGTATTCGGTCTAGTTTTCGTTGCCTGGATAAACGGCACGGTGTACCAAGATCTCCACGGGCGTGGAGATGGCCGCAGTCGCATGTTCGTCTTCGCTCAGATGTTGATTCTGTCGGTTCTGGCTGTGTACACCGCCGATGCGGCCGGCGAATCCGGCGCCATCTTTGCCTGGGTGTACACCGCCTTCCTTGTATTGCTCACCTGGCTTTGGTATTCGGTCCGCCGCCAAGACGCCGAGGAATACATGGCCCTCACCCGCAGGTACCTCTTTGGGATGGTGGCGTCGGTGGTTGTCATGGCACTGAGCGCTTTACTTCCGGAAACGGGCCGGCTAGTTGTTTGGGGACTGTTCGCTCTCGGATGGGCGCTCGGGAACCTGATCCTCGGGCGAATCCAAGAAGGCTCCGACCTCATGCCGACGTACTCCGACTCGCTGATCGAACGCTTCGGCCTTTTTACGATCATCGTTCTGGGTGAGGTAGTGGTCGGGGTAGTAACCGGCCTGTCGGAAGCAGACCGATCGTTTACGTCACTAGCAACCGGGGTCATCGGCTTGATGATCGGCTTCAGCTTCTGGTGGACGTATTTCGACTTCGTCGGCAGGCGACATCCCCGGCCCGGAACCCAGGCGTTCACGAGTTGGACAACCGGTCACTTACCGATCTACTTGGCGATTGCGGCTTCGGGCTCTGCCATGGTCGGATTGATTGAGCACTCGGCGGACGATCGGTCTCCGATTGGAGCTGCGTGGTTGCTATCGGGGTCGGTAGCCGTAGGGCTGCTTGGCCTCGTGCTGCTGATGCGCACCCTGGCCGATTACGAACGATTCAGCTCCGTCTATCGGCCACTCACGCAAGCGATGTTCGCTTCCGGAGCTGTGGCCCTCCTGATCGGCTGGGCGCGCCCCGCACCTTGGCTCCTCGCACTGTTGTTGGTCCTCACGATGTCGGCTGTGTGGGTCATAGCGATCTACCAGGCAATGACCCTGGAGAACCCTGCCGACGTGTTCCCGTCGTCACACTGATAACGTCGATCGCCGACGGCCGCCAGCAGGTAACCTCGCCCACGGGAGGGTGTCGCGTTCGAAACCGCGTTTTGGTTCATCGGAG
>JAOUMT010000262.1 GCA_029881355.1 Acidimicrobiia bacterium | reverse complement strand
TGCTCGGAGAGGAGAGCCGAGTTTGCCCTACCTGCTCGGAGAGGAGAGCCGAGTTTGCCCTACCTGCTCGGAGAGAGGAACGGAGGTTGCCTTGCTTGCTCGGAGAGAGGAACGAGCCCCTTACCTCCGCCGCTACGCGGCGCAGGAACCTTCCCCCGGGGCGCTCCACTTCGTTCCGTTGGGGGACCGACCTCCGTTGTCGCAACCCCCGCATGAGACGCCGCTCGCTTCGCTCGTTGGGGGGACCGACCCCCGTGATCTCAACCCCTAAAAGCGTTGCGCAAGGAACGGGGTATGTGCAGCCCGCCTTCGAGTGGGAGTGAACAAGCGCTGCCAGGTCGCCAGCTCGGACCGGGCTACCCCACGTCACCCGCGACAAACCGCTTAGGGCTGCTTCCTTCCGGACCTGACCCGCTTCACGGGGCCACGCCGCGCGGGACCCAGTCTGTCAACACCGCGTGCCTGGCGCTAGACCTTGCTCACTACCACCCTCAGGCGGGCATTCGGCCCCGCATTAAGAGGACTTCGGGTACAGGACGCCACTAACCGCCCCACCTAGCACGACCAAATAATAGCCCTCTCCCGCACCCCCGAATCAGCGTGCGGCCCGGCGACCAATAGAATCGACGCGGTGTACACCATCCGGCCGGCCGTAGCCGACGACAAATCGGACCTCGCCTCGTTCACCCAGAGCACGTTCGACTGGGGCGACTACATCACCGAACGCTTCGACAGCTGGCTGACCGACCCGGACGGCCACCTCATCGTGGTCGAGCTCGAAGGTCGGGCCGTGGGTGTGGCCCGAGCAGGACTGCTGTCCCCTTCCGAATTGTGGCTCCAGGGCAGCCGGGTCCACCCCGACCACCGCGGTCGCCGGCTGAGCGAGGACATGTCAGCCGAGCTACAACGATGGGGGGTGGAACGCGGCGCGGCGGTGGTCCGCCTCTACATCGAAGATTGGAATCTGGCGCCCCAACACCTCGTTACCACGGGTGGTTTCCGACGAGTGTCGCGCTGGCTACTCGGGCACCGTGACATCGTCAACCGTGATCCCCAACCGACGGGCAACGGCGGCTTGCGGGTACCGGGCGACGAGCGACTCCGGCCGGCGCCCAAAGCGGAAGCCGAACCTGCGTTCATGGCCTGGTCGACCAGCGAGATCGGTCGAGCGGCACGGGGCCTATTCGTCAACAACTGGAGTTGGAGGCAACTGACCGTTTCCGACCTGGAAGCCGCCGCCCCCGAAGGAACGTTTCTCGAGAGCGCTTCGGGCTGGGTGCTCGCCTCCCGGTCCGATCAGCAACTGGCGGTCAGCTGGATGATGGGCAACACCGAAGACACCTACCGACTCGTAAGAGCAGTGCTCGATCGAGCAATCGAGACCGCCGCCACCAAACTGGGTTTTTTGGTGCCCGCCACCGAAGCGCTCCAGACGGCACTGACCCGGATCGGATGCGACCTGGAACCGGGGTCAATATGGGAGAAGTCGCTCCGGTGATGGTGCGGGTCAGAGCACGTTGGGCAGAGCGCCATTCACCAGCAGAATCGTCCCGAACAACCACAAGATGAACAGGATCGCGAAGTCGGCGTCTTCGCGCGTTTCGGGCTTCCACATGCGCAGGAGAACCGCCAGGGGGACGCCGATCAACAGGCCAAAGAAGAACCCGGCCCGACCTACCTGCTGAATCACGGTGGTGCCCAGCCCGAACGGTTTCGGAAGGCTGTCGAGGATGCCAGGCAGCAAGCCTGCCACCCATCCGAAGAGAGCCGCGACGAGCAGAATCGAGATAGCCCTGGAGACGTTCGCCGAAATCAGTCCGATGTGCTCGCCGTCCCGGGGATTTGTCAGAGGACCCTCATTGGCGACCCCCAGCGCAAATGAGCCGAACACTCCAACCAGCAACGCCGACCCAAACATGGCACCTGAGTTGTCCGTGAGTGATAGTTCAGTGATCCCAAACCCATCCAGCAGGGTCGCCACGGCAATTGACAACAGTCCAATCCCGATAACCATCATTGCGATATCGAGGACCGCTCCGAACTCGTGAGCGAAGACCCGACCGGCGTCGACGGCGATGCGCCACGGCGAACGCTCTTGCGTAGCCGGGGTCGCCGGTGCGGCCAGCCCGAAAAGTTCCGTGTCGTACTCGACCGTCCTGGCGAGTGGGTCCACGGCGGGCACTTCGACTGAGGGCGCGGTCGCCTGATCGTCGTTGCTCGTTGTGTCGTCTCCCGCTGTCACCGGGCCAGACTAACGATCATCTTCCTGGACGGCTCGCCAGAGCAGCTCTACGGGATGAACAACTTGGTAGCCGGACCCAAGATAGCTGCGCAGCTGCATCTCACATCCCGGATTAGCCGAGGCCACAACGTTCGCGTTCGACGCACGGACTTGATCGGCCTTCGCGGTCCCGAGCTGCCTGGAAAGATTCGGTTGGAGGAGGCTATAGATACCGGCCGCCCCGCAGCAGCGGCCATCGGGGTCGATTTCAACCGGGTTGTAGCCGGCCGCACGAAGGATGCTGCGTGGCTGATCGACGATCCGTTGAGCATGGCGAAGATGACAAGGGTCCTGTACGGCGACATCTCCTCGCTCGATCGCCGACGCAGCGATCCTTCCCGATTCGACGGCGATGGCTACGAGTTCGTTGATGTCGAAGACCCGCTTCGAAAAAGCTTCACCGCCCTTCGTGAAGTTTCCATACTCCTTCATGTGGGCGCCACATCCGGCCGAATCGACGACGATGACGTCGACGTTTGCGAACGCCACCACGTTCTTCTGGGCCAGCTTCGTGGCGTCTTTCATATCGCCGTCATGGGCTGCCAAAGCTCCACAGCATGTCTGGGCGGGAGGGATCACTACGTCGTAGCCGGCCCGCTGGAGTAGGGCGATCGATGCGGCATGCACCTCGGAAAACCACACGTCCATGACGCAGCCGGTCAGAAACCCGACCCGGCCGACCCGCTCCCCCAACGCGGGGTGAACGGATCCTGGGGTGGCCGCCACTGGCTTGATGGGGCGGATTCCGGCAAATCCGGATCGCAAAGTATTCGGGAGAACCTTGCCGATTCGCAGCCTCTGGCCGACGCTCACGCCGATCGTCGCCAACTTGAGCAACGCAGGCGAGGCCAAAACCCTGCCGACCATCAGATGACGAGCTTTCCGCTGCTGACTCGGCAGCTGCGCAGTCAGCTCGGTGCGGGCTCCTTCCATGGCGCGACCGAACGGGACGAGCGACGGGCACACCACCTCGCACGCCCGACATTGCAGACACGAATCCATGATCGCCGCAAAGCTGTCATCGACAGCGGCCACTCCCGTCGCAACCGCCGACATGGCCATCAGTCGACCGCGCGGTGAGAACGTCTCCTTCCCGGTCAGCCGAAATGTCGGGCAGGCCGGAAGGCACAAACCACATTGCACACACGAATCCAGCTCTGCCCGGGTAGGCGCATGATCGGTAACCCAGCCCATCAAAGGCCCCCGGCCAATCGGCCAGGGTTGATGGTCCGGCACGGGTCGAAGCGACGAATCAACTCCCTCTGGATGTCGAGTCCGCCTGGTGGCGTTCCCCACGGATCCATTTGTTCATACAGTGCGTC
>JAOUMT010000261.1 GCA_029881355.1 Acidimicrobiia bacterium | reverse complement strand
TGCGGTAGCCGATGCCAGGCCAGCGAGGAGCACGGCGACTCGACGATGGTCCACGCCGAACGCCCGGGCCATCTCCCGGTCCTGGGCGAGGGCACGAACGGCCTTCCCGAAGTACGTCCGGTCGAGGAGAAACTTGACGAGGAGACCCACGACGATCGCGGTTATGAATGCCGAAAGTTGAGGTGTCGCGAATGCGAAGCCACCGATCTTGAGCGAGCTCGATGCGTACGGGTTGGCGGTTGAAGGTATCCGTCTGAAGTCGGCCGACCAGACCGAGCTGGCCACACTCTCGAACATGATGAAAAGACCGAACGTGACAAGCAGCGATTCGAACTCTCCGATGTTGACCTTCTCGAAAAATAATTGAAGGAGAGCTCCGGCGACGACCGCGACCGGAACGACGGCTACGACCGTGACGAAAGGATCCCAACCTTGAGTGGCGGCCAGCTCGTACGAGCCATATCCCGCCAGAAGGATGAACGAGAAGTACGCCAGGTTGATGATTTTCAGAACGCCCCAGCTGAGCGAGACGCCCAGCGACATCATGGCGTATAGGCCACCAATGAGGACTCCCGAGATGATGGCTTGCCCATACAGCGTCATCTAGCGGCTCCCGGTAACTGGCGGTTGCTTGGTTGGCGGAGATCCCGGCCGACTGAGGACCGGCCGGGATCTGTAACCATCGTTTCGGAGGGTCATCCCTCCGGCGAGTATTGCACGCTGACTCCGTCGGGAGCCCCATCGGCAGGCCAGACAACGACCCAGTCTCCGTTTTGTATCTGCTTCACGTATGACAGATCGCCGTAGTAGTTGTTCTGGTCGGGGTCGAAGTCGACCGGTCCGAACACGGTATCGATCGTGTTGTTGAGCAGGTAGTCACAGGCCGCGGCCTGATCGAGACTGCCGGCCCCTTCGATTCCGGCAACCAAGATTTGCCACGCAGCCCACGAGGCCGACGCTTGCGTCTCGAAGGCTGTGTAGGGAAGGCCGGCAGCCGTTGCTGCGTCAGAGAACGCCTGGGCAATCGCTGCATACCCCGGGTCATCGGTGAACGGTGGGTGTGGTTCGAAGGCCGTCACGGACATGGCTCCGTCTGCGGAATCACCCGCGCCGAGCATCGGGCCGGGAGCCGGCCACTGCAGGAACATGCCGGGCACCTGATAGTCGAGAGCGTCCATGGCGGCGATCAGATTCGGACCGTCGACACCGAGAGCCCCCAGGAACAAGAAATCCGGGTCGGCATCGCGAACCTGAGCGGCGATTGGACCCCAGTCAGTCGTGTTGCTTGGGTAGTTGATGTCGAGGACGACGTTGTATCCACGGTCTTCGGCAATCGATACGGCCCCACCTTCGTCGGTGTCTGGCTGTCCGTAGGCGACGTACATCGTGCCCGGGAACTGGTTGATCACGAATGCGATTGAGGCGGGCGGCGTTCCGGTCGACTCGAGCGCGTCATAGAGAAGCTCGGAATTCGTGACGTTCGGATTACGGCCGGCCGGCCATGACGGGAATTGGCAGTCGTAGCCATAGGTGTACGTCAAGCTGCCAGTGTGCTGCGGCATGACGTATCCGTAACGCTCGGCCACTTGCATGGCAGCCGTAATCGTGCCGGTTCCGTACGGGCCGATGATGGCGTCGACGCCGTCTTCGGTGATTAGCCGCTCATAGAGTGACGCGGCAGTATCAGGTACCGATTCGTCGTCCAGCACGACCCACTCGACCTGTCGGCCGAGAAGTCCCCCGTTGTCGTTGAGTTGTTTGACGAAGAGGTCGCCTGCGACTTTGTGGATCGCGGCAGTAGGTGCCAGGAATCCGGTTAGGGCCAGCGTGCTTCCGATGACGATCGGGTCACCAGATGGTGCAGCGGCGGCCGTCGTGTCCGGCGTACTTGATGCGGCGGTCGTATCGGGCGTACCGGCTGCGGCGGTCGTATCCGGGGTGGCGCCGGCGGTGGTATCGGTTGTTGAGCTTCCACATGCGGCGGCGATCATTGCGAACGCTACGAGCAGAATCAACCCTTTTGGAAACTGACTTCGAGACGATCTGGTCATGTCCTGTTCCTCCTCCGTACCGGGAGCGGGATGCTCCCGGGTAACCATGCACTACGTTCGCAGGCATCATGCCAAACGTTTGCACTACACTACCAGAAGCGTTCTTCGCACGCCCTGGCGAGCGGCGGAAATTGATCGGCCGGTTGGCGGCCGAAGCAGTACTTATCGAAAGGGTGGTTGGACATGGCCGGTTCTGGAGCAGTACTAGTCGTCGGAGGCTCGTCGGGCCTCGGTCTCGATGTGGCCCGCCATTACGCCAATGCCGGCGAGCAGGTATATGTCACGAGCCGCGACCTAGAACGCGCTCAAGCGGCCGCGGCCGACGTCGGAGGCAACACGACCGGCCTGAGCCTGGATCTGGCACAGCCGGAGTCGATCGGCGAGAGCGTCGCCGACCTCGGGCCGATCAAATACCTCGTCATCACTGCCGTATTACGCGACGAGAACACCGCTAAAGACTTCAAGATCGAGGGCGCAACTGCTCTCGTCACGATGAAACTGATTGGACCACTGGAGCTTTTGAGGGTACTCGGGGACCGTTTGGGAGAAGGAAGCTCGGTCGTCATATTTGGCGGCCTTGCCAAGGAACGCCCCTATCCGGGTTCCACCACCATCACCACCGTCAACGGCGGGGTCAGCACCATGATCCGTTCGCTGGCGATCGAGCTAAGTCCGGTCCGGGTGAACTCGATCCATCCAGCTGTCGTCGGTGACAGCTGGTATTGGGCAGACAAGCCGGCCGCCATGCTGGAAGGTCTCAAGGCGCGGACCGCGAGTGGCCGACTTATCACAACCTCCGATGTCGTCGGAGCCACGGTTTTCCTGCTTGAGAACCCCGGCATGAACGCCCACAACTTGAACATCGACGGCGGTTGGCTCGTCACCTGAGCCAAACCTTTCAGTCGGGCACGGCCGCAACCGCTCGTAGCTCCAGTACGAGCCGGTGGTCGGTAGCCAGTCGGACCACTTCGACGGTGGTGCTGGCTGGTCGGTGGTTGCCCATCGCTTGACCGAGGACCTGGTTGATGGCGTCCTGGTTATCGGCGATGTTGACGATGTAGCGCGTCATTTCGACGATGTGTTCGAGTCCGCCGCCGGCCGCTTCGAGCACCTGTCGGATGGCATCGATTGCCATTTGTGCCTGTTCGCCGGGGTCGAGCGGGATGTCGTCGAACTCTGAGGCGATATGGGGATGACTGTGATAAACCGGGGCGGCAGTGACGCCAGCCAGAAAGACCAACTTCCCGGCGGTCACCTTCACGGCGGGCGTATACGGCATGTTGAATCGCGGTTCGTTTTCGGCTGTGTGGATCATTTCGAATGGTTGTTCCATGGATTGACCTTACGCCTTCGCTTGCGTTGACTGCCGGACGACGAGTTCCGGCTCAAGCACGACGTCCTCCACCGACTCCCCGGCCAGCAGGTTCAAGATCATTTCGCCGGCGAGTCGCCCCACGTCCATGCTCGGATAGTTGACCGTCGTGAGACCCGGGCTGACATGGCCGACCGTTGGGAGGTTGTTGTATCCCGTAAGTGAAACATCGTCGGGTACGAC
>JAOUMT010000260.1 GCA_029881355.1 Acidimicrobiia bacterium | reverse complement strand
ATGAATGGCGCCGTCGATAAGCCGCATCATCAACCCGGTACCGACCCGCTTCCCTCGCCAGGCGTCATCGACGGCGACGGTCGTGACATGGGCTTCATCTCCAACCAGCATCAACCCGGCGTACCCGGCCAGCGCGCCGTCGTCTTCGGCTAGCAGATAGATACGATCCGTTTGGGCAAGTTCGGCCCGAAAGACTTGTTCGGACCAGGGAGTGGCATAGGTCACCTGCTCCAGGGCCGTCACCGCGTCAAGGTCGGCGGGTTCCATCGATCGATACGTCAGGCCGACTCGAACCATGGCCCCTCAGTCCGTAACTCATCCCAGCCGATCTTGACGTCGGGCTCTCGCATGTACAGCGGGCGAAGCTCCGATGGATGGGGGTATTCCCCGGCGTTGACCCGCGGGACCGCCAGTTCCAATAGCGCTTCGGCCGCCGGATAACGCGGCAAGCCCCGGCGAGTTCGATGCAGCCCATTGAAAAAGCTCTCTGGAAGCGCCTCAACGTCGCCGACCATCAACGAATCCCTCGAATCGCTGTCGATCATGGCCCGAAGGTGATCGGGCGTTACCAATTGGCTCGCACCGTCCCGGACGACGCCGCCCGGAACCGGGTTGTAGGAAGCAACCGCGAACTCACCGCGTCGCACGTCAACGATCGACCAGATATGGCGGCGGCCGGTGGCGGCACGAACGGCCATGGCATTGAGCGAGGACCCCGGGATGACCGGCACCCCGAGCGCCGCGGCCAGGCCCTGAGCCGTTGCCAGCCCCACACGGATTCCCGTATAGAGTCCGGGGCCGACATCAACCACGATGGCATCGAGTTCGCCGGGAGTCCATCCGGCTTGATCGAAGCAGAAATCAAGCGCCGAAACGAGGAATGAGCCATGGCCCCGCCGATCGACTCGCTGGGCGGATGCCACCACATTGCGGCCCTCTCCGAGCGCGACAGACGCCCCGGCGGTGGCGGTTTCGATCGCCAACAGCTTCATTCGGTCACTTCCTCCAGCGGTCGCTGCATCCAGCCACCACTCGGGTGGAACGTAATTGTGCGTGTCTCAGCTTCGTCGAGATCGACGGCGAGGTGAATCCGGAGATGATCTTCTGGCAAGACCCCAACGACGGCTTCGCCCCACTCGATGAGCAGGACGCCTTCAGACGCCTCATCCAGCACATCAAGGTCTTCGAACTCTCCGAGAGAACCTAGCCGATACGCGTCAACGTGGACCAACGGCGTAAAGCCAGATCGGTAGGTCCTCACCAACACGAAGCTGGGACTGGTGACCGGTTCATCGATACCCAAACCCTCACCGAATCCGGCCGCGAAGGTAGTCTTTCCGGCTCCAAGCTGCCCACTCAACGTAATCACGTCGCCAGGGCGGACGAGCGCAGCCAACCGTCGGCCGGCCCCCATGGTCGCCGCGGCATCCTTTGAAGTCATTGTGTACATGTGACCATCACTCTAAGCCGTCGCGGACTTTCATCCACGGCTCTCCACGGCAGCGGAGATGGAGTCGGCAACAGCCAGGAATACCGCCTCACCCAACAATTCCTCCTGGGCAGGGCCGGCCTGGCCGGTCGAGATAACAAAGACAGTGTCCCCGTCGAATCGGGTGTGTACCGGAGCGATCATGGCTCCCATCGCATCGTGGGCACGGATGGCCAGGCGAGATAGCACCGTTCGGTCAGCCACCGCATCCGTGATAACGCAGACGAGAGTGGTGTTGGTCAAGATCCCATCCGGCCCGGGCAACATCGGCGGGTTGGTGGGCTCGCGGCCCATGCCGGGTCCATCGGTCAAGGGGGTGCCGTCGAGTCGATACACGTCGCCGAGAGCATTGACAACCGACAGAGCTGCCACCTGAACCCCGCCGGTGGCCATGAGACCGGACCCAATGCCACTCGGCCGGGTGGCGTCCGGACCGCGCCATTTGGCTACGGTAGCCCCTGCCCCTGCGCCGAACGGTCCAGACAGCACCGGGCGATCGGAGGCGTCTTCGTAGGCGGCCCGTCCGTTTGCGGCGATTGGCCGGATCGACCCGTCGCCGACCATCAAGTCGTAGATTACGGCCGCGGGCACGATGGGGACCACGCCACCAGGAGTTGGATGGCCCACCCCATCGTCCTCGCATCCCGCCATGACACCGTCTGCGGCGGCCAAACCAAACGCCGAGCCGCCAGTGAGAACGATCGCCGAGACTTGCTGGACGCTCATTCCCGCCCCGAGCAGCGACAACTCCCTGCTACCCGGGGCAGCTCCACGCACCTCCGCGTAGGCCACGTTGGGAGTTGGCGGGATGACTACGGTGCAACCGGTTTGGGCCACATCGTGGGTCCAATGGCCAACCCGCACACCAGCGATACTTGTCAGACTCACGGTTGATACACCCTTCTCAAGCGCGAGCCGAGACGCGCCACGACCTCATAGTTGATCGTATCGAGACGGTCAGCCAACTCGGTGGCGGTGATTTCGTCTTCACCCTGCCGTCCGATGAGGACAACCGGAGTTCCAATCGAGATCTCAGCGTCGCCGACGTCCACCAAAATCTGGTCCATGGTGACGGTGCCGGCCACCGGATAGCGGGCTCCACCGATGAGCACCTCCGCCTCGCTCAGCCCCCGTCCGTACCCATCGGCGTAACCGATCGGGACCGTAACGACGGTCGCCTCTCGACTCAACGGACGGCGGCGCCCATACGAGGGACGCTCACCCGCCTCCAAGCGCTGGATATGCGAGACCGCCGATTCGAGGCGCAACGCCACCGTCAAGGGGACGGGTGGGTCCACTTCCGGGTTCGGTGGCAAGCCGTAGATCCCGATGCCGGGACGAACCATGTCGAACCAGTATTCGTGGCCCGCAAAGATGCCGGCGGTGTTGGCCAAATGGCGAATCGGCGGATGAATCCCTGCCGCACCGAGGCTATCCAGAAAATTCGAGAACCGTTGCTGCTGAACATGCGTGAAGTCGGGATCGGAGTCCGCCACGGCGAGATGAGACCACACCCCTTCCAACTCCAAGTTCGGGATGTCCGTGATCATCCTGGCGAGGGTGAGGGCGTGTTCGGGCGTTGCGCCCACCCGATGCATTCCGGTATCGACCTTGAGATGCACGCTGGTTGGATGGCTGACGAGGCTGGCGAGTGCCTGCACGAACGGTTGGCTGTACACCGTTGCGCAGAGATCCCAGGCGATCACCGACGCCACCGAACTTAAGGTCGGCTCCGATAGCAGCAAGATCGGTACCTCGACACCAGCTTCGCGCAGGCGAATACCTTCCTCGACGGTCGCCACCGAAAGCCAGTCGGCGCCACCGGCGACTGCCGCGTTGGCAACCGGCACATCGCCATGACCGTAGCCGTCGGCCTTCACCGCCGGGCACACGATCGCACCCTGCACATACGCCTTCAGGGCTGCAACGTTGGCCGTAATTGCTGCCAGGTCGACGACGACTCGAGTAGGTCTCATCGTCCCCAGCGCCCGATTTCCGTCAGCAGGCCGCCCGCCGTGACGGTGCAAGTTTTCGCCAGTTCCGCTCCGGCGACGCCGTGCCAGTATGTGGCCGATAGTGCTGCCGTCGCGACGTCGAAGCCCGAGGCCCACCGGGCGGCGATCATGCCCGCCAGA
>JAOUMT010000270.1 GCA_029881355.1 Acidimicrobiia bacterium | reverse complement strand
TGACTTTGGCGCCTTGATCGTTGACCGTCACAGGGACCGCGACCGCTTTGGCATATGTCTCACCCTCCTGAGTTACCATCCCCAACCAGGTCACCAGGTACAACTCGGCAGGTTCGACGAGCGGTACCGGGCTGCTGAACTCGACAACCTCGGTTGCATTGGCCCAGGCTCCGTAGCCTTCTACCACTTCTCCGAACGAGTCATCGAAACCGCTGCGGCCCCCAATCGCCTCTTGTGATGCAGGATCGAGCAACCCCCACGCTGTGTCTGCGTCACCGGATCCGACGGCACTGATCCATTCACTCACAATTGCCAACGCGATCGTGTCACCGGGCGTCGGGGCTGGCACGGTGGTGTCAACCGGAGTACTGGTGGTGGACTCCGAGATGGTGGTGTCGGTCACGGGCGTGGTGTCAGTGCCCTGCGGTACGGTCGTCGTTTCGCCGGCCTTCGTGGTGTCGGTAACACCTCCCTGTTCGACCGTCGTCGTGGTTTGACCCGCCTCAGTCGGCGAGTCGTCCCGAAACATGAGGACCGCCACCATGGCGATGAGGAGGGCGATGACGCCACCCAGCAGCCAGTTGGTGACGAGCGGCGCCCGATCCCTGGTGGGTTCCCCAATCGGTGGGTTGGTTGGTACGTTGTCCATGGCGTGGTTGCTCCCTATTAATGCTTTTGATCACTAGTGCTATTAATCGCTGATGCCGGCCATCAGACGCCTGGCACGATCGATTAGTTCTGGGAAAGTGAGGTTTCTCACGAATCGAGTACCTCGCCGGTGATGTCATTCGATCTCGGCATTCCATGGTGGCAGATGCCACGCACAATGCGTCATGAACCTGCCCAGCGTGGACCCAGTCAGTGACCGTCCAATCGGTACTAGTCGTCGTCGGAAACCGATATGGGTAGCGAAATCGGAGGCGCAGGTGCATCGTCGTAGACCCCGACCCACTCGTCGGCCCAAATCCGGTCACTGAACAGAATCCAACTCCGACGGGGAATATTGCTCGCACGCAGCGCGGTCTTCATCGCCTGAATCCCAGCGTCAACGTCCGTAAGACACACATCGACGTAGGCATACCGGATGCCTTTGACCCCGCCGGTCACACATCCGAGCTGGGCGTTGACCAGCACCGTGTTCAGCGCAAATTCGAGGTCTGCCCGGTCGTCGTTCTTGAAACCGGGATCCTCGTCGGACAGCTCGATCTTCACATAGACGAACGTTTCGCCGTGACGCGAGAACCGTTCGGAGTCGAATCGAATCCCATGGTGGCTCGCCTTCCAGAGCTCTGCAGACGCGCTGCTGGCAACAAGGGCATCATCCATGGCGGCGTAGTCGGCAGCCTTGAGGGGTTCGAGCTGGAGTATCGCCCTTCCGGCTGCTCCCACCCACACGTGATAGGGATCGGCTGGCAGGCTTCCGACTATCTCTCGCCGGAACCGATCGAAAGCCTCCGCCAGTTCCGGGAATGGCACACCATCGGGAGCCCCACGCCCGAACAACCCTCCTGGCTTGCCGGCCGAGATGTCGCCCACCCACCGATTCAGTGCTTGCTCCCCGAGCAATGCTTCGGTTGCCACAAAGGCATCGTCGGTGGCCGTCGGCGACTTGGACAGATAGTGGAGGTCTATCAGGTTGTTCTCGCCCGGCGACAAGGAGACCCGGACATCCGTGAGTGATCCCAGGGTCCGGCTTTTGACCATCCCTATCGCGGTATCCAAATCGTTGGGTTGGCGCAACGCATAGAACTCCCATCCGTCGATCTGCGGCGCCCGATCAACGAAGGTTCTGACAAGCTCGGTCAACTCGTATCGATGTTCGGGCGTGATGACCAGTCGGTGACCCAACTGATGGATGGCCGGTCCGAATTCCCACTTTAGATCGGGGTGAACATCACCGATCGATTCCATCCAACGGGGCAAATCGAACGTCTCGCCACCCGCGAACATCTCGTTGAGATCGCCGACCTTCTGCTCGAACGCGAGCCACCACCGGTCCATATCCAGAATTTTGCGATCCCGCTCCGCAAGATCGAGGCCGTCATCATGAAATCGCCATCGCATCTACAACAAGAGTAGGGGACCACCGGATGAAACACCGGATTATCCGTGGGGTACCGCCCTGATTTCGTGAACGGTGTAATCACGGCCCTGGGCGACGACGACCGGGTCATACCGGTAGCGAACCCCCTGGAACTCGTAGTACCCGCGCCACACGGTTGCCGTCGAAATGACGTAGTCCGCTCTCGTGTCGTAAACGTGAGCGGCGGCCGCGCCTTCCTCGGTTCCCGATCCTCCGTCGTAGCCGGATGCTGGCGATACCGCCGTATCGTCGAGATCCAGGACGTAGTCGAACTTCGATTCGTCGATCTCCGAAAGCATGCCGCGGAAGGTGCAGGCAGCCACACAATCGACATCCCACATCACCCGATCGACCCAGGCGTGTGTGGTGAGACTCCACAGCCGGCCACGGCTGCTGATCGCTTCTGTAAATGGTCCCAGTTCTCGCGACGCGATCAGCGAGAAGTCGTACCAGAGCCAGGTCTCAAGGCCGGTAAGTCCATCGACGAGCGGGTTGACGTTGGACTGAGTGGTCGGAACCGCCTCATTGATAGCCGCCACATCGGTCTGCGGGTCAAAGATCTCGAGGCATTCGAAGTTCAGGTCTCCGGATATGAGCACCCCATCCCCGGAGCTTTCGTTCCAGTTCGTTCCGCCCTGCCAATGCCAGGCACCGTTGAGAAACCAATACGTGGATTGCACGACGAGCACTTCGCCGTACTGGCACTCGATTTCGCCGTTCACGGTCACCTGGATGAGCCGGTGGGGATCAACGGCCCGGTCGACCATCGTCTCGTCGGCACCGATCCAACCGTCTGTGTGGATGTCCATACAAAAGTTCAGCTGGTACGTCGACCATTTCGCTAGCTGCGGAGGCGTCCAGTTCTCTGTTGCATATGCCTGCAGACTGTCGATTTCATAGGCGCTGATATTCGGAACGACGATGTAGGAATAGCTGAACGTCGCGTGCGGATCGCTCCAGGGCTCAGCGGCGTTGTACTCCCGAATCCGCTGTTCAAAAAACCCACAGTCGTACGCACCCTGCGCCGTCGCCGTCCCTTCGTCCGCCTCGACGAGCAGTTCCCCGGTCATGGTCCATGCATCCAAACCTCCCT
>JAOUMT010000071.1 GCA_029881355.1 Acidimicrobiia bacterium | reverse complement strand
CAGATCGGCACTGACGTCGTAAGTCCGTTCTGCTCCCCGGTGCACGCCGCCCATACCGCCGGTGACGAAGACTGAGATACCAGCCAGCGCCGCCAACCGCATGGTCGAGGCAACGGTGGTGGCGCCGTGGGTGCCTTGAGAGATGGCGTAAGGCAGGTCGCGGGTGCTGACCTTAGGCACATCGGGGCTGGTCGCCAGGAGATGGAGATCGTCTCGGGACAGGCCGATCCTGGGGCGGCCATCGAGCACCGCGATCGTGGCGGGGACGGCTCCGCCGTCGCGGATAATCCGTTCGACTTCTGTTGCCATCTCGACGTTCTGGGGGAACGGCATTCCGTGGCTGATGATGGTGCTCTCAAGGGCAACGACCGCCGTGCGGTCGTTCAATGCCTGGGCTACCTCATCGGTCAGCACAAGATCGGGGTGGGGGGTGGTCATTTGGGGTCCTTATCGTCGAGTTCGGCGGCACCTGTGGCTGAGTTGGATCGTGTTGTCACAAGCAAACTAGGTCAAGGGTTCGACACGCGGCCGGGATAGGTGCTTGGACGAATGCGAGCCATCTCCTGTTCCTGATCTCTGCCGTAGCGGTCCTTGGCTCATCTCCAACCTAGGCGGTGGCGCCTCGCACCCGATCCCACGTGGAGTGGTTGTTTGTGGTTTGCCGCATGAGACGCCATCTGAATTCCGATGGGTCGCCGACCCACATTATGGGTTGCCGCCTATCACGCTCAGTGGTACTGTGAACGTCCGGCACTGGGAGGTGGCCAGATGGGCTGGACATCGCTTACGCGTGACACGCGTGGAGTGGCGATGACCGAATTCGCGATCATCATGCCGATGTTGCTCGCACTCGTGTTTGGCATCATCGAGTTCGGACACTTCATCGCTTACTCGAATGCGGTTGAAACGGCCGCCCGCGAAGGGGCGCGATACGGCTCCGCAGTCGGTATCGGGGTAAATGGCCAGCCCCAGCACATTGATTGCATCGGGATACGTGACGCTGCCCGGGCCAAGATTAATCTCGTCACGATCAACAATCCCGACGTCGACGTTCGGTATGACGAAGGGCCGGGAACCGCCCTCGAGCCATACAACTGTAATGCCGGCCCCTTTCCACTCGTGTCCGATGTCGCAAATGGGGGCCGGATCATCGTGACGATCACGGTGGCCTACGACCCGCTCCTCGATAGCCTGCCGCTCGTTGGTCCTCTTCTCAATGGCGTGTCAGTGACAGCCGTTGATCGCCGTTCGATCTACCCGGGTAACTTGTGAACGACCGCGGCGCATCGGCGGTCGAAATGGCGCTCTTGATGCCGATTCTCCTGCTCATGGTCCTGGGTCTGGTGGACTTTGGACGAGTCGTGTTGGCACACATGGCTATCGAAGAGGCCGCTCAGGAAGGAGCGATGTTTGCCGCCTACCACGGGGCCGATGCGGGTGATACGTCGACCGACATCGTCAACGCCGTAAGGGGTTCGACTACTTCGGTGACGATAGGGGCTGGCGAGGTGGCGGTCGTGTGCTCGGCAAAAGGTGGCGGGGATCAGCTAGCGGCATTCCCGACGGTTACCGTGACCATTTCAACGTCGATCACGCCCATTACCCCACTCGTCTCCGGGTGGCTCCCTGGCGGGATTCCACTTTCTGCCGAAGCGTCCGGCAATGTCTTCACCAAGACCTGTTTGGCGACTCCATGAGAAGGTTCATCGACTCCGAAGTTGGTGCGACCGCTGTATTCGTAGCCGCCTTGATGATGCTCTTTCTTTCGATTCTGGCGTGGGCGATCGACGGCGGACTCGCGTACGATGAGCGACGTGACACCCAGAGCGCCGCCGATATGGCAGCGTTGGCAGCGGCCTTCGCCGGGCCCGATTGCGAGAACCAGGACTGGCAGGCGGCAGGGGCTGAGGCTGCCGAGGAGAACGGCTTTGTGAATGACGGTGTTACGGCGAACGTAACGGTCACCAATCTTGCTCCATCTCCAGGTTTTGGCCCGTTTCACGCACGGGTCGAGAGTATTCAAAACACGTTCTTTGCGAGCGCACTGGGAACCGGAACTTCAACCGTGGCGTCCGAGGCAACCGCAAGTTGCGTGAAGAAGTCAGGACTTGGTGACTACGCCGTCTTCGCTGCGGCGACGAACTGTCCTCCCAACGAGCTCAAGATCAACGCATCAGGCATGACCATCGACGGCGGAGTGCACTCCAATGACGACTTGCTGCTGACCGCTCAGGCCGCCAACCCGGGATACGTCGACGGGGATATCACCTGGGTCGATAATGCCAACATCAGCAACGTTACCGCCATCAACGGCGGGAGCGCCTACCAGTGGGACGTTGCAGCCAATGGGTACCCGCCGACGCCGGGTGGTTGGGACATCGACGACTACCGACCGACTGCCGGCCCCGTGCCACCGCTCAGCGGGCCCAATAACCAAGGGAGCGCCGGCTACTACTACTACCCATCGGGTGCGACGCTCAGCGGCCCGCTCGCCGACGGCATCTATTTCGCCGAAGGCGATTTGGTCTTGCAGGCTTTCAGTGCCAACGCAGCCACATTCGTCGCCACGGGGCAGATAGAAATCAAAGGCGTTGCCAATGTCTTGACTTCTCCCTTTGACTCGACCGGTCTAGGTGTGTTCTCCGATTTTCCCGGCGTTCCGAAATGTACGGGGTTGGACCTGGCAATAAACTGGTCCGGTTCCAGTCACACGTGGTCCGGTGCCCAGTACGCCCCAAATGGCCTGATCGACATGAGCGGTGCATCGAATTCGTCGGTCAACGGTTCGATCATCGCCTACCGCATCGACTTGTCGGGCGCCAACATCGCTATCACCTACGACAACTCGTTTACCGGTGTACCGGTGACCTCTCTCCGGCTTGAGAAGTAACGAAGCGCTTTTACTGCACCGAGTTCGTCGACGAGGTTCCTGACGTCGGTAGACTTTCCGCATGAGCTACCAACCTCCGATTCGCGACATGCTGTTTGTCATCAACGAGTTGCTCGGCCTGGAGGAACTACTCAAGTTCGAACAGTTCTCCCACGTCGACAGCGAAGATGTGGCCGGCCTGCTCGCCGAAGCGGGCCGCTTCAACGCCGAAGTGATTGCTCCGTTGAATCAGGTCGGCGACCAGCAGCCCAGTTCACTGGACGCCGAAGGTAACGTCATCGCTACGCCAGGTTTCAAGAACGCCTATGAGCAGTATCAGAAGGCTGGTTGGACCGGTATTCAATTCGACCCCGAGTATGGCGGGGGAGGCTTGCCCTGGCTGGTCGGTATAGCGAATCAGGAGTTCACGTCTTCGGCCAACATGGCGTTTTCCTTGTGTCCGATGCTCAGCCAGGGTTCAATTGAGGCGCTCAGCGCTCATGGTTCTGAAGAACAGAAAGCGTTGTTCCTCGAGAAGATGGTGACGGGCCTCTGGAGCGGCACCATGAACCTGACGGAACCACAAGCCGGCTCAGACGTCGGTGCGCTTACAGCCAAGGCGGTACCGCGCGGTGACGGGACCTACTCCATTACCGGAACCAAGATCTTCATCACCTGGGGCGAACACGACATGACGGAAAACATCGTGCACCTGGTCCTGGCCAGGCTTCCGGACGCCCCGCCGGGAACCAAAGGAATCAGCCTGTTCATCGTCCCCAAGTACGTTGTCAATAGCGACGGCACGCTCGGTGAACGCAACGACGTGCGTTGCGTATCGATCGAACACAAGCTCGGTATCAAGGCCAGCCCGACCGCAGTCATGTCCTATGGGGAAAACGGTGGAGCAGTCGGTCATCTGGTGGGCGAACCACACCAGGGCATGCGCTACATGTTCACGATGATGAACAACGCTCGCCTCACCGTCGGCCTCGAAGGTCTCGGACTGGCCGAGAGGGCCTACCAGGATGCGGTTGTGTTCGCGAAGGAGCGAATCCAGGGCACTGCCATCGGGTCGCATGAACCGGTTGCGATCGTCGATCATCCAGATGTACGGCGCATGTTGCTGACCATGAAGTCGAGCATCGAGGCCATGCGGGCGTTGATATACCTGAATGCCAAATCCATCGATGAGGCCCACTTCCATCCCAACGATCAGATCCGCCGACAAGCTGACGAACTCGTGGCGATTCTCACGCCACTGTCGAAGGCGTGGTGCACCGACCTCGGAGTGGAACTCACCTCATTGGCCATTCAGGTGTTCGGTGGCATGGGATATATCGAAGAGACGGGCGTTGCGCAGCATTGGCGCGATGCTCGGATCGCCCCAATCTATGAGGGGACCAACGGGATTCAGGCCATCGATCTGGTGATGCGCAAGGTCCCGATGGACAACGGGGCGGTCCTCGACCGGTTGCTGGCCGATATCCGCAGCACCTCGGAGTCCCTGTCGGCCTCTGGGCTATCGGACCTGGCCGAAGCCCTCGCCGCCGCACTGCAGACGGTCAGCGACGTTACCAACATGGTCCGCGACTCTTCGCCGGCCGACAAGCTCGCCGGTGCGACACCGTATCTGCGCATGCTGTCCACACTGGTCGGTGCCTGGCTGATGGGGAAGTCTGCGCTCGTCGCCAGCCAGCGAGTTGTCGCAGCGCAGGGCTCACCGGAAGCGGCGTTCTACGAAGCGAAGGTGGCGACTGCACGCTATTTCATCACGCAAACGCTCCCGGCCGCCATGGGCCTTGAAGCATCCGTGCGGGGTAGGGTCGATGCGTTGATGGCTGTCGATCTCGACCAGTACTAAGGTTCGGCGCCATGAGCAACGTGCAAGAAATACCTCAGATGGTCTCCGAACTGGTCGACATCTCCAAGCAGTACGTGCGACAGGAGACGATCGAGCCGGCCAAGCGCCTCGGTAAAGCGGCCGGGATGGGCATTCTGGCCTCCATCCTGTTCGCCGTCGGCGGATTACTCCTGTCAATGGCGATGCTTCGTACGATTCTCGGCGTCATTGGAGACGGACCGATCGCCTCGGCGATGGGTTATTTGATCGCCATGGCTGTGCTGTTGGTCGTTATCGGGATTCTCGGATGGAGGATGAAGAAGTATGTCGAATAGCAGCGGCGTGACGGTAGACGACATCCGGGCGAAAGCCCGTGAGGTCGAGGATGCGGTCAAGCAGACTCAGGAAACGGCCAAGGACACAGCTACGTGGGCAGTCGGTGGCCTCCTTCTGCTACTGGTGCTCGTCTTCTTTCTCGGCAGGCGAAGGGGCCGCCAGGGCGGCGCAGTTGTCGAGGTCTATAAAGTCTGATCGTTTAGCTTGATGACATACTCTTCGCCACGTTCAAGGCGCTTGCTCACCAATAGCTGACGCTGCGGAGGTCGTCGCAAAGCGGCAAGTGCCAACGCACCAACCCCGAGGGCGATGATCTTCTGATCGCCAGTGCGAAAACCTCGCATGAGTCGTTCGAGGCCAAATCCAATCAAATTCATGCCCGTACCCTAACTCGTAGGATGACACCTTATGCGAAATGAAAACATGCGAAAACTTATCATCTGGGTCACCGTCGTCGCGATGGTCCTCGTCACGTTCGCCGGCGCCGTTGCGATCTTCGGAAACTAGGTGCCATCACCGACGTTTGCATCGGGTGACATATGCCTGATCGTAGACTCCAAATCCCGCCGTTACCTGGTCAAGCTCGACGTTAGCGGTCAATTCACGACCCATCAGGGGACCATTCCGCATACGCAACTGATTGGTTCGCTGCACGGGGCGATGTTCGAAACACCGTCCGGCGGTCGGTTTATCGCTTTGCCTCCGAAGCTGGCCGACTACATCCTCAAGATGAAGCGGGGCGCCCAGATCGTGTATCCGAAGGACATCGGGCCGATCCTGGTCTATGCCGATATCGCCCCGGGTAGTTCGGTGCTCGAAGCCGGCACCGGTTCGGGTGCTCTCACGATGGCACTCGTTAGGGCGGTCGGGCCCACCGGAACGGTCGTGAGCATAGATCGACGGGCCGACCATGCAGCTCAGGCACACAAGGCCATTGAGCGGTTCTTCGGCGAGGTTCCGGCCAATCTTCGTCTGGCGGTCGGCGATGTCGAGGATGTCGTCGCCGAAGTCAAGCCGGACCGCCTGATCCTCGACCTCCCAGAACCGTGGCACGCCGCGGCGGCTGCGGCCGAACATCTTCAACCAGGTGGCGTCTTTTGCTCATATGTGCCGACCGTTCCGCAGATGGAGCAGACCGTCACGGCTCTCAAAGCCACCCATACGTTCACCGATCTTCTCAACTTCGAATCGCTGATCAGAACCTGGAACGTCGAAGGCCGTTCGGTGCGCCCCGACCACCAAATGGTCGGCCATACCGGGTTCATCACGGTCGCGAGGCGGGTACAGAGATGGGAGTCCCGGACCGATAGGACTGAGGAAGAGTGAATTACGTGCATTCTCCCTGTAGTCGGTAAGATGGCGCGCTCGGATTTGATGAGGAGACAGAAACCATGAAGGTGTGGATTGATCAAGACCTCTGCACAGGCGACGGCCTGTGCGAAGAAATCGCCCCTGACGTTTTCGTCTTACTCGACGATGGTCTTGCTTACGTCCGCGAGGGCGCGACGATTTTTGCCAAGGCCGAGGGCAACCCCGAGGGAGCCGCCGGGCTGGCCGTTGTGCCAGCCGGCCAGGAAGACATCACCATTGAGTCAGCCGAGGAATGTCCCGGCGAGTGCATCTTTATCGAACCGTAATTCTGATTCACTGCTCGAAGGGAACGTCCGGTGATATCCGGACGTTTCTCGTTAAAGCACGCCAGCAGCGGTGCCGACAATATCGTATGAGTTTTGTTCGAATCACGCACGGAAAGGTGCGAACCGTCCTAGGGTGATATGGATGTCAACGAGCCCGTCTTGGAGGTGAGTCATGACTGAAGAGAGCCACGAAATGGAAACTGCGGCGTTGCGCGCCACTATCGGTCAGCTCGAAGACGAACTCACCACCCTGCGGTATCGGCTGCAAGAAACTCCCAGGCGACTGCGCCTCCTCGAAGACCAGGTCCTCGAAACCAAGGGCAAATTGCTGGCGGCCGGCCAGCAGAACGACAAGCTCACGGCTGTTCTCCAAGAAGCCCGCGAACAGCTCGTTGTTCTGCGTCAGGAGGTCGAGAAGCTTTCCGCGCCTCCCAACCCGTACGGCTCCGTGGTGGGGGTACATCCCGATGGAACGGTCGACGTGGTGACCTCCGGGCGCAAGCTCCGGGTGTCTGCCCAGCCGAGTATCGAGGTCAAGGAACTGCGGATCGGTCAGGACGTATTGTTGAACGACGCCTTCAACATCGTCGACGTCAGCGGCTTTGATCCTGTTGGTGACGTTGTTCTCATCAAAGACCGGCTTGACGACGGTCGATTGGTCGTTTTGGCACATGCCGACGAAGAACGAGTGGTGACGCTGGCCGACTCAATGAAAGATGTATTCGTCCGGGTCGGAGATCACGTCCGGATCGAACCGCGTACCGGGCTCGTGTTTGAGAAGCTCGCCCGCCCCGAGGTCGAGGAACTGGTCCTCGAAGAAGTTCCCGACATCGATTACGCCCAGATCGGTGGCCTCGTCGAGCAGATCGAGGCGATCCGTGACGCGGTCGAGTTGCCCTATCGCCATAAAGCGTTGTTCGCCGAGTATTTGCTTGAAGCCCCTAAGGGTGTTCTCTTGTACGGGCCTCCGGGATGCGGCAAGACCCTCATAGCCAAAGCCGTTGCGAACTCGCTTGCCAAGGCCGTTGCCGATGAGGGCGCCGATGCCCGGTCCTATTTCCTCAACATCAAGGGCCCCGAGCTGCTGAACAAATACGTTGGCGAGACGGAACGACAGATCCGATTGATCTTTCAGCGCGCCAAGGAGAAGTCTGATGAAGGTGTGCCGGTGATCGTCTTTTTCGACGAGATGGATTCTTTGTTCCGTACAAGAGGCACCGGCGTCAGTTCAGATGTCGAATCGACCATCGTTCCTCAGCTCCTGTCGGAGCTCGACGGTGTAGAAGCACTTAAGAACGTCATCGTGATCGGTGCCTCAAACCGCGAGGACCTCATTGATCCAGCCATACTGCGTCCAGGACGCCTGGATGTGAAGATCAAGATCAGCCGCCCCGACGAGGCCGCCGCACGCCAGATCTTCAAGATCTATCTCACCGACGACCTTCCATATGATGCCGACGAACTCGCTACCGCCGGCGGCGATATCGGCACCCACGTAGATGCCATGATCAACTCGGCAGTAGATCAAATGTATTCGATGGCCGACGAGAACCGGTTCCTGGAAGTCACCTACGCCAACGGTGACCGCGAAGTCCTGTTCTTCAAGGACTTCTCTAGTGGTGCCATGATCGAAAACATCGTCCGGCGAGCCAAAAAGGACGCCATCAAACGCCAGATAGGCGGCGGCGCTCACGGCATTCGGTTGGAAGACCTCACGTCGGCCCTCGTCCAAGAGTTCCATGAGCAGGAAGACCTGCCCAACACGACGAACCCGGATGACTGGGCCAAAATCTCCGGCAAGAAGGGCGAGCGCATTGTCTATGTGCGCACCCTGCTCAAAGGTGAGACCAAGTCGAGGTCGATCGACGGTATGACGACCGGTCAATACCTGTAGTCATGGCCACGGTGATCGGCACCGAGACGGAGTTCGGTATCTCCATCAGGAACTCGCCTGACTTTAATCCTGCATTGGCGTCTGGTCTCGTGATCAATTGCTACCGGGGCGAGGGCACCCGGGTCCAGTGGTCGTATGAGGAAGAGTCCCCCGGGCGAGATTTGCGAGGATTTGGTGTCGACACATCGGGTGATTACGACTCGGGCGTCGTGAATGTGGTTCTCGGAAACGGCGCCAGGCTCTACGTTGATCATGCCCATCCGGAGTATTCGGGTCCCGAATGCGCTGATGCGCTATCGGCAGCGCTATATGACAAAGCCGGTGAGTTTGTCATGGCCGAAGCCGCAGCAAATGCGGGCTTGCTGGTTCGTCCCGGCGAGATCGTGTCCATCTACAAGAACAACTCTGACAACAAGGGCAATAGCTATGGCGCTCATGAGAACTATCTGATCAGTCGGTTGATCCCATTTGGTCAGATCGTCGACTATCTGACCGGATTCCTGGTGTCGCGTCAGCCGCTCACTGGGGCAGGCAAGCTTGGGTCGGAGAATGAACGGCCTGAGGCGACCTATCAGATCACCCAGCGGGCGGATTTTTTCGAGGAGCGGGTCGGACTGGAAACCACGCTAAAGCGCCCCATCATCAACACCAGGGACGAACCGCACGGCGATGCCGAGAAGTACCGACGATTGCACGTGATCATCGGCGACGCAACGCTGTCGGAGGTGCAGACCTTCGTAAAGCTGGGCACCACCGCACTCTTTCTTGCTGCCCTCGAGGACGGGTTTTTCCCTGAGGCGCTCGAACTGGAGGATCCGGTAACGGCTTGCTGGCAGGTGAGCCACGACCTCGACATGACTCGTTCGTATGCATTGGTGGATGGCTCATCGATGACCGCGCTTCAAATGCAGAATCGGTACTACGAATGGTTGGCCAAATATGCCGAGCAAACCACCGACAACCCGGTAACCGAACAAGTTCTTGTCGAATGGCGAGGATTGCTCGACGATCTGGAAGTCGATCCATCCCGAACCGCGGATCGACTCGACTGGGTGGCCAAGAGGTCGCTGATGGAGGCCTACGTAGATCGTGGAGCGGCGTGGGACGATCCGCGCCTCGCGGTCATCAACCTCCAATATCACGACGTCGCTTCCGACAAGAGTCTGTTCAGGAAGCTGCAAGATCGCGGCAGGATCAGACGGCTATTCACTGACGACCAGGTGCGGGCTGCAGCTGCTCAGCCGCCTGAGGACACCCGGGCGTATTTCCGGGGAAGGTGCGTCACCAAGTATGGCGAAAAGGTCGTCGCAGCCAACTGGGATTCGCTCGTGTTCGACGCATCTGAAACCCATCTCAAACGGGTGCCTATGATGGAGCCGCTGCTTGGCACCAAGGAATTGGTATCGGAGCTAATCGATACTTCAGACACCGTCCAAGAGCTCTTGCAGGGTCTAGGAGGACATTGACATGTCAGAACAGGAACAACAACGAGCGCGACGCTCATCGGAAGAGGCGGCTGTCGAGGCTGATGCAGTCGAAGTTGATGCTGCGGCCCGTGAATCTGTCGAAATCACCGACGAACTGCTCGACGAAATCGACTCGGTACTTGAAGAAAACGCTGAGGAGATGGTGAAGAACTACGTTCAGAAGGGTGGCGAATGAGCGAACCGAAGGCACCGGCTGGCGGAATCACTGAATCGCCGGCCGGGTTTGCCCAGGTACTCAAAGCCGCCGGCTTGGCGCCAACCTGGGACGGAGTGCACGGTTCGGCCGCCGATTTGGGTCTAGCCGACGCCACGACCGTGCTCGCCGTTCGCTACGACGCCGGGGTGTACATGATCGGCGACCGCCAGGCCACCGAGGGCTACAGCGTCGCGCATCGCCGGATGAAGAAAGTCTTCCCTTCCGATGACTTTTCCGCAGTCGCTATCTCGGGTACTGCGGGACTGGCGATCGAGCTGGTCAAGCTGTTTCAGACAGAACTGGAACACTACGAAAAGCTGGAAGGTACCCGGCTGAGCCTGGAAGGTCGCGCCAACTTCCTGGCCAGACTCGTCCGCCAGCAGCTGCCGATGGCGTTCCAGGGCCTCGTGGTGGTGCCGCTGTTTTGCGGATTCGACCATCTGGTCGGATCCGGTCGCCTGTTTACGTTTGACGTCGTCGGCGGGAGATATGAAGAGGACGATTTTGGAGCTACCGGCTCGGGCTCGCGAGAAGCAAAGTCGTATCTTCGATCACACTTCGACCCGGCGATGGACGCCGTCGAGGGCCTGTCGGTGGCCATGCAATCGCTCGTTGCTGCGGCCGAGCAGGACGTCGCAACGAGCGGGCCCGACGTGAGGCGAGGGATCTACCCGAACGTGATTCGGATCAACGTCGACGGACTCGTCGAACTGGCCGATGAGGAAATCGCCCCAATCGCCGACGCAGCATTGGAGATGGTTCGATGACGATGCCCTTCTACGTTCCTCCAGAGCAATTGGTCAAGGATCGGGCCGACTTTGCCCGCAAGGGTATTGCCAGAGGCCGGTCCATTGCCGCCGTCGAGTACGCGACCGGCATCTTGCTCCTAGCCGAGAACCCATCGGGCACGCTCCACAAGATCTCTGAGATATATGATCGGATCGCCTTTGCCGGCGTGGGCAAGTTCAACGAATTCGAGCTGCTGCGCGTCGCCGGGATTCGGCACGCCGACGTCAAGGGTTATATGTATTCGCGCTCTGACGTGTCGGCGAAAAGTCTGGTCAATGCATTTGCTCAGACGCTCGGCAACATTTTCACGCACGAGGTAAAGCCGTTCGAAGTCGAATTGCTCGTTGCCGAACTTGGCGTCGGCGATCAGCCAAACCGTATGTACCGGGTCTTGTACGACGGCACCCTATATGACCAGTCTGGATTTGCTGCGATTGGCGGCAACTCGGAAGAACTCTCCGAACGACTCGAAGCCGCCTATCGGCCCGGGCTTTCGCTGGAGGAAGCGGTTCGGTTGGCAGCTGGAGCTTTCGAAAATGGAGTTGAGGGGTGGGAGGGGGCGATCCTCGACCGCAATGGGCATCGCCGAGCTTTCCGGAAGCTCACTGCCGAGGAGATCGCCGAATGCATCGCAGCTGCCTAGGTGGGGGGCTCGCACGACGTCGCCCGGTGGCAGCAGCCCATAGCCCAGGCGCGCCACTGTCCCGAGCCTTGGGACGCGACCCAACTAGGGTGATCAGGTGCAACGCCGGATCTTTGGCATCGAGAATGAGTACGGGGTTACCTGCGTTTTGCGGGGGCAACGACGACTGAGCCCAGACGAGGTCGCTCGCTATCTTTTCCGACGGGTGGTGAGTTGGGGCCGATCCTCAAACGTCTTCCTTGAGAACGGTGCTCGTCTCTACCTCGATGTTGGCAGCCATCCTGAATATGCCACTCCGGAGTGTGACTCGTTGCAGTCCGTCGTTGCCCATGACAAGGCAGGGGAGCGGATACTCGAAGGACTCGTCGAATCAGCCGAAGAACGCCTTGAAGAAGAGGGTATTCGCGGCCAGATCTACTTGTTCAAGAACAATACCGACTCTGCTGGCAACTCATACGGATGCCATGAGAACTACCTCGTTTCGCGACACGGCGAATTCCAAAAAACCGTCGACACGCTCATCCCCTTTTTCGTGACGAGGCAGATCTTCTCTGGGGCAGGCAAGTTGCTGCAAACGGCCAAGGGCCCGATGTATTCGATCGCCCAGCGAGCCGAGCACATCTGGGAGGGCGTTTCGTCGGCGACGACTCGAAGCCGACCGATCATCAACACCCGCGATGAGCCACACGCCGACGCCGAAAAGTACCGGCGCCTCCATGTGATCGCCGGCGATTCCAACATGTCCGAATACGTCAACTACGTCAAGATCGGCACCACGGTGGCGCTTCTACAGATGATCGAAGACAACGTGGTGTTTCGAGATGTCTCGCTGGAGAACCCGATTCGAGCAATCCGGGAGATCAGCCACGACATCACGTGCCGCCGGCGGGTTCGGCTGCGCAATGGTCGGGAGCTTTCGGCCTTGGACATCCAATGGGAGTACCTGGATAGGACGCTGCGGTACGCACGGACCACCGGGTTCCCGGCCGAGGTTCAGAAGGCCATCGAAATGTGGGAGTACCTGCTTACGAGCCTTGAGAAAGATCCCCTCACGTTGAACCGTGAGGTGGACTGGGTGACGAAATACCATCTCATTGAGAAGTATCAGACCAAATGGGATCTCAACCGGTCGGACCCCAAGCTGGCGTTACTCGATCTCAGTTATCACGACGTCAATCGTCAGCGCGGTCTGTTCTATATCCTGCAACGGCGTGGTCTGGTCGATCGGGTCGTCACCGACGCGGCGGTAGCCACCGCCATGATGGTCCCGCCGCAAACCACCCGGGCCAGGCTCCGTGGTGAGTTCATCAAGGCCGCCAAAGCCAAAAAGCGCGACTTCACCGTGGACTGGGTACATTTGAAGCTCAACGACCAGGCCCAGCGAACGGTCCTCTGCAAGGATCCGTTCAAATCGGTTGACGATCGGGTCGAAAAACTCATCGCGGGCCTGTAGGGCTACATTTGTGGCCGTATGAAGAACGTCATTGAACGACTCCTGAATCTTCTGGCCTTCCTGCTCACCAGCGGACGGCCCGTGACCGCCGACGAGATTCGCGAGACGGTCGCCGGATACGACCGGGAAAACGACGTCGCCTTCCATCGGATGTTCGAGCGTGACAAAGACTTATTGCGGTCGATGGGCATTCCTTTGGGCATGACGTTCACCGACGCCTGGGAAGTTGAACAAGGCTATGTCGTCCCGCCGCAGGACTACGAGTTGGCTGACCCGGGACTCACAGATGAGGAGCGGGCGGCCCTGTGGCTGGCCGCCCAGATCGTCCGTCTCGGTGGCCAACCAACCGGAGCCGATGCCATGTTCAAACTGGGCGGAGCTCCGATGACCGCCGCCGGAGAACCGCTGGCTGCCGACCTCGGGTTGTCCGCCGACGATCTCGGGACCATCTTCTCGGCAGTCGCTGAACACCGCATCCTCACGTTCGAATATCGAG
>JAOUMT010000258.1 GCA_029881355.1 Acidimicrobiia bacterium | reverse complement strand
AACACGACATCGCCGGTTCCGAACTCATAGAAGCCCTCGATCTGATCGACATTGGTCGGGTCGATGCGCAGCGCGTCGATCGAGTTCACCGAACCAGACCAGGTATCGCCAGGAACCCAGCGAGACACTGCGGCCGCGGGCAGCAGAAGCAGCCCGACAGCGATCAGCCAGCGAGCCCGGCCGGCGAAAGCTCCAATGATCAGGCCGGCCGATACCACGACCAGCAGTGCGGCGACGTAGTGGCGAAACTCGATCGCCGCTCCGGCGTTGTCGAAGAGTGCCATGACGCCGACGGTGATCAGTCCGGAGGCGAGGGCGAGTCGACCAAGAATCGACCGTTCGCGTGGTTTCCGTGGTTCACGTGGCGGACGGGCCGGACGGCTCGGCCGTGGTGAACCCGGCGGGGGCGGCGGTCCATCGAACTCCTGATGATCGACGACGGCGGTGCTCGATCTGGACGAGCGGTACGCCCGCTCCGATCGTCGAGCGACGGCCGGGCGTTCGGAGTCATCGCCCTGTCCGAAGTCGCCGCGGTACAGGAGATAGCCAACTACGCCGAGTGCCACCGCCCAGGCCAGACCTCCGTCGACGCCGCCGATCGTCGAAATGCCGATCAGGGCGGCAAGGCCGATCAGGATGATCCCCACGTGCGACTCACCAGTTCGAGCCTTGCGTAGGGCTTCCTCGGCGATGGATTCGGTTCCGTCGTCGTTGGGGATGAGCAGCCATCCCGCCGCGTACAGCAAGAGCCCGAGCCCGCCGACCGCGGTCAGTAGCACGAACGCCAGACGGGTCAGGAATGGGCTGATGTTCCAATAGTCGGCAAGACCACTGCCGACTCCGGCGATGATCCGCCGGTTGATCGGTCGGACAAGTCCGACCAACGGCACGTCGGGTGAGGGTTCACGCTCCGGTGCCGCGGTTTCCGTAGAGTTGTTCATGTCCATATCGTGGGGCATCGCCGCCGACCTGACTATTGGGTATTGCCCGCCGAAAACCCTGAGGGTCAGGGTTCGTATCAGGGTGATACCTCGTTGGCGCAGACGTTACTCCGTGCCATCATCATCCGTATGGAGCGCACAGGAACCTTCCCGGCTTTGTACCGGCGATCTGACGATCGAATCTTCTCCGGTTTTGCGGCCGGAGTCGCAGAGTCGCTCGGGGTATCGGCGACCTACGTCAGGGCGGCTTTTGTGGTGCTGGCGCTGGCTGGCGGAGTTGGCCTCCTGGCCTACGTGATTGGGGTGGCGATCACGGTCAACAGCGTTGACGCCGGTGCGAAACGGTCGATCGGTCGATCGCAAAAACTTGGGCTGGCTCTCATGTTGATCGCCGCACTCATCACGTTGCGGGCCGCCAATCTATGGTTCGGCGACTCGGTCGTGTGGCCGGTGGGCCTTATCTCGTTCGGGTTGGCAGCCATCCTCGACAAAGGCGACAATTACAACCGCCTGTCTTCGTGGCTGGCTCCTGGCGCCGATGGCACCGTCAGACCGCCGATGAGCCGGATTGTCGTCGGTACGCTGGTGCTTTTCGCGGGGGTCGGAACCTTCGTCGTCACCCGCGATTCGTTGGCTCCGCTGGGATTGCCGCTCCTGGCAGTGGTCGTCACCGTTGCCGGCCTGGCGCTGCTGGTCGGCCCGTGGATCGTGCGGCTGGTCTCGGCACTCAACGAAGAACGCGGTGATCGAATTCGCTCCGAAGAACGCTCCGAAGTCGCCGCTCATCTGCATGATTCGGTGCTCCAGACGTTGGCACTCATTCAACGGTCCGACGACCCAAACAAGATGGTCACTTTGGCGAGAGCTCAAGAACGAGAGTTACGTCAATGGCTGTTCGAGGCCGATCCGGATACCGACTCGGCACTGTTCAGTACGGCCCTTCAGTCGATGGCCAACCGGGTGGAACGCGACTACGACGTGCGCGTCGAACTCGTCACGGTCGGGGAGACTTTGATCAGCCCTGCGCTCGATGCAATGGTGCGAGCCGCGGGCGAAGCCACTGCCAACGCCGCTCGACATGCCGGGGCACCCTGGGTGTCGGTCTATGCCGAAACGATCGATGGTCAGGTCGATGTATACATATCCGACCAGGGCTCGGGATTCGATGTCGCATCCGTCAACGGTGATCGTCATGGCATCGCCGATTCGATCATCGGCCGTATGGAACGCCACGGCGGACGGGCCGAAGTCACCAGCGAGATCGGTTCGGGTACCGAAGTTCACCTCTCGATGCCGTTAGGTTCAGACAAATGACGAGCGTTTTCCTGGTTGACGATCATGAGCTGTTCCTCACCGGCGTGAGGACCGAACTGCAAAACCATGTTGAAGTGGTCGGCTGGGCATCGGACGTCGACGACGCCATCGCTGCCATCCGCGATCTCGTCCCCGACGTGGTTCTCGTCGATGTGCACATGCCGGGCGGGGGAGGATTGGCGGTCGTCAAGAATATTTCTGCCGATGATCCCGACATCCGGTTTTTGGCCCTGTCGGTCTCGGACAAGGCCGAGGACGTCATTGCCATGATCCGGGCCGGGGCGAGGGGGTACGTCACCAAGTCGATCTCGCCGACCGAGCTGGTCGATGCCATATCGAGAATTGCCAACGGGGATGCAGTGTTTTCACCACGGTTGGCCGGCTTCGTGCTCGATGCGTTCGCTGAATCTGCTCCTGAAATAGCCGATCCCGAACTCGACCAATTGACCGCCAGGGAGCGAGAGGTTCTTCGTCAGATCGCCAGGGGCTACACGTACAAGCAGGTCGCCACCCGACTGTCGATCTCGGTCAAGACCGTTGAAACGCATGTTTCGGCGGTACTGCGTAAACTGCAGTTGTCGAGCCGATACGAACTTGCCCGCTGGGCTAGTGATCGCCGGATCGTGTAAAGCGCGTCCGGTCCGATACACTCACCTGACCCGAACTAACTAGCCCCGAGAAGGACCCCCTCTGGTGCCGAAGGCAGATCAACGTTATAACAACATTGCGGTCACGAGCGTTGAGCACGCCCACGCTCCCATCGTGGTGACTTCCGACGAAATCGACGCTCAACTCGCCAACTCCTATGAGCGATTGCACGCTACTCCGGGCTTGCTGCAATCGCTGGCCGGCATTCACGAACGACGGTTTTGGGAAGAGGGCGTACTTCCTTCTGACGCAGCCGCACTGGCCGGTGAGAAGGCCCTGGAGTCTTCCGGCGTCGACCGGAGCGATATCGGCATCATCATCAACACGTCTGTTTGTCGTGACTACATCGAGCCATCGACCGCGTCCATTGTCCATGGCAAGCTTGGCCTCCCCGATACGGCTCTCAATTTCGACGTTGGTAACGCCTGCCTGGGCTTCCTCAACGGCATCACGATCGTGGCGGCGATGGTCGAACGCGGCGAGATCGACCATGGCCTTATTGTCAATGGAGAGGGCTCGCGGTTTGCGGTCGAATCGACGATCGCCCGGCTGAACTCCGACGAGGCCACCCCCGAAATGTTCCGTGAGCAGTTCGCCACGTTGACGCTGGGTTCGGGAGCGGCGGCGATGGTCGTGTCGAATGGTGATCTGGTCGATTCACCCCATCGATTCATCGGCGGTCTCAGTCGAGCCAACACCCAGCACAATCAGCTTTGCGTCGGCCAGCCGGACGAAATGCGCACCGATACGGCCGGGTTGTTGCG
>JAOUMT010000259.1 GCA_029881355.1 Acidimicrobiia bacterium | reverse complement strand
AACCGTGCAGCGCCGACATGTTGGCCATCGGCTGAAGACGACCGTACGAGAAAATGGCGGCGCCGGAGAGAAATGACGGGTAGGCAAGTTTGAGGCTGGCGAGGACTTGCAGCCCGATGGCCAACAAAAGGAAGAGGCCCGCCAGCGTAAGGGCCACCCGATTAGCGGAGTCAGCTCCCCGGACCATTCCGGTTTGAGATCGCTTATCTTCTGCGGTTATGGCCAAACCGGCGCTCCTTCAGCTGTCTGCGACTGGGTGGGCGGTCGCAGCTTACTCGACTGTCGGCCCGCGTTCGATTTCCTTGCCGGGCATTCTGCCTGGCGGATACGGTCATAGTCAAAGTGGCTGCAAACGGTATCGCATCGCCCCTGCGTGCCTTAGGGTGAATTCAGAAACGGGTGTTGGATCTGCTAGAAATGCCATTGCAGCGATGCAGCTTGTGGCCGTTCGCCGTCTCGAGCAATCGGGACCGAAGAGGAACAGAATCAGAGCCTATGAATTGGGTATACGACCAAACGAAACGGAACCGAGTCGGCACTGCTGCCATGGTGTTCGGGCTGTTTACGGTGGTTGTTGGCCTCGTCATAGCGGTCGCGTTTGGTAACGAAACGATCGTATCGCCTGAATTCCTTAGAGATAGCTTCCTCAACATGCCCCGCTGGCTACCGGTCACCTTCGGCCAAATCACCGCAGTCGCCGGCTCGCAGTTCGTCATCCTCGGTGCTTTCCTCGTCTGGGTCACCGGACGTCCGATGACCTGGACCCGGGCCGGCTTCGCCACGTTTTTGACGTGGTACCAGTTGATCCTGTTCTACGGGATCATTCCTTCGGAGTGGCTGAACCTCACGCAGGGCCCACTCGGATGGACCTCGCAAAAGATCTTCTTCACGGTCCCGCCCTGGCTGGTGCTCAACAATGAGGTCGAGATTTCATTCGCGGTCTTGAAGGACGCCATCTCCGGCGGCTACCACGCGGTCGTCTTGGGTCTGGGCATCCTGCTGGCTTACAAGATTCAAGGGTTTGGGCTCGGTGCGCCTCAGCCGAAGCCGGAGGTCGCGTCCCCGTACGGTCGCCCCCTCTCGAAAGCGACCGACTAGATGGCAACGGCTCGTGATGTTTGGGTCGAGGTTCCTCCGATCCGCGACGACTACCAACTCGCGGTTGTCGATGGCGCCTATTTGCTCGGTCAGGTAAAGCCCAAGCAGTTCCTTCATATCGACCAGTCAGAATGCATCCTCTGTGAAGGCTGCGTCGACATCTGCCCGTGGAAGTGCATCCACTATCTCTCCTTGGACGCGATCGATGAAGGCAGCAACGTGGCCCACCCCCGCGAAAGCGAAGGTGCCAAGGGATTCTTCATCGTCGACGAGAACGAGTGCACGCGTTGCGCGCTGTGTGTTGATAGGTGCCCGACCGGGGTCATTACGCTTGGCAAGTTCGAAGGGTCACTATCGGCAGAGGTTGAGACTGCCGGTCTCGCACCGTGGGACATTGATACGGGCCAGCGCGATCATAAGAACGGTTACGTCTACGGACTACGGATGTAGGGACTGATGGCAAACGGAATAGTTGACAAAGTCAAAGAGCAGGCAACTTCGATCTGGGGCAAGGTCCACGGCAGCCAGGTCGCCGAGTCGATTCTTCGCCCTGGCTCACCGTTCAAGAAGGGCTATTCGGACACGCCTCGTAACCGTTCATACGTCATCATGAACAACGTGCTGTATCACCTGCATCCGGTCAAGGTGAAGCGCCACGGTGTCCGGCTTTCCTACACGCTTTGTCTCGGAGGAATCAGCTTCTTCCTATTCATCTTGCTGACGATCACGGGAATTTTCTTGATGTTTTATTACGCGCCGACAGCCGAAGCCGCGTATGTCGATGTCGAGGCGCTGTCCACGTCGGTCGCTTTCGGGTCCCTGGTGCGCAATATGCACCGCTGGGGCGCTCACCTGATGGTGCTATCCGTGTTCCTCCATATGAGTCGGGTCTTCTATCACGGCGCCTATAAGCCACCTCGCGAGTTCAACTGGGTTGTCGGGGTAATTCTGTTGCTGCTCACCCTGTTGCTCTCGTTTACCGGATACCTGCTCCCTTGGGATCAGCTGGCCTTATGGGCTGTCACGGTTGGAACCAACATGGCCGGATTCGTGCCCGTGTTCGGTGACCAAGTGAAGTTCGCCCTGCTGGGCTCCGTCGAAGTGACCGGCGACACGATCTTGCGCTGGTATGTCCTACACGTTTTGGCTTTCCCCTTCATCATCGTCATCTTCATGGCCGTGCACTTCTGGCGGGTTCGTAAAGACGGCGGAATCTCAGGACCGTTGTAGGGAGTATGCATGTCTGACATTCCAGAACATCTGCTCCGGCGATCGGCCGAAGCCAAGGCCAAAGCGCTCGGCATCCCTGTGGAGCAAGTTCTCGCCGAAATGACCGGCGAAGCTCCGGTGACCGCCATGGACGCGGGTGATCAGCCCAAGGTTGAGACTGTCGAGGCAGTTCCGCAGACACCTGCTGAAACTTCTATGCCCGTCGCGCAAGATGCTCCCCAGACCGATGCGGCTGTTGAAGTGGCGGCTGAGGAGCAGGCTGAAGCAACTGCCGCCGGTCCAGCCGACGGCGCTGGCGGCGAGATTGATTATGAGGCTGCTGCTGCCAAAGCCGGCATGCCTGCTTCTTTGTTGCAGCGATCGGTTGAGGCGAAAGCCAAGGCGAGCGGCGCCTCAGCTGCTCAGGTTCTTGCCGAGATGCTCGGCGAAGAAGCACCGTCCGCCCCACCGGCGACTGCTCCAGCTCCCGAATCGGCGCCGGCCGCATCGACCCCCGAGCCGGAACCGACTGCTGACGCCGTTTCTGCGGATGTCATTGACATGCCCCCCGCTGCGGCCGCCCCCGCCCCCGCGACCAGTGCACCCGCGGCGAGTGCCCAACCGCCTGCCACCGGAGGTGCTACCGCCGTTGCTGCCCGGCCGATCGCCCAGCCCGAAGCGGTCCCCGAGGGGGTACGGACTCAGCGTCTGCTGACGGTTGTAAAAGCCAACGCCATCCAGCAAGTCAAAGCCGAACCGACCGACAAAGTCAGCACCTGGCCACATCTCATGATCATGGAATTCGCGGTCCTGCTCGGCGTGACTGCCTTGCTGATCGTGCTGTCAGTCATCCTCCAAGCACCGCTGCTTGAGTCTGCCAACTTCACTGCCACCCCCAACCCTTCGAAGGCACCTTGGTACTTCCTCGGTCTCCAGGAGTTGTTGTCCTACTTCGATCCGCAGATCGCCGGCGTGACAGTCCCGACGATCATCGGGTTGGTCGGTTTCATGGCGATTCCGTATGTCGATAAGAACCCTTCCAACAAACCATCCGACCGTAAGTTCGCGATCTTCATGTACACCTTCTTCATGATGGGGTCGGCCACGCTCACCATTCTTGGTGTTTTGTTCCGAGGTCCTGGCTTCAACTTCACGTACCCCTGGGTCGACGGCATCTTCTTTGACGACTTGAAAGACTGGGTGAATTTCGAATGACCGCTCCCCAGATTCTGACGATTCTCGGATCGATCCTCTTCGTACTCGGTGGCCTCGCTACTTTCGTCATCGCCTACCGCCGCGGTCCAAGTTCCTGGGAAGAACAACTCGACAAGGACGCCCGTAAGGCTGATCGCAGCCGCAT
>JAOUMT010000256.1 GCA_029881355.1 Acidimicrobiia bacterium | reverse complement strand
TCATGCCGCAAAAAGGCGTCGGTCCGATCCCGGCCAACTCCAAGACTCGGTAGCCGGCAAGTGGACCGCTCACCGGCCAGTCACCCGGTCGGCCGCTTCGGAGAGGCGGGCAGCCCGCCGATGCAGGATTGGAGCTTGTTCGGCATGAGTGAGGACGTATGGCTGGTTGTGAAGAATGGCGTCGACGACCATATCTGCCACGTCTTCGACGGTGACAACTCCCCCAACCAGATTGGCGGTAACGTCGGGCGGTGGCTCGCTGTTACGAAGGTCGACTGGCCGCATGCGCAGCGAGTTATCGCTGATCGGAGTGTCGACCACCATCGGGCAGAGCACGGTCACCCCGATCCCGTGTGGCGCCAGTTCCCGACGAAGTGACTCCGAGAGACCTACAACCGCGAACTTGGAGGCGCAGTAGACGCTGAGGTTCTCCATCCCGATCAGGCCACTCATCGACGCCGTATTGACGATGTGGCCCGATCCTCGACGGGTCATGGCAGGCACGAACGCCCGCAGGCCGTTCACAACTCCCTCAAAGTTGACGCCCATCGTGAAGTCCCAGTCGGCGATCGTTGCACTGACAAACGGACCGAATACGGCCACCCCGGCGTTGTTGAACAACAGGTTGCACCCGCCAAGTTCTCTCTCAACAAAGTCGGCAAGGCCCGCCACCGATTCGACATCGGTGACATCGGTCACCCGTCCGTGGGCGGTGATTCCTTCGCCTGACAGTTCGCCAACACGTCCGTTGAGGGCTTCGGCGTCGAGATCCGCAAGCACAACGGTCGTTCCAAGACGTCCGAGCGCGCGACCAATCCCGAGACCAATGCCGCTCGCTCCGCCGGTGATCACCGCAGTCTGACCTTCGAACATCTTGACCTCCATCGACAACCGACGCTAGCCGACGAACGGGCGATCAACTAGCGTCCCGGACGGAGGCAGCCATGGACGACTTTTCAGGCAAGACCGTCGTAGTGACCGGATCGGCCAGCGGCATCGGAGAAGCAGTCGCCCGCGGTTTCGCCGCGGCCGGAGCCTCGATCGTCGTCAACTCGGTAACATCGCACGAACGCGGCACGAACGTTGCCGAATCATTACCTTCGGCGATCTATATCCAGGCCGACATCACCGACGAGGCCGACTGTGTCAGAGTGATCTCTGGCGCCACCGATACCTTCGGGAGCGTCGATGTTCTCGTGAACAACGCCGGATTCACCAAGGTCATACCGTACCGTGACCTGGACGCCGCAACCGATGAGACATGGGATCGAATCTGGCGAACCAACGTGATGGGCACCTGGTACATGTCACGGGCTGCCGCCAGGGTCATGAGGACGGGCAGTTCGATCATCAACATCACATCCGTGGCCGGGCTGCGGGCGATGGGGTCGTCGATCCCGTACGGAACCTCCAAGGCAGCCTTGAATCAGATGACCGTCTTTCTCGCCAAGGCTCTCGGGCCAGACATACGAGTAAACGCGGTCGCTCCCGGCCTGATCGACACGGACTGGACGTCCGACTGGGACGAGATCCGGAACACGGTCCAAAAGTCCGCTGCCCTGCGGCGCTCGGGCCAACCAGCGGATGTTGCCGAGGCCTGCTTGGGAATCGCCAGATCTGCCTATATGACCGGCGCCATCGTCAAACTCGACGGCGGGTTAACGCTCTGACATCTAGGTAGTCGCCGGGTCTGCGTCGTCATCAGCCGGTGGAGCAGAAGCCTTGCGGCGCGGAACCAAGCCGTCGTCGGTGAGTCGTGAAGCGATCACTTCATGTTCCTGGAAATAGGCCGATACAAACGCCTGCATAATCGCGACCAGTGGCAAGGCCACGATCGCTCCGAGCGCACCCATCAACGAGATGCCCGCCAAGACGGCAGCAAAGCCGATCGCCGGATGAAGCGACATCGCCGAGGCTGTGATGCGCGGAGCGAGGAACAGGTTCTCGAACTGCTGATACAAGACGAGGACGACCAAGACTGCCACAGCTTGGCGCCAGTCGGTCAACAAGCCGATTGCCACTGGCAACGAGGCGGCAATGAACGCACCGACGGCAGGAATGAATTGTGAGATCACACCGACCCAGATACCGAGCGACAGAGGGTTCGGCAACCCAATAATCGCCAGCGCCAGCCAGGTGAAGATCGAACTTACCAGCGCCAGCATGAGCCGGCTGTAGACATAGCCGCCGGTCTTGTCGATCGCCAGCTCCCAGATCCGCATGATTTCGGTTTGTCGATCGCCCTTGAAACGCGAGAACAACTTGCGGCGGATGTTCGGCCCGTCGGCCAACAGGTAATAGGTAAACAGAAGCACCGACAAAACCTGCACGATGAAGTTTCCGATAAACGAGCCGGCTCCGACCACCCGGAAGAGCACGTCGTCGACATAGCCGGACGCGTTGTCGGCGAAACCGGTGGCCCATCCGAGGATGGTGTCTCCCGTGAGCTGAATGCCGAACTGTGCTTCCGCAAAATCGATGGCCGACTCGACAAAGACCGGAAGCCTTTCTGACAGGACGCCAATCTGCGTTGCGACCGGAGGAATCATGATCGCCACGAACCCGAAGATGAGGCTGACCAGAATCATGAACACGGCCGAGGTCGCCAACGGCCGCTTCCATCCTCGCCGAACCAGTCTCACGACGGCTGGTTCAAGGGCAAAGCTCAGAAACAGTGCGACAAAGAGGGCCAGGAGGATTGACCGAATCTGCACGAGCATCCACAGTCCGGCCGCGATGGCAAGAATGGTGAAGACGGCGACGGCCGCAGCGCGGGGCACCCAGGGAGGCATGTCCTCAAGACGGCCGGTCTCGTTTGTCGGTTCCGTTGCATCCTGCACGACTGCAACCCTAGTTCGCCGTCGCCAGGCGATTTGTCACTTTTCGATCGGGGCTCCGACCAGATTCCCCCACTCGGTCCATGAGCCGTCGTAGTTGCGGACGTTCTTGTGACCAAGAAGTTGGGTGAGGACGAACCAGGTGTGCGAGGACCGTTCACCGATCCGGCAATAGGCGATGATGTCGTCGTCGAGACCGAGACCCAGTTCATCGTGATAGATGGCCTTCAGATCATCGGCCGACTTGAACGTCCCGTCATCGTTGGCGGCGGCCTTCCACGGCTTCGATGCCGCCCCGGGGATGTGTCCACCGCGCATCGCCCCTTCCTGGGGATAGTCGGGCATGTGGAGCTTTTCTCCCGAGAATTCTTCGGGAGATCGAACATCGACCAGCGGGCCTGATTTATCGAGATGCGCCATGACATCATCACGAAAGGCCCGAATTGGAGCATCGTTTCGCTCTGGAACCGGATACGAGGTCGGAGTGATGCCGGTTTCATCGGTGGTCATCGGTCGGCCTTCGGCGACCCACTTCATCCGGCCGCCATTCATCAAGCGGGTATCTGCATGTCCGAAGAGACTGAACACCCAGAGAGCGTATGCCGCCCACCAGTTGTAGTTGTCTCCGTAGAAGACCACCGTCGTCTCTGGGCCGATACCCTTGCGTCCGACCATCTCGGCGAAGCGTTCGGCGTCGAGGTAGTCCCGTACGAGTGGGTCGTTCAGATCATCATGCCAGTCGATCTTGACCGAGCCGGGGATGTGACCGGTCAAATACAGCAAAACATCTTCGTCCGTTTCAACGACCATGACATCAGGATCGTCGAGGTGGTCTGCCAC
>JAOUMT010000070.1 GCA_029881355.1 Acidimicrobiia bacterium | reverse complement strand
TGATCGAGTCCTTTCGAAACGACATGTACGACGGATACAAGACCGGTGAGGGTATCGAGCCCGAGTTGCTCGCCCAGTTCCCCATCCTTGAACGAGCGTTGAAGGCGATGGGTGTGGTTGTCTGGGAAATGGTCGAGTTTGAAGCCGATGACGCACTGGCGACCGGAGCGCTGATCTATGCCGACGACGTCGATCAGATCGTGATTGCAACGCCTGACAAGGATTGCGCCCAGTGTGTCATTGATGACTTCGTCGTCATGTTGGATCGTCGCCGTCAAGTCGTGATGGATGAGGCAGGGGTGTGGGAAAAGTTTGGTGTCGGACCTATCTCGATTCCCGACTACCTGGCTCTCGTGGGCGACGCGGCAGACGGGATCCCTGGGGTGCCCGCGTGGGGAGCGAAATCGGCCGGGGCACTACTCGCCGAGTACACCCGCTTGGACCAAATCCCGCCTGACGAGAACGATTGGGCGATCACGGTCCGGGGGGCGGCTCGTTTGGGCGCCTCGCTACGGGATAACCTTCAAGATGCGCTTCTTTTTCGTGAACTGACGACGCTCCGTCGTGATGTGCCGCTCACCGAGAGCTTTGACGAACTCAGGTGGCAGGGGGCCAGGAGGTCCGAATTCGAAGCGCTGTGTGATGAATTCGACTTCGGTGAACTGAGAACCCGGCCCCACCGCTGGCAGGACTGAGCTCCGTTAGGTTGAAGGGGGAGTTGCGCCGGCGTCCGTGACGACTTTGACGAGCGCATCCTTTTTGATGAGGCCGGTGCCCTTCCACCGTTGATGCAGGCTGACGGTTTTGGCGTTCTTGGCGGAAGCGAGCACCACAAAGGTCGGGGTGGACATCACCTTGAATCGCTGCACCAGTTCTGGCGCGTGAGCGACATTGACCTTGGCGACGGCTAATCCACCGGAGAATTCGTCAGCGATCTCCTTTACGATTCCGTCCATCGCCTGACACGGTGAGCAGCCCTTCTGAAAGAAATCAACGAGGACCGGACCATCTGCGGCCAGGTCGTTCATTTCGTCCATCGTGGTGATCTGGGTGGGTTTGGTTTTCTTGTTACGTTTCAACATATCTCTTCTCAACCCGTCTCGGTCTCGGAATCATCCCAAAAGACCAAATCGAAACGATCCCAGCAGTCGGCGCAACGGTAGGCGATGACATCGCCGGGCTCGAATGGGTCGTCGGGCGGTCGCTGGGTGAGCAGCGAAGCCACTCCGCCGCACTCGACGCAATCGATCGTTGGCGGCGGAGGTTCGGTCAAACTCTTGCGGCCTTCGTTTCAGTTGGAATGTCGTCGTCGGGAGATTTGGATGGCTTGACTTGCCGGAGCACGAGATAACCCATCACGCCGGCCACGGCCGAGCCAACGAAGATGCCCACTTTGGCGCGGTCGGCGAACTCGGGGTGGGTAGGGAACGCCAAGCCAGCAATGAACAAAGCCACGGTAAAGCCGATGCCTGCCAGCATCGCCACCCCAACAACGTGAGACCACTGGGTCTGTGAGGGAAGTTTGCCGACCCCCAAACGAACGGCCAACCAGGTAAACAGGGTAATGCCAATGGTCTTGCCGAACACCAGGCCGAAGGCGACGCCAAGGGCGATCGGATGGGTGATTGCTTCACCGATCGAGACGCCCTCAAAACGGATACCGGCATTTGCGAGGGCAAAGATGGGGACGATGGCGAACGAACTCCAAAGGTGAAGTGATTCTTCGAGTCGACTCAGCGGCGAAACCGATTCGGTGGCGACTCTGGCAAGTGATCGAGCCTCCGTGTCGACCTTTTGACGAGAATAGACGGTGCCATCATCCACCGGGTAGGTGTCGATGATCCGGCGGGCGAGTTGATCAAACTGCGCAGACCCAATCAGGGGTGTTGCCGGGGTGAGCAGACCGAGAGCGACGCCGGCCAACGTGGCGTGCACTCCGGATTCAAGGAAGAAGAACCAGGTAACAACAGCGATTGCGACATAGAACGTCATCGCACGGACTCCGGCGCGGTTGGCTCCGTAAATGACCGCCAGACCGCCGATACCAGCAGCGAGATACGGGATCGATAGATCCTCCGTGTAGAAGGTCGCGATTACCAGGATCGCTCCAATGTCGTCGGCAATGGCCAGCGCGAGGAGGAAGAGTTTGGCCCCGACCGGGACCCTCGTGCCTAGTAGCGCAACGACGCCAATCGAGAAAGCGATGTCCGTGGCCATTGGAATTCCCCAGCCGCGGGCCATGTCGCCGCTCGCCGCGAATGCCAGGTAGATCAACGCCGGGACCACCATTCCACCCAGGGCGGCAATGGCCGGAAGCGCAGCCGCTTTGGGATCTTGGAGCTCGCCACTCACCAGCTCACGTTTGATCTCCAGGCCAACGACGAAGAAGAAGATGGCCATAAACCCATCGTTGATGAGGTGGCGAAGGCTCTCTTCGAGGTGAACCGGGCCAAGCGTGAGGTCGAGGTGGATTCCCCAAAAGGCTTCGTAACTTTCGCCGAGCGGAAGGTTGGCCCAAACGAGGGCGACCACCGCCGCCAGCATGAGGACGATGCCCGAGGCAGCTTCAGCGTGGGTAAACGCCAGTGCTGGTTGCACGAAGCGACGGGGAATGAACCGATCGGAGTCGACCCAGGTGGTCAGTGAGGGATCTTGGGCCATAGTGGCTTGTAGGTTACCAACCTTGGGGCCCTGCCCAAGTCGCTCGTCACCTCATCGAGGCGAGAAACCCGTCGAATGCCTCTTCATCGAACTCGTCCACCGGAGCAACCATGATCGCCACAGCCGCATTGCCGTTCTGTGCGGGAAACACCACGATGTCCTGGCGCATATCCATCCCTTGGTCCCTGCCAATCAGCGTATCGACGCTGCGAGTCTCACCGGCGATCGTTACCTCCCGCGAACCGGCGTACTCGTAGTTGTTTCCGAATCCGGCTTGCTGCTGAAAAGCGTCTTGAGCTTCTGCCTCGGCACCTGCGAAATCGCTGTCGGGCGTTTGCACCAACATCAACACTTTGGCGTCGTCGCCGGAATCGGTGGCCATCATCATGGACAACCCGAGGATGTCCATCCCGAAGACCGGTTCGAACCCCGCGGGGAGCGTATGTGTCGAAATTTCTTGGCCGATTTCGGCTGCCTGCTCCGGGCCGGCAATGAATCGTCCCGAGAACCGAACGATCGCAAAGACGGTGACGGCACCGAGCAGGATGAACGCTCCAACGACGGACAGGACGATCTTGGTGGTTTTCGACATGAGCTTTCCTTTGGTCTTCCCTGCAGACCCGTTTGACGTTACCCGGGTTCCCTGCCAATCGAGTTCGGTCGGTGGCTCGAGCTAGCCGATGGAGCGCCCGACCGATTTGAGGTCCTGGCAGGCACGCACGACCCGGTCGGCCATCGACTGCTCGGCCTTCTTCATATACGATCGCGGGTCATATACCTTCTTGTCGCCGACATCACCGTCAACCTTGAGGACACCGGAGTAGTTGGTCATCATGTGATCGACGATTGGTCGAGTGAGAGCGTATTGGGTGTCGGTGTCAATGTTCATTTTGATGACGCCGTAGCCGAGGGTTTCATGGATTTCGTCGAGCGATGATCCAGAGCCGCCGTGGAACACGAGATCGTGGCGACCCTCGGCGCCGTACTTGGCTTCCATCGCTGCCTGGCCGTCGCGCAGAATGGTCGGGTCGAGCTTGACAGCTCCCGGCTTGTAGACACCGTGGACATTGCCGAATACCGCAGCGAGCAGGTAGCGGCCGCGCTCGCCGGTTCCGAGTTTTTCGGCGACGGCGACCATGTCCTCGGGACTCGTGTAGAGCTTCTCCCGGTCGATGTCTTCGTGGTCCATCGCGTCCTCTACGCCGCCCACGATTCCGATTTCCAGTTCAAGAATGACGTCAACGTCGGCACATTCGTCGAGTAGCGCGTCGGCTAGTTCGAGATTCTCAGCCAATGGCAAGTTCGAGGCATCAAGCATATGGGACTGAAAGATCGGCCCGAGACCGGCCGCCTTGCGCTGCCGAGAGACTTCAAGCAACGGTCGGATGTACGCGTCAACTTTGTCGGGCTGGCAGTGATCGGTATGAAGCGCGATGTTGATTGGATAGTGAGCCGCCACAACGTGAGCGAATTCGCTCAGCGCCTCGGCGCCACGCGGCATGTCCTTGAGCGTGAGGCCGGACAGAAACTCGCCACCACCGGTAGAGACCTGGACAATCCCGTCCGACTCGGCTTCGGCGAATCCTCGCAGCGCGGCATTGAGACTTTCGGAAGAGGTGACATTGATCGCCGGTAAGGCGAAGCCATTCTGCCGAGCACTGTCGAGCATGGCCCGGTACTTGTCGGGAGTCGCGATGGGCATGAGGGTCCTTCTCCTGGTTTTCGACGTGCTGTCCGAACTGTCTGGCTCTACGGTACCAAATGTGAAAGCAGCGAAAGATCAGTCGCGATTCAAAAAGACCCTCTATACCGGCCTTGGCTTGCTGTTTTCCGGGTTTGCCATCGCTGGTGTGGTGCTGCCGCTGATGCCCGTGACGATCAACGTCATCGTGGCCGGCTTTTTCTTCGCGATGGGATCGGAGCGGTTTGATTCCTGGCTTACCGGCCACAAGGTCTTTGGCCCCATCATCACCGATTACCGATCAGGTGCCGGGTTCACGGTGCGAGGCAAGACCATCGCCGTAACGGCGATGAGCACCTCAATCTTGTTGTCGACGATTTACGCACTCACGAATGGTGCCCCGACGATGGTGGCGTATGCGATGACGGCGATCTGGGCCTATGCGGCCTGGTTCATTCTCAAGCAGCCGACCAAGGGCACTCCCCGGCTCATCGCCAAGCCGTAACCGGGTTCAGGCGATTTGCGTGAGTCGGGCTTGCAGGCCGTAGATTCGCGCGGGAGGTCTCCGGGCGGCGATGGGAGCCCGATCGTTGATTCGATAGAGACGCGGACGCGGCGATAGGGTTACGTGCACTTCATGGCAAGATGAGCAGGTGATCTGGGAGAGGTGCCGGGAAGCTTGTCGGCGGTGGTGGTCGTGTCCAACCACCCGACAACGCAGGGTGCGTAAAGTGTTCATCTAGTCGCCTCTCCGTATGACCGGTCCCCGAACACGCCCCTATGGATCAATCATATTCCCGAGATTTCATCTCGTGCAAGGGATATGTGGTTTATCGTGCCGTCGTGACCGATCCTCATGACCTGGCCTGGCGTCGACTTCTTGAGAGTTATTCGCGCATCGTGCGCACGCTTGAGAAGGAGCTGGTCAACGAGTGTGACCTACCGCTCACTTGGTATGACGCCCTGGTTCAGCTCCACGAGGCGGGCGGAACGATGCGGGTTGGGGACCTGGCCGCTCGTCTTCTCATCAGTCGGAGTGCCACTACCAGGTTTGTCGATCGGCTCGAACGTGACGGTCTCATCGAGCGGCAGGTTCTCGACTCAGACCGGCGGGGCATGTTGGTGATCCTCACGGCTCGCGGTCGGGCGACTCTGCGGACTGCCGCGCCAACCCACCTGCGCGGCATCAAGGAGCATTTCTCGTCGAAACTGTCGCAAGCTCAAGCTGTCGATCTCGCCAGAATCCTGGGAGAGCTAGTCGATACTTGATGCGCTATTCGTAGGCGATTGCGTCAAGGATATTGAGGTTGGCGGCCCGCCGGGCAGGCAGGATTGCGGCAAGTACTCCGGCCACGATCGCCGAGAGAAGTCCCGTTCCGATCCAGAGCCATGGGACTACGAAGTTGAATCCTTCGCCGAAGATCGAACCCGCCAGGCTCCACCCGGCGAAGGTTCCGACCGCGGCGCCCATGAGCGCACCGAGAATTGCTACGAAAACCGCTTCCCAACGAATCATGGCTCTGATCTGCTTGCGGGTGGCCCCGATCGCACGCAACAACCCTAGTTCGCGAGTTCTTTCGAATACCGATAGCAACAAGATTAGAACGATGCCCAGTAGGGCGATGAAAATCGACATGGCCAACAGGACAAACACCACGCTCAGCAGCCCAAGGAGTTGGGTCTGCAAATCGGCCAGAAGCTCGTCCTGGGTCGTGACCTGTGCGAACGGATAATCGGCAGAGATGAGTTCCTCGATGGACGCCTTCGCCGCGTTTGGGTCCACTCCATCGACCAACTTGATGTAGGCCGCGACCACATTGGCCTGGGGAAACCGTTCAGCGAGGGTGCTGGTCGGCAGGTAAAAACCTTGAGTGTCGTCGACGGCGGCGGCGTAGTCCCACACCACAGCCACCTTCCAGGGTTCGGGGCCCGAGCCGAGATCGATCGTGACCTCATCGCCGATCGACAGCCCGAGCTCTTCGGCCTGAGCCTTCTGTACGGCGACCGTCTGACCAACGAGGTCCGACCAGCTGCCGTCGACTTCGGCGAACTTGAAGGTTTGTTCGACGGTTTCCGGTTCGAACGAGCCGAAGAACTCGTTTTCGCCGTTCAATGAACCCTGGGCGAAGCGAGTGGTCTGCACAGCCTCTACGGTGTCGAGTCCACGCACGATCGGCACGATCTCGGCGCTGAAACCGGCGGTCGGGTCGGGTCCCGACGATTGGATGATCAGCTCAGACGCGATGGCGTCTTCCAGGACGGCAGTCGCGGTGTCCTGCGTCACGACCACGATGACCGAGACGGCGACTACCAGAGCGACCCCGAACATCAGAGCTCCGGCGGTTGCTCCCGTTCGCCGGGGAGATCGGGCGGCGTTGTCCGTGGCGATCTTGCGAACCGGAGCGTTGCCCAACACCCTGGCAATGACGCGAATGAACGGGCGACCAACCACCGCTCCAAAGACGTAGGCGCTGAGCAGCAATCCCAAAGCCCCGGCCGCGCCCGCCCACAGCGGGATACGATCGAGGCCGGTCAGGACGAGCAAAACCACCCCTGGCAAGCCGAATAGGGCGCCAACGACGATCTGTTTGGTCAGCTTGCGAGGCGGCTTGTCGATGGTTACGAGCGCGGCCATCGGGCTCACTCGCGAGGCTCGAATCGCCGGCAGGATGGCAGATACGAGCGTGACGATAAGACCGACGCTGAGGGCGGTGACGAACGTGCTTGGTTGTAGCACCAGTCCACCTTCGGCGAGTCCGGATCCACCGAATAGGGAGAACCCAAACTTGGCGGCCGACGCCAGGGCCACCCCACCTGCGAGGCCGACCAGTCCCGACAACAAGCCGATAACGGTGGCCTCGACCAAAACCGAGGTCGTCACTTGCCGTTTGGTCGATCCCAGTACGCGAAACAGTGCTAGCTCCCTGGTCCGCTGTCCGAGAACGGTTCGGAAGGCGTTGTAAACGACGAAAACCCCTACGACGACTGAGATACCGGCGAACACGAGTAGAACGGTCTGGAAAAAACCAAGCGCTTCTTTCAGCACCGCCGCCTGTTCTTCAGCCGCGGCTTGCGCGTCCAGCGCGACGACCCCATCGGGTAACCGGTTGGAGATGGCGTTCAATACTGACTCGGTCTCAGCCGGGTCCGCAACTGATACGTTGATGCCGGTGAAGAGTCCCTCAAGGTTCAGGACGGTGGTGGCCGTCGCCAGATCGAACGTGAAGAACCCCGGACCTGCCCCAAGGCCGTCCACGATGCCAACCACGGTGTATTCCACAAGTGCGCCGGTGGCGGCCAGCCCCACCTGGTCGCCAATGCCGAGCTCAAAACGGTCCCGGGCAACAGTGTCGATTGCGACCTCGGTGGGACCGGCAGCTGCACGTCCCTCAAGTACCTGGAAGGTCGGGTCCTCTTCCCATGAAATGCCGATGTTGGGCGGACCTTGCACCGATACCGGTTCGCCGTCGATGGTGAGGTTGATGAGGCCAGCCACGACCGGCCATGTCTCTTTCACTCCGGGCGTTTCCTCGACGAGATCTAGTACCGAGGCATCGAACGCGGGTTGCACGGACGAGAACCCCTGGTCGACGTCGGGGGTGACCTGGATGTCGATGCCTTCAAAAGCCCCGTCAAAGATCGCCTCGAACGACCCGCCGATCGTGTCCGTGAAGATCAACGATCCGGCGACGAATGAGACCCCCGCCACGATGGAAAGCACGAGTAACAAGGTGCGCAGTTTGTGCTCCCAGATCCCCCGAATCGCGGCTCTGATCATTGCTCAGGCTTCTAGCGTTTTGATGCGGTCGAGGATCTTTTCCGCAGTGGGTTCTAGCATCTCGTCGACGATCTTTCCATCGCCCAGGAAAACGATCCGATCTGCGTAGCTAGCCGAGATGGCATCGTGGGTGACCATCACGATGGTCTGTCCGTGTTCGTCGACTGCCTGGCGCATGAAACCGAGGAGCTCGGCTCCCGACTTTGAGTCGAGGTTGCCGGAAGGTTCATCGCCGAAGATGATCTCGGGTCGGCTGGCAAGCGCCCGAGCGGCAGCAACGCGTTGCTGCTGTCCGCCGGACATTTCCGAGGGCCGGTGGCTGAGCCTGTCGCCGATACCGAGAATCTCGATGACCTGATCGAACCATTCCTTGTCGGTCGTGCGACCGGCGATCGACGCCGGTAGGACGATGTTCTCTTTGGCGGTGAGTGTCGGAATCAGGTTGAAAGACTGGAAGATGAATCCGATCTTGTCTCGCCGCAGTTCGGTCAGCTCCCGATCACCCATCCCGGTCAGCTCAATCTCTCCCAAATAGACGCTGCCTTCGGTAAGGTCGTCGAGGGCGGCCAGACAATGCATCAGGGTTGACTTGCCTGACCCCGACGGCCCCATGATGGCCGTGAACTGTCCTCTGGCGAAGTCCACCGAAACGTCGTTCAGAGCGGTGACCTTGGTGTCCCCTTGCCCGTAGATCTTTGTCGCGCCGACGGCGCGGGCTGCGGGTGATGTCACGGGGGTGCTCCTTGGCGGGTGGATACGGGAACGATGATGCTATCTCATGTGGGCGAATTAGAACGGCCCGAGCAGTTGCTCGGGCCGTTCAGACGCCTCTTTCCCCCACGGCGAGGCATCGGCCTGGTCCCCTTGGGCGTTCCCTGACCTGGCAGTGACTTTCACTGTACGTGACTGTCGCGCCGCTCGCCTCGGTCACGGGTATGAATTGATCTCATCCTTGAGGATGAGATCCCTTAGCTGGAGCCTGGAATAACCAATCCGTTCTCATACGCAAAGACGACGGCCTGGACCCGATCCCGGAGGCCGAGTTTCGCCAAAACGTGCGAAACGTGGGTCTTTACGGTCGTATCCGATACGAACAAAGCTTCGGCTATTTCGCTGTTCGCCATGCCCTTACCCATCAACAGGAACACCTCTCGTTCCCGATCGGTGAGATGATCGATCGATGGCGAGGGGGGCGGCAGTGGTCTTGCTCGGGAGTTGAAGTGTTCAATGAGGCGGCGGGTCACCTGTGGCGATAAGACCGATTCTCCGCCGGCTACCACACGAACTGCGGCCACGAGGTCGTCTGCCGGGGTGTCTTTGAGAAGGAAACCGCTCGCTCCGGCCAAGAGAGCGTCGTAGACGTATTCATCCGGATCGAAGGTTGTGACCATGATCACCCTCGCGGCGAGGTTGAGCTCAACGAGCGCAGCAGTCGCGGCAATGCCATCCATTTCCGGCATCCGAATGTCCATGAGAACGACGTCCGGGTTGTGTAGCTGAGCCAGGCGGATCGCCTCACGTCCGGTGGGCGCCTCACCGACGACTTGCAAGTCTGGTTCGGCGTCGATGATGAGGCGCAGGCCCGTGCGGATCAGCTGCTGGTCGTCGGCGAGCAGGACGGAGATCATCGGACGTTCCCAACGGGCAGCCGGACCTGAACCCGAAATCCGCCATCTGGCTTCGGCCCGGCATCGAACGTTCCGTCGAACATCGCTACTCGCTCGGCGATACCGAACAGCCCGTGGCCGCTGGTATGCCCTTTACCGGTCGCCGGCGAGTTTCGTCCATTGTCGGTAACGGTAATGCCGAGGCTGTTGCGCTGGTAGTCAAGGGACACCTGGGCGGCGACCCATGGACCGCCGTGCTGCATCGTGTTGGTCAAACACTCCTGGATGATGCGATACGCCGACAACTCGAGCGCCAGCGGCAGGTCGGAGACTTCGCCGTCGATGGTCAGAGCCACCGGAACTCCGGCCTCCTCGACCCGGCTGATGAGGGCGCCGAGCCGATTGAGGGCGGGTTGCGGCTCGAGACCCTGGCTCTTGTCGGGACGAAGAACACCAACAACCAATCGCATTTCTCCGAGTGCTTCTCGTCCAGCAACGTCGATAGCATCGAGTGCCTCCAACGCCAGCTCCGGATGTGTCCCGATCACTCGTTTGGCGGCACCGGCTTGCAGGACCATCACACTGACGTTGTGGGCGACGATGTCGTGGAGTTCGCGGGCGATGGCTGCCCGCTCATCTTCCCGGGCGAGGCGCAGCAGATCTCGTTGAGCGGCTTCCAGCTGATCGGCTCGTTCCTCCAGGGCGGTTTGGGTCGCCAGTCGAGCCTTGCTGAGTTCAGAAGCGGTGATGGTGATGGCCGTGAAGAGCGCCAGCACGATAATCAAGGTGAACTGACTCTGCGTATCCAGGATCATCGTGGTGAGGATGGTCACGAGGAACGGCAGCACCGCCAGTAGCTGCAGCGTTACTGCTCTGCGGCTTTCGTGAAGGGTTCCGAGGTAGTAGAGCGCCAGGAGCGAGCTCACCTGTGCCGCAGCGGGTACTCCGCCCTGGAGAAGGAGGATCGACGCCGACGCATAAAGGGCGACTGTCGCCAGGAACGGGGTGCGGCGGCGGAAAATGAGTGGGAACGTAGCACCAAGAAGCGCCAGGAATCGGGAGAGGTCGTCTAGCGGGACGAAATCTTGCTCCACGATACCGATGACCAGCAGCGTCACTGCAAACACGGCGTCAGCCGTGACCGGATTGTGCCTTATGAGACCCCGGACTCGATCAAGTAAACCCACAGAGCCTGATATTACGCAGGTCGCACGGCCCGAACACCACCTGGAGCGGTCGAGGCTGACTCGAACCAACCAGCCCGGGTGAGTGGGTCGGCCGGGTACTGTGAGCTTCATGATTCCTGCAATCACCCGTCAGCAGATGGTTGAGGTCGATCGCCTCATGATCGACGAACTAGGTATCACGTTGACGCAGATGATGGAGAACGCCGGACTGCAGTTGGCCCGGCTGACGGTGGACCGATACGACGCCGGTTCCGTGATGGTTTTGGCTGGCTCAGGGGGAAACGGTGGCGGGGGGTTGGTAGCCGCCCGCCGGTTGGCGAGTTGGGGCGTCGATGTGCATGTCGCTCTGACCCGGCCGAACCTCGAAGGGGTGCCGGGCGCCCAGCTCTCGATCCTTCGTTCGATGGGCGTTTTGATCGGCGAGCCGCGAGCCGCCGACCTCATTATCGACTCGGTGATCGGATACAGCCTGGTCGGCGCCGCCCGGGGTAGGGCCGAGACGTTTATCGAATGGGCAAATGATGAAGCGATTCCGGTTCTTGCCTTGGATACCCCGTCGGGGGTCGACGTGGATACCGGGCTGGCACCCGGTGCCGGGATTTACGCGGACGCCACCCTGACGTTGGCATTGCCCAAGGTCGGTTTGATTGACTCGAACCATGCGGGAGAGCTTTTTGTTGCCGATATTTCGATACCCGCTCTGGTTTATGAACGGCTGGGAGTGAGCGTGGCTGCCGATCTGTTCAGGCGGGGTTCGATTCAACCGGTCTTTGACGATCAAGGAAGATGACGGGGATCTGGCGATCGGTTCGTGACTGATATTCGGCGTACCCGTGATACGCCTCGACGATTCGCGGCCACCAGGTTTCTCGTTCGCGTTCGCTAGCTTCGGCGGCGATCGCTTCAAACGACTCGCCCTCGACCTGGCAAGTCACCTTCGGATGCTGCACCAGGTTCAAATACCAATGGGGCGGGTAATCGCGACCACCCCACGAGGCGATGACGACGAGTCGACCTCCATCTCGTAGATACAGAAGCGGAACCGTGTGCGGTTGGCCGGAGCGGCGCCCGGTCGTGGTCAAAAGCAGCATGTCGTTGTTGACCAGGCGCCGGCCGATTTTGCCGCCGGTAGCTCGGTACAACGCCGTGTGGATTGTCGAGAGCCATTTCGCGCTGAGATCGAGCATGTTCCAATAGGTTGGCCGATCCTTACCCCGGCAACAAGTCGGGTACTCTTGCCCATCGTGCGACTGGTGATAGCAAGATGCAGTGTGGATTATGAGGGACGTCTGACGGCGTATCTCCCCCCGGCGGTGCGCCTCCTCATGGTCAAAGCCGACGGCTGCGTTGCGATTCATGCCGATGGGGGTGCCTACAAACCCCTCAATTGGATGAACGCTCCGAACCATGTGGAGGAGCTGGAGGACCGCTGGATCGTTACCAATCCGAAAGGTGAGACGCTCACGATCCACCTTGAAGAGATACTTTCGGACGATCTGCATGAACTGGGCATCGACCCCGGGTTGCAGAAAGATGGAGTCGAAGCCCATCTGCAAATTCTCCTTGCCGACCGTCCCCAGGTGATCGAAGAAGGCCTTGAACTGATCCGTCGCGAATATCCCACCGATATCGGTCCGGTTGACTTGCTGTGCAGGGATGCCGATGGGCGGACCGTGGCGGTAGAGATCAAGCGCCGCGGTGAGATCGATGGTGTTGAACAGTTGGCCCGGTATCTGGAACGTCTTGATCTGGATGCCCGCTTGATGCCGGTTCGGGGGGTTTTTGTTGCTCAGCTCATCGCTCCGCAGGCCAAGGTCCTGGCCGAAGCGCGGGGCATCAACTGCGTTGAAGTTGATCTCGACGAGCTGCGGGGCATTGAACCCAACGCCCTGCGTCTGTTCTGATGCCCCTACTGGATGTACAAGGCTGATGCCGTCGGTCGTTCTGTTTAATCCGGAGATCCCCCAGAACACCGGAAACATCATGCGTCTGTGCGCCAACACCGCGACGCCGCTCCACCTCATTCGGCCGATGGGCTTCGAACTCGACTCAACGAAACTCAAGCGGGCGGGAATGGACTATCGAGAATATGCGACGGTGGTGGTTCACGATTCGTTTGATCAATACCTGGTCTCGGAGTCGCCGGGTCGGCTCTATGCGTTCACTCGCAACGGTGCTCAGTCGCTGGCCGACCTGACGTACGGCCCTGGTGATGCTTTCCTCTTCGGTCCCGAATCCGTGGGATTGCCCGATGAGCTTGTCGATAGGCCCGAAGTCACCAGCTCGGTTCGGATTCCGATGACCCCGCACACCCGCAGCCTCAATCTGGCCAACTCGGTGGCCATCGCGGTGTATGAGGCCGCCCGGCAGGCCGGGTATCCATTTGCAACCTAGCTGCAGTCGGTCAAGCGCTCGACGGCTGCGCCGGCCCGCAACGATCCCCAGGATTCGCTGAAGATGGAGGGGTCTTCGTCGAGTTGCTCGAGGTCGTCTCGAATGTCGGCAACCAGCCGTCCAGAGCAGTCAATCTCGTGCGTCTGCAGGTAGTCGACGACTACCGGAACCCGATCGACGGATAGACCACCCAGGTATCCGACGTCTGTCTTGATGATTGCCTCACGGCTCAGATTGGTCCTGGCGATAAGAGCATCAGGATTGGCGACCGAGAGGCTAACGAGGAGTATCGCTGCGGCGCTCAGCACGACCCGAACGAAGGGTCGACTGTCGCCGGCCCGGATGGCGTGAATCATCACAGCGAGGGCAATGGCGATCCACGTCATGAACACTGTGGTGTAGAGACGCAGCTCGGTCAGTCCGAAGCCATCCCAATACGCCATCAT
>JAOUMT010000069.1 GCA_029881355.1 Acidimicrobiia bacterium | reverse complement strand
GCGGTTTCGCCGTTTTCGTCGAAGTGTTTGGTGAAGTCGACGTGGGATCCGGCGTGCAGCGCCATCGTCGCCTGGGTCACCTGCCAGTAACCGGGAGTCCGACGAGTCACGTTGACCTCAATAGGCTTATTGACACTCGGTGGACTGTAGGTGGCGGGTCCGATCGGGACGGTGAGGTCGATGAGTTCCATCCTCGAAGCGTACCGTTTGAGTCGTCGGGCGGATCAGAAGGCGGGTGCTTCGTAATTGTTCTGTACCTTCTTGTCCGGCTGAGTCGAAGAACCGGTAGGTGAGGCTTCTAAAGATCGGCGTCAAATAGTGACGCCGATCGAGGTGGCTGGGATCTGACCGTTATCGCAGGACGCCTGGTTGTACGAAAGGAAAACGGACAGGGATCACAGGTCCGAGTTGGCGCGCCGCGAGCCGGTCCGTGGCGAGCCTCCGAATTAGCGGGTCGGGAGCCGGGCCAGCGCCTCTAGTACTGCGGCCGGGAAACTGTCTTGGCTTCCGTGGCCTGCATCATCGAGAACCTGGAGCGCCCCGGTCGTCCAGCGTTTGTTGAGTTGCCAGGCGGTGTCGAGCGGACTGCTTACGTCGTACCGACCGTGGATCATCGTGCCAGGAATTCCGTTCAGTTTTGGAGCGTCAGCAAGGAGTTTGCCTTCGGGAATAAACGCTCCGTTGCGCCAGTAATGGGTCACCAGGCGGGCGAAGAGATACCGGAAGGCGGGATCCTTGAACTGGGCACTCGGTTGGTGATCGGGAGCCAGTGAAACGTGGGCATCCTCCCACGCACACCACTCGAGCGCTGCATGGTGTCGGATGGCCGGATCGGATGCGTTGAGCATCTCGCCGTATGCGTCGACGAGAGGCAGCGACCGGTATTGGTCCGGCACGGCGTCGGCGAACCGCTCCCATTGCTCTGGGAAGATCCGGCCGACACCCTCAGTGATCCAGGCAACCTCCCGCCGAGATGTAGTGGTCACGAGACCGAGTACGAGCCCCCTGACCCGGTTCGGTAAGGCCTCGGCGTAGGCGAGGGACAAGGTCGTTCCCCAAGAGAATCCAAGGACATGCCAGCTGTCGATCTGCAGGTGGGTTCGGAGGCGTTCGATGTCCGAGATGAGGTGCGTTGTGGTGTTGGGGCTGAGGTCAACCGTCGGGTCGTCGGCGAGCGGGCGACTGCGCCCCGAGCCGCGTTGGTCAATGAGCACGGCCCGGAACCTGGCTGGATCGAAGAGTTTGCGCTGACCTGGCGAGCTGCCCGAACCGGGGCCGCCGTGGAGGAACAGCACTGGCTCGCCATCGGGATTCCCACAGGTCTCCCAGTACATCTCGTTCCCGTCACCGACGTCCAGCATGCCGCTCTCGTTCGGTTCAGTTGCAGGAAAGTATGAGGCCACGTTGCGGAGTCTACGTCTGGAACCTGGCGATGACTCTCCGGACGGTCTAACCTTGGCTCATCCACTCGCGTGGCTTAACGAAGGACCGGTCTGAGAGATGGCCGGTCGAAAGAAGGGACCTCGCCTCGCGAGGTCCCTTCTGATTTCGGGGCCTCAGGTTGTTTGGTTCCCACCGAGCAACGTTTCGCAGATATTACGCAGCTGAGCTTGTTGAGTTGCCGTGAGCGGGCTGAGCACCACTCGCCTGACTTCATCGACGTGGCCCGGGGCGGTCTGCTCGATTGTCTGGCGCCCCACGCTGGTAAGCACAGCGATCTGGCCACGTCCGTCGGACGGACATTTTCTCCGCTCGATCCATCCGTTCGTCTCCATCTTGCGTACTGCGTGACTGAGGCGACTGGGTGAATATTGAAGGAGGTCTGCCAGGTCGCCCATGCGGGCCCGATGGTCCACGGCTTCCGAAAGAGCAACGAGAACTGCATATTGGGTGTGTCCCATGTCGGCGTCCCGCATGAGTTGGTGATCAAGCGCGCCGTCGACCAGTCGGCTCGCCAGGTTGAAGGCCCGCCAGGTGGCCTGCTCATCGTCGGTCAGCCACTGAACCTCGGTGGTCGCCGCCATTATGCGAACTGAACGGATCGCTTGGCGAACCCGAACTGGTAGTCGTCGATGACGGTCATGGGGGCAACCTCAGGATCGGTTGCCGCGCCGAGCGCAATGAACAGTGGCGTGAAGTGCTCCGCAGTCGGATGGGCATAGGGCATGCCGGGCGCTGTCTTGTAGCTGGCGAGCGTATCAAAATCCCCGCTGGCGAGTGCTTCGGCCACCCACAGATCAAATTCCTTGGACCATCCGGGAATGGCGTTGTTCTCGAACATGTCGCGGGTTGCGAATGGGAGCCCGTGCGTCATGAAACCGGATCCGATGACCAGTACACCCTGGGAGCGCAGCGGCTGGAGGCGCCGTCCCAGGTTGAACAGGCGCTCTGGGTCGTGGGTTGGCATGCTTAGTTGCAGAACCGGTACGTCGCCATAGGGGTACATGACTTTTAACGGCACCCAGGCGCCATGGTCAAGACCTCGGTTGGCGTGCACGTGGACCGGCTCGGTGTGTGGCATGAGTGCGGCCACTTGGCGGGCAAGGTCCGTTGCATCCGGTGTTTCATACTGCATGGCGAAATACCGCGGGGCGAATCCTCCGAAGTCGTACACGAGCGGCGTTCCCGCCCCTGACGCCGACAGGCCCAGCGGGGCCGACTCCCAGTGGGCGCTGACAATCAGAATGGCCTTTGGTTTTGGCAACGACAGCGACCAGTCAAAGAGCTGGTCGATCCAGTGTGGGTCGTCGAAGACCGGCGGAGCTCCATGACTCAGGTAAAGCGCAGGCATGGGACCGGCCGCCGACGTCCACCAGGCCTGGGTGGCAGTGGCAGATGCTCTCGTGGCGATGAACCGATCGAATGCTTCACCGGGATTGGCTGGATTCATGATGGACATGCCATCTCCTCGTTAATTGTTTGAACATTCAACATAATAATCGAAACTTCTTTGAGACGTCAACTATTGCTGGGCGGATCGCCGTGACCAACGACATCCAGATGGCCCTGTCAGGTGGATCCATCAGTTGATAGACTTTGCGTTATCCCCTGATGCCAGCGGGGTAGTCGGGGTGAATCGAGGGGGTTCCACATGCGTCGCCTTTTCACAGTCCTACTGGCAGCCGTTGCGGTATTTGCCCTGTTTGCAACGACCGTCGCCGCGCAACCCGTAACACCAATCGGTACGTTTCTTGACGACAACGGCAATGTCCACGAAGCCGACATCGAAGCGATTGCCGATGCCGGATTGACGGTGGGTTGTAATCCACCGGCGAGCGATCTGTACTGCCCGTCCGATTCGGTGACGCGCCAGCAGATGGCCTCGTTCATCAAGCGGGCGATCAGTCTGGCGCCTTCGGCGGTGGATGCGTTCACCGACGACACCGGTTCGATCCACGAGAACGACATCAATGCAATCGCCGCCGTGGGGATCACGTTCGGGTGCAACCCACCGGCCAACGATCGTTTCTGCCCAACGCGTCCCGTCACCCGAGCCCAAATGGCCTCGTTCCTGGTCCGAGGATTTGGCATCGCGCCATCGGCCGTGGATGCGTTCACGGATGACGCAGGACTTGTCCATGAAGCAGATATCAACGCGATTGCTGCGGCGGGTATCAGCTTCGGTTGTAATCCCCCGGCCAATGATCAGTTTTGCCCGACCGGACTCGTAACCCGGGCGCAAATGGCGTCCTTTCTGACGAGGGCCATGGACCTGACCCCACTGCCACCACCGTCCGTGAGCGAAGCCAACCTGACTCGAGTTTTCTTCTTCCTTGACCAGCCGACCGGTGGTCCGTTCCTTGCGACGACCGCCCGTTATGGGCACGACCCAGTCACGCCGGAAGTCGCAGTTGATTATCTCCTGAGCGGCCCGACGGCTCCAGAAAAGGCGCAGACTCCATCGTTCAGCTCGACTATTCCTACCGGAGTCGTACGGAACGGGCCGATCACCGTGGCTGCTGGGACTGCCACGGTCGACTTGTCGGAGAATTTCGACGACGGTGGAGGCACCGCCTCCATGACGGGGCGGCTTGCCGAGCTGACATTCACGCTTACCGCCTTCGATACGATCGACAAGGTCAAGCTCAAGTTGGACGGGGTGCCCGTGACCGTGTTCTCTTCCGAGGGACTCGTGCTGCCTGCTGACGGATTGGACAGGGCCTACTTCCTCCCGACCATGTCCGACCCACTGGGTGCCGGTATCGTTGCCGAGGTCAGCCCGGAGAGTCCTGCCTGGTTCGAATTCGTCGAGAATCCCATCGAAGTCCGCGGTCTGAGCCGCACGTTTGAGGCGACGGTTTCCTGGGCGTTGTATGACAACGACGGTCTCGAACTCGCTTCGGGTTTCGCGACGACGGGCGGGAGCGGACCGGAGTTCGGGGTTATGTCCTTCGACGTTTCCTACACGGTTCCTGCGCCCGAACTGGGTACGCTTCAGGTTTGGTGGGACTCCCCCAAAGACGGAGCCGTCACCGATCTACGCGAAGTCGCCGTGTGGCTCATGCCCTAAGGCGTCGTCGGTAGCGCAAACCCGATTCGATCAGGAGGCGTGTCATCCAACGGACCGCCTTGAGAATGTTGCTCGGAGCAGTAACAGGGGCCCTGGTTGGCCTCGGAGTAGGCCTGATATGGATGGCTCTGGCCCCTGACAATGGGATGGGCGAACTCGCCGCGGCTGCGGTCATGACGGTATTTCTGATCCCCGGTGGGTTCATCATCGGAGGAGGGCTGGGCTTCTGGAGGAGCCGCCGCCGCAACGCCAGCGCTCAGCCCTAGCAGTGGAGTCGCCTGGTCGATGTAGGGTGGCACGATGACTGATTACTCGATGGCGGGGCGGATGGCCTTCGTCACCGACCATATGTCAATCCTAGGTGCCATTGCCGACCGGTTCAGAAGGGAACGGCCATTCGATGGCATGACCGTAGCCACCCGTATTCATGTCGAACCAAAAACGGGTGTCCTGCTTGAGGCTTTGGCGGCCGGCGGCGCTCGTCTTGTTGCCATGGGCAATAAGGCAACAACTGACGATGCCACGGCCCAATATCTCATCGATCGCGGGATCGTTGTTCTCGGGGCGAGGGATGACGATGACTCGACCATTCAGAACCATATGCGCGAACTGGTCGCATCGAGGCCGGACTTGCTCCTCGACAACGGTGCCGAGATCATTGAGTTGCTCGTCGCTGCGAATCAAACGGTCCGCGGAGCGACTGAGGAGACCACCTCGGGGGCGATCACCCTACGGGGTCCGCTGGCAGGTCGTGTTCCATTCCCGGTATTGGTGATCAACGACAGCCCGCTCAAAGCGATCGTGGAGAACAAGCACGGCGTCGGTCAATCGGTGATCGAAACAATCCGGTCGGCGACCAATCTGCTCCTCCATCGACGGCGCCTCGTTGTTTTGGGTTATGGCTGGTGTGGCAGGGGCATTGCCCAGTATGGCCGGGCCGCCGGAGCCGATGTCGTTGTCGTGGAGCCTGATCCGATCAAGGCCCTTGAGGCCTCCATAGACGGTTTTCAGGTGTCGACACTCGATACGCAGGCGCCGCTGGGTCACGTTTTCGTGTCAGCGACCGGCCACCCTGGCGTGATCACCGTGGTCCACATGGAGCAAATGAGGCCCAACGCCGTGCTGGCCAACGCCGGACATTTCGATAACGAAATCGACATGACCACGCTTCGAGACGTCGCCGAACCGTCTGAGCGAGGCGCCGACATCACCCGGTATCGGTTCGCAAGTGGGACGGTCATCGATGTGATCGCCGAAGGTCGCATGGTCAACCTGGCTGTCGCGGGTAGTCGGGGAAACTCGATCGAGATCATGGATCTTGGGTTCAGTCTTCAGGCTCTATGTCTCGAACGCCTGGCGCTCGATCCTGGTAGCTGCCTGAACGGCGACCAACCCGTGCCCGCCGATATCGACGATTGGGTTGCCGCGGCGATGGTAACCGAACTCAGCTAATCGGTTTCTGCGCCCGGAAGTAGGCCGGACGTAGCTGGCCCTGATCGAGAACGATGGTCAGTACTCGCCAATTCTCAATGAAATGGTCGCGACGTTCCTCACCGAGCAAATCGGTCATTCGTCCAAACCACTCATCCTGCATTCGAGCATGCTCTTCGTGAGCCACCGCCCGGTAGCGCTCGTTGTCGTCAGTTCCGGAGACCGCCGAAAAGCCTGCCTGCTCAAGCATGGAGAGGTAGTTATCGAGGTGGTCCATCGCGTACTGAAGCCCCTCGAGTTCAAACCAATAGTGCATCTCAGGCGTATAGGCATCGGTGCCACGCAACCAGTCGTAGCCCAGGAGCCATCCGCCCGGTTTGAGCGTTCGAAGGATCTCCGTAAAGAGGGCCGGCTTGTCAGGAATATGGATGATGGCCGCATGGGTGAACACGTGATCGAATCGCTCATCGGCAAACGGAAGTCCCCTCACCTGGCCGAGCCGATAGGAGATATCGAGTCCGGCCGCGGCGGCTCGGTCTTCAGCTCTGCGCAGAAGCGAGGGTTCGAGATCTATTCCCGTGACGGTGGCGCCGTGTTCGCCGGCAAGAACGAGATCGGCTCCGCCGATCCCACAGCCGAAATCGAGCACCTCCGTTCCTTGAAGGTTTACCGAGCCGACGGTGCGGCCAACACTGTCCCTTCCGCCGGGAGCCAGAAACCCGTCTCCCCAGACCAACTCGAGCAAACCGACCAGTTCGTCGTCGTACTCGCCACCGCCATCGTCTTGGTTTGGAGTCATACTGTTCACCCCGCTATTTCGCAGGCTTCGGTTTGGACCGTTGCGTGGATTGCTTCGGTGGCATGGCGGCGGTGTACACCAAGGCCCGACGCACCCACTCGTCAACGAACCCGTCAGTGCTGTCGCGCCATTGGGAGGGAAGCGATACATACTCTCCCATCGGGCGGCCTTGCGGCCCAAAGGGTCCCGCCCCCGGTAGTGCCGACAGTTGTGCCCTTGCTGCTTCGTCGAGGCGGACTCCCACATCCGAGCCGAAGAGACCACAGAACATGTTGCCGTTTACAAATGCGGCCAGGTTTCCGAACATGGGCTTGATCACGGCACCGGGCAGGTGTTTGACGAGAGAACGAAAGTATTCCTTGTCACCTTCGGCGGGTTTGGCGATTTCCATCACGGCCCCTTAGCTGGTCGGTTGCTCGGATTCGAGCCTACTGCGAGCGGTCGCTCTGGGCAGGGCCGCGCCGTTCGAGGTAGTAACGCGTGAAGGCGTGGGCGATGAAGTCTTTCGGTGCGAAAATCCCCTGGGTGAAGGCGCGTGAGTTGATGCCCTTCTGGGCTCTGGCACAGATGTCGTTGTCTTGTCGGGTCACCAGCTCGGTGAAATCGATGACGTGAGTGATGTCATATTTGGGATCGTCAAGCGTTTCGGGCGGCAGCAGATACTCCATCACGATCGTGGTGTGCTGGGCGCTACGAGCGATGAGCCGAGTGGTTGTTATCACCGAAGCGTTGATGTCGAACCAAACGTTCGGGAACACGGCTGCTCCGTAATACGACTCTTTGTCGAGCTCCGTCATTCCACCGATGATCGGCAAGGCCGGGGAACCAGCCGGCGCGTAGGCGGTCACTCCGGCAAGCATCGCCACTCCCCCGTCGCTTCGCGTTTCATCCACGACGGAGCCGGTCCGGTAGGTCGGGATGATCTCGACGAGCTCCGGGTGCACGGTCGGACAGTGGAGACATTCAGAGTAGTTTTCGACAAGAATCTTCCAATTGGCCGCGACCTCACTGGTCGTCACGGCGCCGATGCGCAGCGATGCGAGATCGAGATGATCGAAGTCGAGCGGGCTTTCGGGCGTCTCTTTCAGCCACTGCATGAGGGGGGTCGGCTTCGCAGCAAGGCAGACGAAGATGAAGTTCTGCCATGAATCAACCGCTACGGGCCACAAGGACAGCTGGTTTCGATCGATCTCATCGGCACCCACCCGCGGGGTGGCGACCAGTTTCCCGTCGAGGGAATAACTCCACGCGTGATACGGGCACGTGATCGCCCCTCCGAAGCCGGAACCGGAGGATTCACACAACTGTGATCCCCGGTGGCGACACACGTTGTAGAACGCCTGCAGCTGTCCGAACTTGTCTCGAACGATCAGAACGCTCTCGTTGCCAACGTCGACGACGAGGCGATCACCTGGCGCCGCCAGCGTCTCTTCGCGCCCGGCATACATCCACTCGTTGGTGAAGATCGTCTCGCACTCGAGTTTGTAGATCTCTTCGGAGCGGTAGTCGTCGCCAGGGAGTGTGTGCATGGGTGCTGACATTGCGATCTCCTGAGGTTGTGAGCTAGCGGAAGTTCTACGGTTTGGCGTCCTTGAGAATCTGCGACGCTGCAAGCTTGCCAGGCGCTCCCATCACGCAGCCGCCCGGGTGTGTGCCTGATCCACACTGGTAGTAGCCCTCGATTGGAGTGCGATATTGGTTCCAACCTGGCGCGGGCCGGAAGAAGAACATTTGCGGTGCGAGGAATTCCCCGCCGAAAATATTGCCTTCCGACAGGCCGACGACCCGTTCGATGTCGAGGGGGGTGACGATCTCCCGATGGAGCACGAGGTCCCCGAAACCCGGGAAGTGTGATTCGAGGACGGCCTGCACGGTATCGCCAAACTTTTCCCGTTCGGTTTCCCAGTCGGAGCCTTTGAGGTGATAAGGGGCGTACTGGATGAACCCGGACATGACGTGTTTGCCGGGTGGCGCCATGTCGGGGTCGACGGTCGACTGGAAGCAAGCATCGACATACGGCCGTTGCGAATACCACCCGTATTTGGCATCGTCGAACGCCCGTTCCAGGTAGTCGAGGGACGGTGCGATGTTTGTGAAGCCGCGAAACTGGTCCGATCGATCGCCGAGAGCCGGGAACTTGGGAAGACCGTCGAGTGCGAAGTTGACCTTCGCCGACGTGCCCTGGAACCGGAATCGGTTGATGTTCTCGACGAGGTCAGACGGCAGTTCCCTCGGGTCGACGAGTTCGAGGAACGTCCGCCGTGGATCGAGGGCGCTGACGACGATGTCGGCCGAAAACTCCGTACCGTCTTCGAGTGCGACACCGGTGGCCTTGCCGTTGCTCGTGATCACGCTCGCCACCGGGGACTCGAGGCTGATTTCGCCACCGAAGCCCTCGAACGCCCGGGCGAGTACCTGGGTGAATCCGCCGTTTCCACCTTTGTGGAAGGCCCACGACGATTGGTCGCCGTCGTGTTCGCCCATGTAATGGTACAAAAGCACCAACCCGGAGCCCTGCGAACGAGGCCCCACTTTGGTTCCGATGATTCCTGAAGACGACAGCGTGGCTTTGAGGATTTCGCTCTCGAAATAATCGTCGAGGAAGTCGGCCGCACTACCCGTCAACAGGCGAATTGCGTTGTGAAGTACCCGTGGCTCAAGATCGCGCATGTGCTGGGCCAACGACGCCATCCTGACGAGTTCTTCGGGGTCGCGGCTGGTGATGTCAGGCGGAACATTGTCGAGCAGGGGTTTGATTGCCCGGCAAACCCGATTGACGTCGTGCGAATACTGGTCGTAGGCGTCGGCATCGTGCTTGGAATGGCGGCGGATCTCGGCAATGTTTGCTTGATGGTCTTGTCCGAGTAGCAGGTAGTTGCCGTCCTCCATCGGAGCGAAGGTTGATTCCATCAAGAGCGGCTTGAACCCGTATTTCACGAGTTCGAGTTCGTGAATGATGTCGGGGCGCAGCAGGCTCAACGCGTAAGAGAAGGTGGTGAACGAGAATCCCGGGTAGAGCTCCTCGGTGATGGCCGCTCCCCCAACCAGATGCCGTCGTTCTATCACGAGTGTCTTCAAGCCCGCTTTGGCCAGGTAGGCCCCGTTGACCAAACCATTGTGACCACCCCCCACGATGATTGCGTCGTATGTTCGGTCAGTCGCCATGTTGATTCCTCACGCAGTCTTGTGGGGTGGGTTGTAGAAGGGCATCCGGGTAGTGGTGGCTTTGACTTGCTGCCACTTGTGATTGATGGTGACTTCGAGGTTGACGTGATGGCCGGGTGTGCTCAGCTCCGGAAGTACCCGGGCGATGGCGATGTGCCGCTGGACCATGGGCGAGTACATCAAGCTGGTCGCATAGCCCACGGGCTCAGCCGCTTCGTCATACAGGATGGACTCATAAGCGCCTGGAAGGTGGTCCTTGGGGGGCACGAGACCGTTGCGGTCATAGAGGTTGAACCAGTCTTTCCAGTCAATCAGGAGCCCAGTCATGTTCCACCGTGAACCGGCTGCGAGTTCACGGCGGATCGCCTGCCGGCCGATGAAGGGGCGTCCGTCGTCGTCGATCGTGCGCAACATCCAGCCGAGCCCGAGCTCCAAAGGTGTTGAGCGATCAGCGTCGGTCCACGCATACCGTGACGACGAGAAATCGACGTCGATCAACAGCAGTCCGGCTTCGATGCGGGTCATCAACAGTGCTATCTCTCCGAACGGCAGAACGCCATAGCCGGCGCTGGCGTCGGACACGGCATCCCAAAGCGTCAGGGCATCGTCGTTTTCCACCCATATTTCGTAGCCTTGGTCGCCAGTGAAACCGGTGCGGGACACGGTGACCGGAGCGCCACCGATTTTCGTCTCAACTGTCTCGAAGTATCGCAGGCTCTCAATCTCGGGACTCAGCCTGGAAAGGATCTCCTTTGACTTTGGGCCCTGTAACGCCAGTGCGGCCACCTCATCGGAAATGTCGTCAATCGTGACCTGGAGCCGGCCAATCCGATCTTGGAAGTAGGCCAGGTTCGGCTCGGCGGCGCTGAGCAGGAAGTCGGTTTCGGACTGGCGGATCACCACCCCGTCTTCGATGACGAATCCGTCGTCGTCGCACCAGATCGTGTACTGAGCCTGACCGGGGCGGCATTTTCGGATATCTCGCGTTAGGAGTCCGCCGAGAAACTGTTCGGCATCCCGCCCGCGGATCCGGTACTTATACAGGGGCGAAGTGTCGAACATGCCGGCGCTGTTGCGCACGGCGAAGTACTCGAACTTCTCGGAAAGCTGATAACGCTGCGCGGACAGGTAACCGGCCCAATGCGACCAGAGTTGCGTGGTATTCAGCACACTGGTCCGATCGTGGAACGGGGTGTGTCGAGCCATGGACCTCCAACGGGATGCAATCAGACAATACTCTTTTTGTTGGACACGCGTTCAACTGGGCAACTACTGTCAGACCATGAGGAGAATGAGTCAACGGGACCGCCGCGAAGCGATTATTGACGCTGCGATCGAGGTGGCGATGGAGAATGGCCTCGGTGCTACCACCGTTCGTGACGTTGCCGGGCGGATGGGATCGTCCAGTGGATTGATTCACCACTACTTCGAATCGATGGACCTCGTCCTTGCCGGTGCCTTTCGCCGGGTGGCTGAAAAGGACCTGGCGACTTCCCGAGACGAACTTGCCGTACTCGGCGACCCGGTCACCCAGCTGGCCCACTTCGTCAACACCTACTTCTCCCCCGACCGTGACCCGGCGTTCCAGTTTTGGCTTGATGCATGGTCAGAGGCCGGTCGCAACGGAGCCCTCCAGCAGGCGTCCAGTTCGTTGAATGTCGAATGGCAGCAGACGCTCTTGACGATCATCGAGTCCGGAGTCGATTCCGGCGACTTCGAGTGCTCCGATCCCTTCGGGGCGTCCTGGAGCATTCTCTCACTTCTCGATGGCCTTGCCCTACAGATCGTCGCGCACCGAACCGTGCTCAGTCGCGCCCAATCGATCGTCTGGGCCGCCGGAACCATCGAACGTGACCTGGGTCTGCCGTCCGGCGCTCTCAGGCACCAGGCGCCCGTTGGAGCATCGGCGCTTTGATCGTTTCAGCAGCACTCGAGTCCCCGAAAGCCGAACAGAGACCGCCATCGAGACCAAACAGCATGCAATCGAATAGAGGGACGGGTAACGCGCCCCATCGTTGAGACCCGTCCCGGTACTACTTAGGAGGACCTCCCATGGCATTTCATCCCCGGCAGAACTACCCCGCGAACTCGATGTCCCAGGGAATGAGCAGGCGCGATTTCATCACCAGGGCAGCCGCGATGGGTCTGGCGTTCCCAACCTTGTCAGCTTTCCTGGCCGCCTGCGGAGACGGCGGGAGCACAGATGCGGGCCAGGTCATCATCGGGTCGCCTTCCAATCCGGTGACCCAACCGCTTCTGGATAGCAATCAAATGATTGCTTCTGGACTCAGTGCCGAGGCCGGTCCCTTGCGCATATACAACTGGGCGGACTACCTGAACCCGGAGATCATCCCGCTTGCCGAGGAGGCTCTGGGAACGTCGATCGAACTCACGACATTCTTCAACGAAGAAGAAGCGCTGCAGAAACTGATCTCGGGCGAGGTCAACTTCGACGTCTTCTTCCCCGTTGCAGGCTCGGTTCCGAAGGTGGTTGCCGGCCAACTCATCCAGCCGCTCAATCACGAATATCTCCCCAATCTGTCCAACGTCTGGCCGCAACTTGCCGACCCGTTCTATGACCAGGGATCGCTGTACACGGTGCCATACACCGTGTACTCGACCGGAATCGCCTGGCGCAATGACATGGTCGACGACGCTGACGTCACCGGGATTGACAACGCCTGGGACGTCTTCTGGAACCCGAAGTACGCCGATATTCCCGTTGGTCTCTACGACGACTTCCGGGAGACCCTCGGAGCGGCGCTGTATCGTAATGGGGTGACGCAAGTGCACAACGCCTCGCAGGCCGAGATTGATCAAGCGACCGCGGATCTCATTGAACTCATCGATCTGACGGACATCAAATACACGATCGATGGGGCTTACGCCGGGATCCCCGAAGGGCGATTCGGTTTGCACATGGCCTGGTCTGGCGACATGGTGTCGGCGCCGTATTATTTCCCCGAGGACGGCGATCCTTCCGTGACCCGGTACGCATGGCCTGCACAAACGGGCTCGTCGGTTCATGGCCAGATCTCCAGTGACACGATGACCGTCTTGAAGGGCTCCGAGAATCCGGTCCTCGCCCATCAGTTTCTCAATTTTATGCTCGACGAAGACAACGCACTGACCAACTTCGGTTGGGTGGGTTATCAACCACCACAAAACGGCCTCGATGTCGACTACCTCGTCGCCGATGAGTGGGTACCTGACTATCTCGCTTCGGCCATCGTTCGGCCGGAGGATTTCAGTGATCCCCGTGCGTCGGTGCCTATCGCGCTCAGCGCCGAGCAAGAGGCCAGGCTGCTCGATGCATGGACGAAGGTGCAGTCGGGCGGATAGCTCCGACTATCTCGATGAGCAGGTGAGCGGACTCGATGGCATCAAACCTTCAAGCCGCTGAAACTGAGGCGGTTGGCCAGAGAACGTGGATATGGCGGGCGTTCGCCATGCCGGGCGTCGTCTGGCTCATCGTCCTGTTCGTGGTGCCGTTCTACGCCGTGATTTCCGTGGCGATGGGCGATATCGATCCGATCTTCCTCAAACCCCAGCCCGAATGGAACCCCCTGGCCTGGGACCCGAGCGCCTTCGGGGCAGTGTTTGGGGATCTCTTTGGTGGTCAGCTCGGCAAGATCGCCCTGCGAACAATCGGGTATGTCGCCGCCGCCTCCCTGCTCTGTGTCGCGATCGGCTACCCGGTGGCGTATTTCGTCGCCCGCCGGGTTGAGAAGCACAAGGCGCTGTGGCTTCTGGCTTTGCTGGCTCCGTTCTGGATCAACTATCTGATGCGGATGCTGGCCTGGGTGAACCTGCTGAGCCCGGATGGTTGGGTGAACAAGGCGATCGCGTTGTTCGGCTTTCCGGAGCAGAACTGGCTGAGTGGTCGGGCAATTGT
>JAOUMT010000255.1 GCA_029881355.1 Acidimicrobiia bacterium | reverse complement strand
AAACTTCGGTGGTGCTCTCGGTACTATCCGCGACGCTTCCCCCCAAACAAAGCGACGCTCGATGACGGCCAGATCAAACGCTCCCGAAGGCAACGAAGACCTCCGGCGCTACCTCGATAGTGTCGGCTCGTTTGCCCTGATCACGGGAGATCAAGAGGTCGAACTCGCCAAGGCGATCGAACTGGGCCGGGAGGCCGCCGAACTGCTCGACTCGACGCAGGAGCACACGGTCCGCGAGCGGGTCAAGCTTGAACGAGCGATCCGGAAAGGCTTCGAAGCTCGCCAGGCGTTCATCAACGCCAACCTGCGACTGGTCGTTTCCATCGCCAAGCGGTATTCGAAAGCTTCGCTCCCGCTCCTGGACCTCATCCAGGAAGGCAACCTCGGGTTGATCAGGGCTGTCGAAAAGTTCGAGTACCGCAAAGGTTTCAAGTTTTCTACGTACGCCACCTGGTGGATTCGCCAGGCCATCACCCGGGCCATTGCCGACAAGGGGCGCACGATCCGGGTGCCGGTCCACATGATCGACACGATCAGCCTGGTCCGCTACACCGAACAGCATTTGTTCAAGCATGCCGGTCATCCGCCGACCACCGAAGAGATCGCTCTCGAAGCGGGTATCTCCACTGCCAAAGTTCGCGAAGCCAAGAAGTACGCACCGGAGCCGATCTCGATTTTTGAACCGGTCGGCGAAGATGACGCAGTACTGGGCGATTTCATCGAAGACATGGCCGCCGAAGCACCGTTCGAAGCCGTCGCCGCGGCATTCCAATCAGCCGACGTCCAACGGTTCCTGCAACGACTGACCGAGCGCGAACGTTTGGTACTCGAAATGCGATACGGCTTGAACTCGGACACTCCCTGCACCCTGGATCAGGTCGGCCAACATTTCAGCCTCACCAGGGAACGGATCCGTCAGATCGAATCGAAGGCACTCGCCAAGCTCCGGCACCCGTCAAGCCCTGCAAACCTTCGACGACTATTCGCCGGCTGAAGCAGGTCACTGCTTCAGTGGTTCACGCGGACTTGACGAGCTGCCAAAGCTGTTCACGGTCAGCTTCGATGGGAGCGTCTGATTCGTCTTTGCGGGGTCGTCCCCGACCACGCCGACGATAAAACGCCAGACCATCCCAGAAGATGACCCCACCCCACACGCCCCAGTCCTCGCCGTTTTCCAGGGCGATTTCCAGGCATTCGATCTGCACCGAGCACTGCGCACAGATGGCTTGAGCTTTCGCCAGATCCCGAACATCCTCCGAGAAAAACAGGTCAGCTACGTCGCCAGGTACACAAAGACCTTGCTCATATAGGTTGATCATGTTGGTTATCCCTCTGTCTTACCGACAACCAACCAAAAGAAAAGCCGCCGGTATGTTTCGGCGGCTCCTACAACGAAAAGGTGTACGTTTACAACGCGTGGAGCCGCCCAAGCGCGTTGATGCCCGTCGGAACGAGGGCTCCGAAGGAAGATGCAACGGTGTGAATCATCTGCTTCATGTCTGGTCGGCTCCTTTCCTACATATCGTTGGCGGAATAGCTCGTGGACCCACGGTATAGGATCGCCCGACGCCGAGTCAAGCTAATTATTCGGATTTTTTCCGTGAATCCGATCGGCGACTTCGGTGAACACCTCGACCCCGACCTTGATGCGCTCGTGGTACTCGGCCGCCTGCCACGGATCCCATGAGTACCCGGACGTCTCAAGGTACTGATCCTGGAACGCGACGACGATCCCGATCCGATCAAAGTCTTCGGTGGTGACGGCACCATCAGAGCCAACGCGATAGGCCTGGCGCGACGACGGGTCGGAAATGCCGATCGCCTGGTACGGGATGCGCAGTTCGATGACGCTGGCCGAGTCGGCCCACATGGTGCGCGAGTCGAACTCCGGGTCGGCCGGATCCGAGGTGCCGTAGCGGAGGGCCCCGGCTTCGAAGATCTCGGCCAGGAACGTCTGTCCGGTAGTCGGGATCGTTTGGGGCCGGTTGATGATGAGACGGTGTTTGTTCCACACCCCACTCCCCTCGACTACATCGGCCTTGTCGACCTCGATGTAGCCGAGGTTGACGCCGTATTGGATGGCGAACTGGTCGTTCGAGGCCCGAACCCACGCCTGGGCTTCGGCACCCGGACCGATGGTGATCGCATAGTCGGAGCCGTTGGGGGCGTCGGGACGCGCCGGCAAGCCGTCAGTGCCGCCTGAGAGCACATCAAACCCGATGGTCACCGGATCGGTATCCCACGAATACGTCCCATCGATGAACAGTCGCAGATACAAGTAACCCTCGTCTTTGAGTGCCCGGACCTGCCGAACCCCCTCGGAGTTCTCGAGGATCACCTGCGAACCGTTCTCTTTCCACTCCTGGTCGTCGCCATCGATAATCACCACTGGCGCAAGGCCCGGTTCGACGGCCACCATCCCGAAGTGTGCCTCGTTGGTCCACGGATTCATCCACAGGGACCGCCGGCTGCGGGGCAATTCGAAGTCGATCGTGTTCCAGGTGAACTTGAACCACTCGTCGACCCATTCGAAGACATAGCCACCCGAGAAGCCGAGTGCATAAAGCATGTCGAGCATGTCGGCGTTCATCTCCATCATTTCTTGCTCGGAGTGGTCACCTTGGTCGCGGCCTTTCGGACCGAAGTGGGCCGAACCAGCCGACGACGGCACCCCGAACTCGTTGACAACCACCGGCATGTCGGCGTGGTGGACTCGTAAGGCAATCAGGTAACCCGCATACGGGTCGGCGCCTCCCCGGAACTGGCAGTCTGCAATACCCGGCTGATACCGAACGAAATCCGGGTAGTAGGGATAGGCGTGATAGCTGGCGTAGAAACCGCCCGGCCAGGCATCGGTGGCAGCCACGAAGTTGGCGTCGACCCCGACTTTGTCTTCGAGTTCGATCGGCTCGTCCGGATGCGCCAGCGGATCGGCGGTCGGCCAGTTCACGAACGACAGTGGCATCGTCAGGCCCCGCTCCGCCAGTCCGACGGCCAGGTGGTCGAGCATGTCAGCGATCCAGATTTCGGTCGGGCTGGCTCCGGCGAGACTGGAGAAGTATTGGCCGGTCTTTGGCTTCATGCCGCGATTCTTTTGATCTGAGGCGAGGGTCGCCACCGGGTCCCACTCGACGCCAAGGGCCCACGAATACAGCCACGGGGTGATGTCGGCGGTGTACGTACCCGAGGCATGGCCGGGTTGGTCAGGGATCGTGACCGTGCCGGTGACAGCCCCGATGGAGTCGTCAATCTCGGCCTTCATGTCCGCCACCACACTGGCCGCATGCAGGTCCTGGCCCTTGACGAAGTCCTCTTCGGGAATCCACACACCGTGGATCACATACAGCGGAGCATCCGGGTTGGCGGTGTTGTAGGCGAGCAGTTCCTCATAGAACTCGGGGGGATGGATGGTGTAGATGCGGACCGCCCGGAACCCCATCGCCGCCATCTGCGGGAACCAGCGCTGATAGTCGTCGCGGTCGAGGGCCAGTTCACCAGGAGCGTGGTTGGGAACCGTGGCGCCCAGATTGACACCGACCACAAAGGCGGCGTCTGATCCGACGGTTTGAAGAAGCAGGTCGGTGCCTTCGACTCGGGCGACCCGACTCAACCCGTCCACGGTGTCCGGCTGAGGCGCCCACGAGCCCGTGTGCGGGGCGGGCGAACCGTCGGTAGGCAACGTGCAGGTTCGAGCCACGGTGACCTGAGGGCGCGTCTCTTC
>JAOUMT010000068.1 GCA_029881355.1 Acidimicrobiia bacterium | reverse complement strand
GTTTTCAGATTCCTCGCTCTGGCAAATCTGGCGCTGGTTCCTTTGATCATCAAGGTCGTAAGCATGTTTACCCAGCTCCAAGACCCGGTTAAGGCGGCGGCATGATCGACCCGGTAGCGCTGCTGCAACAAATGATCCGCTACGACACGACCAACCCTCCTGGCAACGAACACGATGCCGTTCGGCACATCGAGAGCATCCTGAAGGAAGCTGGCATCGAAACGCAGCTGTTCGCCCTCGATTCCGCGCGACCGAATCTGATCGGACGCCTACCGGGCACGGGCACCGCTCCGCCCCTGCTGATGCACGCCCATATTGATGTTGTCCCGACTGCCCATCAACCATGGACCCACGACCCTTTTGGTGGCGAGATCATCGACGGGTACATCTGGGGACGTGGAGCGCTCGACATGAAGGGTGGCGCGGTCATGATGGTCGACGCCATGGTCAAGCTGGCGGCCAGCGGCGAGAAACCTGCCGGGGACATTATTCTGGCCATCGTCGCCGACGAGGAAGACGGCGGCAACCTGGGCGCGAGGTTCCTCGTAGAGCAGCACCCCGAAGTTTTCGCCGGGGTCCGCTATGCGATCGGGGAATTCGGGGCTTTCCCCATCACCCTGGCCGGCGTTCGTTTCTACCCGATCCAGATCGCCGAACGGGTGAGCGTGAAGTTCGATCTCACGATGCGGGGCGAAGGAGGCCATGGCTCGCTTCCCGTTCATGGTGAAGCCATGGCCCGACTCGGCAGGACGCTAAGGCGACTCGATCGCAAACGCCTACCCGTGCACATCGTTGACGCCAATCGCATGATGCTCGAAGCCATGATCGAGCACACCGGCGGTGCCCCACAACGGGCGCTGCGGTCCCTCCTAAGTGAGCGAACGGCTGCCGCCACTCTCGCCGCCCTTAGGTCTCAGCTAGGTGTGCTCGAACCCGTGATGCGTAATACGGTAAGCCCGACGATCGTGCAGGGAGGAACCAAAGACAACGTCATCCCATCCGAGGTGCGATTGCAGCTCGATGGTCGCATGCTCCCTGGTTTGACCGCCGAGTCCTTCGCGCAAGAAGTTCAGCACCTGGTCGGTCGCCACGTAGAGGTGTCCCACACCACCGAGTCGATCTCGGCTCTTCGTGAACCGGATATGGGCTTGTTCGATCTACTGGCGGCGATCGTAAAGGAGCGGGATCCGCAGGGAGTGCCAGTCCCATTCCTCCTACCGGCCGTAACCGACGGCCGGTGGTTCAACCAACTCGGGATCCAGCACTACGGCTTTCTACCGATGAGCCTCCCCGACGATTTTGCGTTCCAGAAGACGGTTCATGCCGCCAACGAGCGGATCCCGGTCACCGCCCTTCACCACGGATGCGAATCGATCTTGGACCTACTCCGTCGATACCGGGGCTAGCCAACGCTCCACATTGGTTCGACGGGCGAGTACCGTTCCATCATGCCTAAGTTCGTCTTCGCCACGATCGGGATGCTTCTCCTCTCGGCTTGCGTATCGGCTGCGGCCACCGACAACCAACCGCCAGCCGCCGTCACTCCGGTTTCGACCGCACCGCTACCTGAAGCCGACACGCAGCCTTTCGTACCTGGCGACATCGTGGCGCCAGCGGGATCTTGGGATCCAATGGCAGGGGTACCCGTCGAGTACCCGACCCGGGTCGTAATCGAACAGCCATTCCTACCGTTCGCATCAGTCGCACGGATCACTCTTACCCATCCGTCGGATCGAGTGGAAACGATCGGGTTCCACGAATCGACCAATGACGGCGCCCAGCAACAGACACCCCTCGATACCGCTGCAGCGCCGTTCACCATGGAAAGCCGGGAACGCCCAACCGACTCGCGGACGGCTGCCGATGTCGCCATCGACCCCGATCGCCCGGTGCGATCACCGGTAACTGGCACCGTGATCCGGTCCGGGACGTACGTGCTTTACTGCGAGTACTCCGACGATTTCGCAGTCATCGAACCCGACGATGAACCGGGTTGGGAAGTCAAGATTCTCCACATCAATAACGTGCAGGTGTTCAGGGGCGACCGGGTAGAGGCCGGCGTAACCGTCATCGCCGACGGCCCGACCCCACTCCCCTTCCGATCCCAGGTCGACGAGGCGACATCAGCGCCTAGCTGGCCACACGTCCACATCGAGGTGATCGACCCATCCATCCCCGACATCCCGGGTGGTTCCGGCTGCTAGACGCCCTGCCTTCGTGCACGAGCAACCACTAAAAGTGGTGGACAGGTCGACAGAAGCACGTTACCTTGCAGCCATGACACCGTAGATAGAAGTGGACTGACATGAACCGTACGCCGTTGCGGGCACTCGTTGCCTTCGCCGTTATCGCATCCACCATGGCCGCGGGGTCGGCTACCAAGCCGGTCGATCCGGGCAGTGCCGCCGCTGAACACCAGCGTATCGTCGACTTCTGGACCAACGAACGAGTCTCACAGGCGATCCCCCGCGACTTCGTCAAGACCGGACCTGGTCGCTACGCGCCGGTCGCCAAGCCCGACAAACCAGGCAAGCCAGGCGGAGGCGGCAGCGGCGGAGGCGGGACCATCACGGGAGCATCGTGGAACGGTGCCGGAGCGGTCGCAGACACCACCGGCAAGGTTCTCTTCGCCATGGGCGGGTCCTACTACGTGTGTTCGGCGTCGCTCGTTACCGACAACAAATCAGATCGATCGATCGTTCTCACCGCCGCTCACTGCATATACGACGAAGCCGGCGAGGCATTCGCTACCAACTGGATGTTCATTCCCAACTACGACGCCGCTCCCGCGTCACTCACGACGTCCGGGTCCTTCTGCGACTCGACCAAGTGGGGATGCTGGAGCGCAACGGGGTTGGTCGCCCACAACGGCTACACCAGCGCCGGCAGCTTCAACGACCAGGCCGTGGTGTACGACTTCGGCTTCGCAGTCCTCGGCAGTGGCGGCAAGTCCGGCGGCCAGGCAGACGCCACTATTGGCAAAACACAGACGATCGCCTACGACGTCAACGACGGGGGTGTCAACGTTTATGCCTTCGGGTATCCGGCCGCCAAGAAGTACAAAGGCAACGATCTCGTGTATTGCGCCGGACCAACCGGCTTTGACCCACTCATGGGCGACCAAACGTACAAGATCGCTTGCGACATGACCGGCGGATCATCGGGCGGACCGTGGATGCGCGATTTCTCTACGTCAACCGGTTCCGGAGTTCTTACGTCCGTCAACTCATACGGGTACTCGGGTGACAATTCAATGCACGGGCCCAAGTTCAACAGCAACACCCGGGCTGCTTTCGACCTTGCGGTCACCGTCGGCAGCGGCATCGTCCCTTAACAAATCTGTCTCAGCTGCCAGAATGAGGCGATGCGCCAACGTACCGTGCAATTTCGCAGATGGGACCACGCCGCCGCGGCGCTGTTCTTTGCAGCGCTATTCACTGTAAGCCTCCTGTCGGAGATCTCGGCTGGCGCCTGGCAGTCAACCGGACCGCCTGCCGTCGCCCTGGTCCTTTCGATCGTCATCTTCCTTCGTCGCCCTGGAGTGGTTCTGCGCAAGGACCGACTTGTCGTCTACACGGACTGGTACATGAAACGGGAATACCCCTACGACACGATCGAACGGATCGAGGTCAACGAAGGGGAATGGGTGAACCCCATAATGTTGAAGTTCGTCGACGATGACGAGCGACGGATGCCAATGCTCGGCCTCGGGCGCCGCCCCAACCGATATGAACGCAAGATGATCGACGCCCTCAAAGAGATCATCCCGGTCAGGTGGAATAAACCTGGCGGCAGCTAGCGGCCGGGTATGGCGATTCGTTTCTCGTACCAGCGCAGGAGCAAGCTGAGCGACAAGGTCAACGTCACATAGATGACCACCAGCACGAAAAACCCTTCTCGAAATCGGAACGTCGAACCCGTGTATAGGCGGGCCATCTGGGTGATTTCTCGAACGGCCAGCACTGAGGCCAGGGATGTGTCTTTCATGAGCGAAATGAGGTCGTTGCCGAGGGCAGGCAACATGTTGCGGATGGCCTGGGGCAGGATCACCTTACGCATGATCGCTCCCTCGGACAGGCCGACCGCTCGCCCCGCTTCGATCTGGCCGACCGGTACCGACTGGATGCCCGCCCGAAAGACTTCGGCAATGAACGCCGCATAGAAGAGCGAAAGCGCTGCGATCATTCTGATGATCGGACTGATCGAACGACTCTCGATATTGATGAGGTCTGCGAAATCCGGGGCCAGCACCTGGGCCACCACAAAGATGAACACGATCATCGGGATCCCGCGGATAAGTTCGATGTACAACTGCGAGATGTTGCGGATGGCGGATTTGACGACTGATCGGTTTCCTTGATCTGCGTCTGAGAGGCCGGCGATCCGGCCCAGACCGATGAGCAGCCCGAGCACCGTGGCAATCACGAACGACCCGATGGTGAGCAACAAGGTGATCATGATGCCCCGGCCCCAGACGAACGCAGAGCCCACGACCTCCTCATCCACGATGACATCGTCGAACATCGGCCACGGGAAAATGTTGCGGAATGCCTCGTTGTAATTCGGGTTGACGACGACGGCCGCCCCCATCCCCACGATGATCGCAATCATCCCGACCAGCCACCATGGGAAGTCGTGAGAGTCGAACTCCATCACAGCTTTCGGGCCAGGAGCGGGTGGGTCACCTATTGGAGTATTGGCCACCAGGCCTCCCTTAAACGAAAGATGCGCCGGACATGAGTCCGGCGCATCTTATCGAATCGAACCGCTCGGTGGCTGCTCAGCCGTCCAAATCGTCGTAGGTCACCGTGAAAGCATCCGTAAAGTACTTTCGCCCAAGCTCTTCGAGCGTTCCATCTTCCTTCATCACCGCCAGCGCCTCATTCACCGGCCCGACCAGATCAGATCCGAGCGGGTAGATGAAGCCGAGCGGGTCAGACTGAAGTGCACCATCGAGTGTGATGATGAGGTCGGAGTTCTCGCCAACGTAACCAAGTCCAGCCGCATCGTCGATGATGACCGCGTCGACATCGCCGCTGATCAGCGCCTGAATCGCCAACCCGAATTGGTCAAACGCCTGCACGCGACTTTCGTCGACCAGGCTGATCGCCAGCTCGTAGTTGGTGGTACCGACCTGCGTACCGATGATCGCATCACTGGCGATGAGGGCATCCGCATCGGCGAAGCGCGTATCGTCGAGACCAACGATGAACTTCTGCTGAACCACCATATAGGCATCTGAGAAGTCCACGATTTCTTTGCGTTCATCGGTAATGGAGATGCCGTCTGCGGCGGTGTCGAGTTCGCCCTGGGCAACCTGATCGATCACGGCCGGCCAGGCTGCCTCAACGAATACCGGGGAACAGTTCAACAGCTCGCAGATGGCGGTCCAGGCGTCATAGTCCCAGCCCTGACCTTCCGTCTCGCCGGGCAAGATGTAATTGAAGGGGAGATAGGCATTCTCGACGCCCACCGTCACCTCGACACCGCCCAGGTCGGGAAGCGAAACTTCCTCTTCGGGGAAGAGATCGTCGTAGGTGACCGTGAAGCTATCGGAGAAGAACTCACGTCCAATCGCCTCCAGGGTTCCGTTTTCCCTGAGCACGCCAAGGGCGTAGTTGACTGGTTCCACAAGGTCAGAACCGAGCGGGTAAATGAAGCCGAGTGGGTCCGACTGGAGTGCGCCGTCGAGGGTTCGAATCGACTCGGCGTTCTCGCCGATATAGCCGAGACCGGCCGCGTCGTCGATGATCACCGCGTCGACATCGCCACCGATTAGGGCCTGGATGGCGAGACCAAACTGATCGAATGCCTGCACCCGGCTTTCGTCGACCAGGCTGATCGCCAGTTCATAGTTGGTCGTACCGACCTGCGTCGCGATCACCGCGTCACTAGCAATCAGGGCATCAGCATCGGCGAACCGGTCATCGTCGAGACCAACGATGAATTTCTGCTCGACGACCATGTATGGATCCGAAAAGTCTACGATCTCTTTGCGTTCGTCAGTGATCGAGATGCCGTCGGCGGCTGTATCCAGTTCACCGTTGGCGACCTGATCGATCACTTGCGGCCAACCCGCCTCGACAAACACCGGGACGCAATTCAGAAGCTCACAGATCGCCCGCCATGCGTCATAGTCCCACCCTTTGCCTTCGGTCTCACCGGGCAACACGTAGTTGAACGGCAAGTAGGCGTTTTCAACACCAACCGTCACCTCACGACCGCCGAGATCGAACTCTCCGGCCGCCATCGTGGTCTCCGGGGGCGCCGCACCAACGGTCGTGTCGGGAGTACCGACTTCGTCGCCACCGCACGCTGCGAGAGCCATTGTCAGCAGTACCAAGACCGCTAGGAATTTCGAGAATTTCATCTTGCTCCTCCGAGTTAGCCCTTGGGCGTATATGACAATACCGAGCAAAAGCCCGGACCGCACACTCGGGTGGCCGCTAAGCGCCGATGGACTTACTAATCGCAGATTCCAACTCGCCGATTCGGACCTTGATCCAGTCACCGGAGTGGATCAGTTTTTGACGCAAAACGACATGAGCAGCATCACCGGACCCACCAGCGCCATCGGACATCGGGGTAATGGCAATCGCCGAAGTCTTCATGAGTTGGTTGAGCTGAGCACGATGCTCGCGTAGCTCAACTCTCATGTCTTCGACGGACCTCCCATCATCTTTGTGCAGGACAGGAAGGTTGGCGCGAATCGCATCCATTTGGACATGAAGCTCGTACTTCTCACGGAACGCATCGTCAGGCAAGTCAGCTACTTTGGCCGCGAGTCGGGCCAGTTCGTCGCGGGGGTCGATCATCCGGTGCTCCTCTCGCTTCACACCGGAGTGTATGTGCGGTGGAGTGACTATCGGTAGTAACGAGTCGTAGTATCGACCCATGACCGAGCACGAAGCCCAGGTTTGGGAACAGCGGTATGCAACGGGCGCCTATCAGCCGAGGACCTGGACGTCAGCCTTCCTCGCCGAATGGATCCCGAGAATCCCGGCAGTCGGAACAGCACTTGACGTCGCCTGCGGCGCCGGACGCAATGCCCTGGCGTTGGCCGCGGCCGGGTTCGAAACCACTGCTGTCGACATTTCCGAAACGGCCATAGCGAGGGGGCAACAAGCAGCAGCCGAACGAGGCTTGATCATCAATTGGCAAGTCGCTGACCTCGATTCACTGTCAATCAAGCCGGAGACCTTCGACCTGATTACCTGCTTCAGATTCCGCAGCGAATCCCTATGGCCCCGCCTGACGAAAGCGCTCAAACCTGACGGATGGTTGATCGCCGAACATCACTTCAAAACGTCCCGGCCCGTGGCCGGCCCACCGACAGATGCCTTTCGGCTCCGGCCAGGCGAGTACTTACAAGCCTTCCGCGACTTGCGAATCATCCACTACTCGGAGACGATCGAAGAGGCCGACCGGCCAGGCGAGTCATACGCTATCGAACGGGTGGTTGCGATTAATGGCGACCCAGGCTTCTAGCCCACAACGACCGTCAGTAGCCGAGTCGGGCAGACACGATTTCTCGCAACACCGGCAATGGCACCGTGCCGAAACTGAGCACGGCATCATGGAACGCCTTCACATCGAACCCCTGGCCGAGTTCGGTTTCGGCTTCGCTTCGAATCTTGTCGATCTCAAGGCGACCCATCATGTAGCTGGTGGCCTGACCGGGCGCGCCGATATAGCGGTCGATTTCCTGTTCGACTTCGTAGACGGCCATCGGCGAGTGGGCGACCATGTAGTCAATCGCCTGCTGGCGGGTCCAGCCGAGGGCGTGCATGCCAGTGTCAACGACGAGTCGACACGCCCGCAGGGAGTCTGCGAAGAGCATGCCAACCCGCTCCCAGTCGTCCTCGTAGAGCCCCATTTCGTCGGCCAACCGCTCGGTATAGAGGCCCCATCCTTCGCCGAAACCGGGCAGGTATAGATGGCGGTGGAGCGGATGAACGTTCTCGTTCTCCATCCCCAAAGCGAGTTGGAGATGATGCCCAGGGATACCTTCGTGATAGGCAATGGCAGCTACCTGGAACGTCGCCCACATTGACGGTTCCGACGTATTGAAAAAGAAATGCCCAGGCTGAGTACCGTCTTCGCTCGGGGTGCGGTAGTAGGCGAGGGCTCCGACCTCGGTCGCACTCGCGACACAATCCGCCCTCGGCAGGACACCGAACCAATCACCCATTGCGGCTTGGGCCTTCTCGAACGCCCGCAAAGCGTCGGCGATGATCTCATCAGCATCGTGGTGGTGCAGGGAATCGTCAGTCCGCAGCCGCAAGTAGATCTCTTCGATCTGGGTGGTTCCGAGTAATGGCCCGGCGAGACTCAGATACTCCTCCTCAAGGCGGGCAACTTGGGCCAGTCCAACCGCATGCACGTGCTCGGGTGCGACATCGAGGGTGGTGTGTGCTCCGACCAATCTCCGATACAACTCAGCGCCACCATCGAGATGGAGAAGCCCAGGGCGGTCGTCGGGGCGACCGGCCGGCACCGTCGTGGTGGTCAGCTCGGCAACCAGCCGACGCAGGGCCGGTTTGACAACCCGGTCGACTCGTTCAGCGACTTCGGCGGTCCACTCTTCGGCGTCCTGCGGCGTGAACTCGATCGGTGGGGCTTGCTGGCTGAACGGACTATCGAGGTCGTCGAGCAAGGCCGTAAGCTTGGTGGCGGTGTCGATGGCGTGTCGAGCCAACGGAACCCGGCCGGATCGGACGCCCTCTCGCAGACGGTCGATCAGCTGATTTACAAAGAGTTCCAAGGCATCGAGTTTTTGCAGGTACCGAGCTCCATGATCGGCCGTGACGAGTGGCTGCACGACTATCCCGGGGAGCAACCAGGAGATGATGCCCATCTGCATGTTCGGCGCCAATAATTCGGCCTGGGCGGCGTAGGTGAGGGCATCCGTGGTCGCCGAAGCCGCCACGGTGGCTGCCAAGACCCTTGACGTCAGATCATCGGTTTCTAGGGCCCTGGCCTGAGCTGCGAAGCTTTCGTATTGGGCGACTGCTGCCAGAGTTCCCCCGGCAGAAAGATCGTTCCATCGCTCGATATAAGTGAGGTCGCCGCGCATCAAGCCGGCAAAGTGGTTGGTCTGTTTACGGAAGTCCCAGTAGTCGTCGGCGAGTTCGCGGGCGGTGGTCATTTGGCGATACTACGCAGTCATGGCACATCGAACGCGGTGACCGATGTGAACCAGACCGCGGTGCCGGCGGCCCCAGGGGCTGCCTGCGCCCAGGTGCCGTCAGTAACGGCCACTGTCACTGCAACCTTGCCACGCTCAATATTGACGAGAATCGTCCCGGAATCGCCAGGTTCGAGTGTCGCCTCAGCGTTGATCGATCGGGCCCTGTCAGCCACGAGTCCGGCTACATCGGTGAGGCCACCCTGACTGTGCCACTCATGTCCGGTTGGCGAGCAACCCTCCTCACACCAGGAGTCGTCTGCTCGGTCGAATGTCGCATCCAGTGCGACGGTTAGTTCTTCCTCCAGTATGAGGGCACGATCGATCGAAGCCCACCAGAGGATGCCTACCACGGCGATAACGATCACGGCCAACCCGCCCCACAGAACATTCCTTCGAAAAGTGCCGTCGGCAGCAGGAACCTCAGATGGTTGGTCGAGCATGACGAGCACCCTACTTGCGATCCCAGTTCGCGACGGCCACCGCGACCACAGACCGATACAATCGCCTCATGCAGCCACTCATCGGGATAACCACCTACGACCGAGCCGAGCGACCGGCGCCGAGTGAACACTACGCAGCGCACTATTCGATCCCAACCGAGTATGTCGACAGCGTACGCCGCGCCGGTGGTGTTCCGATCTTGCTGCCGCCTGGCGAGAAGCATTGGACTCGCTGGATGGACGTCCTCGATGGCGTGTTGGTCTCTGGAGGGACTGACGTCGGCCCAAGCAGATACGGCGGCGATGCCGAACATCCGCGGATCGTGGCGGCCTCCCCGGCCAGGGACCATTCCGAACTAGCGCTGACCGAGGCCCTTTTGGACTCGGCCATCCCCAGTCTCTTTGTGTGTCGCGGTATGCAAGTCCTCAACGTTGCGCTCGGCGGGAGCCTCCACGCCCACCTGCCCGATGTCATCGCCGACGACATCCATCGCGATGAGGAAGGCTTCTGGACCACCCACGTCGTAGACGTGACACCTTCCTCGCGATTGGCAAGCGCCATGGGGGCCAGCCAGGTGACAACGTACTCGGGTCACCATCAAGCCCTGGACGTAGTAGCCGACGCTCTGACGGTGACAGCCGTTGCTCCCGACGGCATCATTGAGGCGGTTGAGGTGCCCGACCATCCGTGGCTCGTAGCTGTGCAGTGGCACCCGGAAGTGACTGCCGCGATTGACCCGACGCAGCAGTCGTTGTTCGACGCCTTCGTCCGGCACGCCTAGCCGAGAAGATTTCTGGAATTTCTGATCTTTTGTGGTCAAACCTTGTCAGACAAGGTATCATGCCACACATGACTAAGTATCAAGGTCCCGGACTCACAGAACTCAGACGAGGCGTCGTCGAGTACTGCGTCATGTCCATGCTCTCCAAGGAGGAGATGTACGGATTCCAGCTCGTCGAGACGTTGGCCAGCCACGATGGATTGGTCACGAGTGAGGGAACGATGTACCCGCTGCTCGGACGACTCCACGACGCTGGACTCGTCAACACCAACTGGCGGCAGGAGGGTTCCAACCGACCTCGCAAGTACTACTCACTAACCAGTGCCGGACGCGCCGCACTGGAATCTTTCCGTAATGACTGGGCTCGTTTTCGAGACACCGTCGACAAAGTTCTATCCATATCAGGAGAATGAATGCTCATGCAATCGACCAACCAAACACTGATAGCCGACTACCTCATGGCGGTGCGAGACGCGACACGCTCGCTGCCTACGGGCAAACGCGAGACGATCATTGGAGATCTTGAGGCTCATATCGAGCAGGCCCTATCTATCGATGCAGGCGAAGCCGAAATTCGCACTCTCCTCGATCGGTTGGGTTCGCCTGAAGCCATCGCCGCCGAAGCAGGCGCTAACGATGCGCCGATCACCTCAAAAAAGGGGCCTTCTCGAGTTCGAGAGATCTTCGGGCTAATCGGACTCAGCGCAGGGTCGCTATTCATCCCGATTATTGGATGGATAGTTGGTGTGGTTCTGATCTGGCAGTCGCCGGTCTGGTCCAAGCTTCAGAAAATCACCGCCGCACTTGTGTGGCCAGGTGGCTGGTTCGCGATGCTGTATTTGCCGTTGGTCAGCCTCCGGTCCTCGATCTCGGTGGATACGGCCGTGCTGAACCCCGGGGTGCGAGTTCTGCTAGTCATCTTGTTCATCGCCGCACCACTGGTGGTACTCGCGTGGCTGATCCGAACCCTGGTCAGGGCAGATTCGAATTAGCCGAAACCAGCCAATCCGCGTTTCGGATACGGGTAGCCTCTGGCGTCGCCGCCACACCGACGGCCCACGCCCAGGAGGCTGCTCGTGTCCGGTTCAACAGCATTTATCGTCAACCCCGGAGAAGGTCACGTCATCCGTGGCCCAGCGGGTGGTCCGGCAACCGTCAAAGCTCGAACGGAAACCACGAATGGTTCGTTCACCCTCCTCGAGGTGAGCATCGGGCCGAAGGAAGGACCACCCCTGCACTCGCATCGACGCGAGGACGAAATGTGGTACATCCTCGAAAGCAACTTCCGGTTCATCGCCGATGACCAGATCTTCGTGGCTGAACCGGGCACGTTCTTTTTCGTACCCCGCCAGACCGCTCATTGTTTTCAGAACCTTGGCGACTCGCCAGGAAAGCTGCTGGTCATGTTCACGCCCTCGGGGATGGAACGATTCTTCGAAGAACACGCTGAGCTCCCGGCCGGTCCGGTGGACCCGGATCGTTACCGGGAGATCGCCCACAACTCTTGGATGGATGTTCTCGGTCCCCCGCTCGGCCAGCTTCGGCCGCTCGACTAGCCGCGCAGGGCCACCGCGAGCGGTTCGTGCCAATCAGGGTGTTGCGGACGCCATCCGAGAATCTCCTTCGCCTTTGCGTTCGATACAGCCGGCTGCTCGTCGATCAGATACCGCAGAATGGTCAATGGGCCGACCGAAAACGTGATTCCGGGAACCGTCACGGGTTGGGGCGCTCCGATTTCCTTGGCCATCCAGGGCAAGAGATCACCAGCCGTTACGCGGACATCGTCGGTGATGTTGTAGATGCCCACCGGTGCCCCGATCGCCTTCACGGTCGCATCAACCGCGTCGGCGAGATGGAGCAGGTGAAACGAACCCCGCCCTTTCCCAACGATGGGCAGCATCCGCTTATGGAGCATTTCGACATACGCACCGTCGGGAGCGAAGTACGTTCTCGGTCCGTAGAAGTGCCCGTAGCGAAGCACCACTCCCCCGGCGGAGATCGTGGCGTCCTCGAGGACACCGATCGCTTTCACTACGGTTCGATGACCGGCCGGCGCCGTCAAATGAAGAGGATCGTCTTCCTTGCGAATTCCACTCCCCGGCTTCTGGACAAACGCAATCGATTGAGCGATCAACTGGGCGCCCGTATCACGAGCGGCATCTGCGAGAGCTGGCGCCCCGAGCACCCGGAGCTGATTCGTGAGTTTGCCGTCCTTGCTGGCTTCCAGCGGATTGAGCATCGATTTTGGAAGACTGGTCAGCTGATTGATGATGACCTCAGGTCGCGCTTCGACCGCAGCACGTTTGAGCGCGTCAGGGTCGAGCGCATCGGCCCGAGCGACCTCGCAACCCGCCTGAGTGAGGCGATCGGCTGCCGCCGGAGATCTCGCCAAACCCACCACCGTGTGCCCATCCTCCAGCAAACGCCCAACAAGTGGCGCCCCAATAGCCCCAGTGGCTCCAGCGAGGAAAACCCGCATGTCAGGCCATCGCCGCGAGGACGTCGGCTTGACCGACGTGCAACGTGTCGTGAAACAAGTAGAACTGGAGGCGCGATCCGAGCGCAACTTCCTGGTCGCCGACCATCACCGGGCGACCAAGGTCGCCATCACTGGACCGGATGGCGTCAGCCACCACCTCCCCGGATTCCTGAAACAATCCTCGCAGGGTGCCGAACGCCAGAACATCAGGTCCGTCGGACAAAATGGGATCGGACTCGCGGTCGTACCGGGACCCGAGTCCGTCAATCGGCGAAGCTTCCAGCGCTCTCAGAACGACATTCCGGTAGTGGACGATGTGCCCAACGGTCCAATTGAGACAGTTCACACCGTCAACCTGACGGAGGCTTTCGTCATGATCGATGTCTGCAATCTGACGGTTCAGGTACCCCGTATTCCTCAAGAAGCCAGTAGCGAGATCGTCTGCAACATTCATACCCATACGCTACCGCGTACGCTGGGGACATGCCTCTCGCCAAACTTGCTCAGGCCCGCTTCGGAACGCTGTCGAGTGTACGGCCGGACGGTCGCCCTCATGCCGTTCCGATCGTCTTCGTAATCGTGGCAGGAAAGCTCGTAACCGCTATCGACCATAAACCAAAAACCACCAGCCGCCTCGTCCGTCTGGCGAACATCGACGCCAACCCGAATGTCTCAATTCTGGTTTCCAACCAGGACGAAGCCTGGGATCAGCTCTGGTGGGTCCGGGCTGATGGAACCGCCGAGATACAGGGCGAGCCTGAGCCGGATTGGATCAAAGCCCTGATCGCCAAATACCCCCAGTATCGAGGCAGGCCTCCGGGTGGACCCTGGATAGTTGTTTCAATCAGTCACCTGGCCGACTGGTCCTACACCTAGGTCAGCTCCAGCGTTTCAGGATCTGGTGAACTACCGGGTCCAATGCCGGGTGATCGTCCACCACCGCCCTGGCGAGCTCGACGATTTCGTGACGCGGTTCGCTCGAGAATTCATAAAACTCAAACG
>JAOUMT010000254.1 GCA_029881355.1 Acidimicrobiia bacterium | reverse complement strand
ACGGGACAGATTGCTGCTCGCCTTGCCAAGTTATGTGTCGACCCCGACCAAGCTTCTTCACGCTATGACACGGCGGTGGCCGACCGGCATGTCGAACTACGACCCAACCCCGACGGCACTGCGTTCCTGGCCGGGTTCAACCTGCCGCCGGATCGGGCTGCTCAAGCCGCCGACCGCATCAACCGTCTCGCCCAACACCTCCGTGGTGACGGCGAAACGAGAACCATCGACCAGCTACGAGCCGACGTGTTCTTAGACTTGTTATGTCATGGCACCCACCCGGCCGACACAGGCAAGCAGTCGAATGGGTCAGTGCATATCAGCGTTGACCTCACCACGCTGGCCCAACTGGCTAACCACGCCGGTGACCTGGCCGGATACGGGCCGGTCATCGCCGACATTGCCCGTCAAACCGCCCACCAGAACCGGCGAGGCGTCTGGGAATTTGTGGTTACCGACCCCGACACCGGCCAACCCGTCGGTGTCGGAGTAACGAGACGGCGACCCACCGCCCAACAACAACGCATCATCCGCGCCCACAGCCCCCACTGTGTCATGGTCGGCTGCCGAGTATCGGCCATTCATTCCGACCTCGACCACACGATCGACTGGGCCCAAGGCGGACCAACCGAACCATCCAACATGGAGCCCACCTGCCGCCACGACCACCGCATCAAACACCAAGCCGGCTGGACCTACCAAAAACTCCCCAACGGCCACCACCAATGGACGTCACGTCTCGGCCACACCTACACCAACAAACCCGAACCACCCTGAGACCCGAACCACCCTGAGACCCGAACCACCCTGAGACCCTGCAGGGTTATCAGCCCTGGCGACGGAGCTTCGCGACGGTTAGTCGCGCCGCACCTCTCGTGAGCGAACGCCTGTTCAGAAGGTCAGCGACTCGCCGAGTAACAGATGCCGGGTTCCGTTCTTGGCATCCGGAACCCAGAACACGCCGACCGTTGGGGAAGTGAGAGTATCGGGCGTCACAATGAGCATTCGGTTCGCATTCAGTCGAGCCAGCCATCTGCGCCATCGGCGGGGTCGGGTCGGCCCAACCTGAGCAACCGAGACCGACGCCCCCGATTTCTCGGATGTCTCGATCAGTCGCTCAGTGAGTGCGTCGGACTCTTCCCTCGACTTGCCGTAGGGAATCAACACCACCAATTGACTGCCCTGCTTGATCAGCTCGGACACGCTGACCAGGCTTGACTTGTTCTCGGCGGTGATCACCCTCGCAGCATGGAGATATTTCCGGTTCTCTTTGTCGGCTGTTGCCATGACCGAGCCTCTTTCGTGACGCGCTAGCGACCTCGCACTGATCGGAGGACCACATCGACCGGGGTGGTTGCCAGGTCGTCTTCGAGGTTTTGCACGTATTCGTAGCCGAAGCGGCCCTTGATGCACAGGTGGCCGTCGGTGACCGAGTGATCGATGGGCGACGTCACTTTGACGATGCGGTTGTCCTGGGTGTGTAGTTCCAGGTTGCATCCGACTCCACAGTACGAACAGATGGTTCGGGTGACGTTCTGCTCGTCTTCGTTCCAAACGCCGGCCTGGCGCAGTTCGTACTCAGATCGGAACATAAGGGCTCCGGTCGGGCAGACACCGATGCAATTGCCACAGAAAACGCACGCCGATTCAGTCAGCCCGACATCGAACTCGGTTGAGATGCGCGCATCGAAGCCCCGACCTGCCACGGCGATGGCGAACGTGTTCTGAGCGTCCTCGCCGCAGGCCTCGACGCACTTATAACAAAGTATGCATTTGGAGTAGTCGCGCATGTACAGGCCGTTGTCGATCTTGGCGGGTTGAGCAACTGTCTCGGTTACCTCGCCGCTGGCGGCGACGTGGTGGCCGGCATGGCGGTGGTCGCGGTCTTCGGTGGGCGGTGCAGGCGTCCCATAACGGGACGGGTCGGCGCCGTAGGTTTCCATCCAACCGGAAAGGTTTGAATCGGCGGTCGATAGATCGACGGACGAGGCGAGGAACTCGAGGACCATCTTGCGCGAATGCTTCACGCGATCGGTCTCCGTCTGGACAACCATGCCTTCTTCGGCGGGCCGGGAACAAGCCGGCACCAGGGTCCGGCTTCCCTCGACCTCGACGACACATACCCGGCAGGCATTCACCGGTGTCAGGTTTTCCAGGTAACAGAGAGTCGGTGTGTCGATCTCTTCGGAGCGACAGGCATCGAGCAGTGTCCCGCCGTCCGGCACTGAAACCGACTGCCCGTTGATTGTGACGGTGACGCTCATATGAGTCCCAGGTCGATGAGTGAACGTATCGCGGTCGCGGCAGTGTGACCCAGGCCACAGATAGAAGCATCTTTCATGGCGACGTCGATGTCGTCGATGAGTTGACGGTCGAGGTCCCCGTGCCCATTCAATTTTCGAGCGAGGTTTTCTTCGATCCGAGCGGTGCCAACCCGGCACGGGACGCACTGGCCGCATGATTCATCCCGGAAAAACTGAGCCAGTCTTCGGGCGACGTCGGTCATGTCGGTCGAGGTGTCGAACACCATGATTACCCCCGAACCGAGCGACACCCCCGCCGCCCGGGAGCCTTCAAACGTCAGCGGGATGTCGAGCTGGTCTCCCGTGACGAACGACCCGGCCGCTCCTCCCAGCAGGATCGCCTGGATGTCTCCGGTCGTCCCTCCGGCCAGATCGAGGAGGTCTCCGAGCGTGGCTCCAAACGCGACCTCGTAAACGCCCGGTTTGGCAACGGCGCCGGACAGACAAAACAGCTTCGGTCCTGTGGAATCGGCCGTCCCTATCTCTGCCCAGGTTTCACCGCCGTGCTCGACGATGTCCATGACGTTGACCAGTGTTTCCACGTTGTTGATGACCGTCGGCTTGCCGAACAACCCGGACACCGTGGGAAACGGGGGCTTGTTGCGAGGCTCGCCCCGCTTGCCTTCGATCGAGTTCATGAGGGCGGTTTCTTCGCCGCATATGTAGGCGCCCTGCCCCCGGCGGAGTTCAAGATCGAAGGCGAACCCGTGACCGCCGACGTCCGAGCCGAGCAGGCCGGCCGCATAGGCTTCACGGATCGCCGTCCTCAGGCGGGCCGTGGCGAGGGGATACTCGCCCCGGATGTAGATATAGCCTCTGGTTGCACCAGTGGTGAAACCGGCGATGGTCATCGCCTCAACGAGCGCATACGGGTTTGATTCCATGAGGTCGCGATCTTTGAAGGTGCCCGGTTCGGACTCGTCGGCATTGCAGATGACGTACTTGTAGTCAGAGGCAATTCCAGCAACGGCTTCCCACTTGATTCCGGCCGGAAATGCTGCTCCGCCCCTTCCGCGCAGATTCGATGCCTTTATCTCGGCGATCGTCCGATCGGCCCCTTGGGAGGCGGCGATTGCCAGGGCGACATACCCGCCGCCCCGCTGGTAGGCCTCTAGCGACTTGCCGCCGGGCCGTCCGAGCAGGGTGGTCGAAGCGTTCGAGATCTTCATCGGCTCGACCTGTCCATCGATGGCGGCCAACACCGATGCCGGATTGGCGGGAGCGATCACCAGGTCATCCTGGCCCGCTCGCTGGATGAACACCGCCGGTGCCCGGTCGCACTGGCCGAGGCAAGGACTCGTGACCCAGGTGGCCGGACCGTCGGCGGATCGAGCCTCGCCAAAGACGGCCCGGAGAGCGGCGATGATCTCGACGGCACCACGATCACGACAGCAAATGTCGTCGCATACGTGCACGACGATCGGAGCCAGGGGAGTAGTC
>JAOUMT010000253.1 GCA_029881355.1 Acidimicrobiia bacterium | reverse complement strand
CCGGTGGGGCACAGAGCGCGGGTTGTTCGTGCTGCAGCCATTCGCGATCGGCTCCGAGTCAGTTTCGGCGGTTTCCGTAGCGCCGGGCGCCACTCCGCTGTTTGACACAGTCCTGCCTGATGCCTACGGGGGAGGAGGGCGTATTTTTGATTGGAAGCTGGTTCGCGGATATCTCGGACGGTTTGTGCTGGCAGGTGGTCTGAATCCCGACAACGTTGGCAGCGCCGTTCGAGAAACTGGTGCCTGGGGAGTCGACGCATCTTCTGGCTTAGAATCATCGCGCGGCATCAAAGACCACGCCAAGATCCGCGCGTTTATCGAAGGAGCTAAACAACATGAAGCTTGATCGGCCCGACGATCGTGGGCGGTTCGGAGAGTACGGAGGGCGGTTTGCCCCTGAGACCCTGATGCCTGCCCTTGACGAACTTGAACGGGCCTTCGAGAAGGCCTGGGGCGACGAGTCCTTCGTGAACCGCTACAAGGAGTTGCTCAATACCTACGTGGGGCGTCCAACTCCTCAACACCTCGCTCCTCGTCTTTCCGAGCAGCTCGGAGTCACCGTGCTTCTCAAGCGCGAGGATCTCGCCCATACCGGTGCGCACAAGATCAATAATGCAATCGGTCAGGGCATGCTCGTCCAGGTTATGGGCAAGCGCCGGTTGATCGCCGAAACCGGAGCAGGTCAGCACGGGGTGGCGACCGCCACTGCCGCGGCCTACTTCGGGTTGGAATGCGCTATCTACATGGGGGAGAAGGACATTGAGCGCCAGCGACTCAACGTCTACCGCATGCATCTGCTCGGCGCCGAGGTCATCCCGGTCACAAGTGGTGCAGGTACGCTAAAAGACGCCACGAACGAAGCCATGCGAGAGTGGGTGCGTAGCGTCGAATATACGCACTACACGATTGGTTCCGTCGTCGGCCCACATCCGTTCCCATGGATTGTCCGGGAGTTCCAGAAAGTGATTGGAGAAGAGTCCATCGCCCAACTCGGCGAGGTGAGACCGGACGTGGTTGTCGCATGTGTCGGCGGGGGTTCCAATGCGGCAGGCATCTTTTACCCCTACCTTGACACGGGCGCCGATCTCGTGGGAGTCGAGGCCGGGGGACTCGGCATCGATACCGGGAAGCATGGAGCCTCGATTGGAGCGGGGAGTCCCGGAGTACTCCATGGATCGCGCACGTACATGCTCCAGGACGCCGACGGTCAGGTCATTGAAGCCCACTCTGTGTCTGCGGGACTTGACTACCCGGGCGTCGGCCCGGAACATTCCTACTTCGCCGACCGGGGCATGGCACGCTACGAATCAGTTACCGACGAGGAGGCACTTGATGCTGTTGACCTGCTCGCCAAAACGGAAGGGATCATTCCCGCAATTGAGTCTGCACACGCCATTGCCTGGGTAGCACGCGAGAGAGTGGCGCTGGCCGGGAAGACGGTTCTTATCAATCTCTCGGGGAGAGGCGACAAGGACGTCGAACAGATCGCCCGGATACGGGGTATGGCGTAATGGGAGCTGACCTGCTTCGCGACCTCTTCGCCAGGGCAAGATCAGAAAGCCGTACCGCGTTTCTCCCGTTCATGACGGCTGGCTTGCCCACTCCTGATGAATCATTGTCGGTGTTTGCCTCCATCGAAGGAGCTGACGCGTTTGAGGTTGGGATTCCCTACTCGGACCCGCTGATGGACGGTCCCACCATTCAGGCTGCCGGTCAGGCTGCCCTAAAGGCCGGGACCACCTTGAAGCGTGGGTTGTCGATTGCCAGCGAGGTCGGGAAGACCACCGGCAAACCCGTAATCATTATGACGTATGCCAATGTCGTCTTCCAGGTGACCCCGATGCGGTTCGCGGCGATGGCGGCCGACGCCGGAGCCAGCGCCGTGATCATTGCTGATTTGCCCATCGACGAAGCGGCTCCGATTCAGGCGGCGGTCGAAGCTGCAGGACTCGGCATGGTGCTTTTCGTGGCCCCGACGACTGACGAGCGACGTATCTCCGACATCGTGGCTGCCAACCCGGTGTTCATCTATGGGGTAGCCGAGCTAGGCGTCACTGGTGAACGAACTGCCGCAAGTGGCCATGCGGCCGGTCTTGCCAAGCGCGTGCGAGCCGCAAGCGACGTGCCGCTGGTAATGGGGGTCGGAATATCGACTCCTGAACAAGCAGCGGCCATGCGACCATACGCCGACGGCGTCATTGTTGGTTCAGCGTTGGTGCGGCCAGTACTGGAAGCGCCGACGATCGAAGATGCCCGCCGTGACGTAGCTGCGATTTCCCGAAAGATCGCCGACGCGCTGCGATGAACGCCCGTCGGGCCGGTCTGATAGCGGTCGTTTCGCTGGGACTGTACGGTTTGTATCTCATTGGTATGGCTCATACGGCGACGTCTCCGGCACCCGACTTCCCCAACTACTACTACTCGGCGATTGCCGAGGCTGAGGGTGAGTCGGTCTACTCCGACTTCACCGACCGGCTCGAGGCTGACCGAAGCGCTTCGATTCCCAACATCAACTACCTGGCAGATCCCCCTCCTGTCGTCCTCCTCTTCTATCCGGTTCGTTGGATCTCTTATGAGTTGGCCTTTTGGATCTTGATCGCCGTATCGGGAATCGCCATGACTGCCACGGTGTGGGCGACCGGAGTTGAGCTCGGGATGGGCCGGCCCTGGGTTATCAGTTTGGCTGCTGCGTCGCTTCTGACGACCGGCTTCCGCTTTATGACCCTCCGCAATCACTTCGAGGCGGTTTTGGCACTTTTGGCGGCCTTGGGCTGGGTGCGCTTGCGGAGGCGGGGGAGTCCTGGCGCCTACTGGGGGATCGCGGCTGGATTGAAGCTTTTTCCTGCCCTCTGGACGGTGGGGTTGGTACGCAATCGAAGAGCTGTGGTAGACGGACTCGCGGCCTTTGTGGCCATCGTCGGGTTGACAGCCGTCATGATCGGACCCCAAGACTTCTCGGTTTACGTCCGTGAGGTCATCCCGCGGGCCTCGCAATGGTTTCAAGCAACAGGCAACTATTCCCTTATGTCGGTCGGAACATTGATCGGCGGCACCCCCCTGGGATGGGGGTTGACCGGCGTTGGGTTCCTAGGGTTTGGATGGACGGCGTACCGCCTGGGCAACGATCACGACGCTTTGTATGTCGCCGGGGTGGCCTGGTCGTTGTTGCTGTCTCCGCTGAGTTGGCTGAACTACCTGGTCATTGTGATATCTCCGCTCATGGTGGCGGCAAGAAACATCAACTGGAGCAAGCGGAACGAGCTGTATCCAGCAGCCTTCATGTTGGTCGGACTCCTGGCGATGCGGCCGATCGTGTCCTTCGAATCCACCTGGATAAACATTGTGTTGTCCCGCATTCCGACCATGAGTCTTCTCGTCCTGGCGATTTGGGCGCCCGGCCTGATGGTCAAACGAGCCAAAGCGCTCGGTGCCTAGGATCTTGCTGATGGGTCTTCTCGATGATTATCAATCCGGTGACGGCTGATTCCAGCCTCGGGTTTCCGGCGAGGTATGTCAGCCGGTATCTGGATTCGGAAGACTCGTCGACGGGCGACTGACCCGGCGGCGACGAGGGCGAGGCCCCCACCGATGGCTGGGTCGAAGTTCCATACCAAGGTTGGGGTGGTCGGGTCTGGCTCCGCCCAAATCGGCTCAGAAGTGGGGAGCAGCATGCCAAGATCGGCCATGGGCGTGACTATGAAGACGTCATGCGATTGAAAGGCGTATGCCACGGTGCGGCCGAGTCCGGCGATCATGTCCTGGATGCGCAGCGG
>JAOUMT010000252.1 GCA_029881355.1 Acidimicrobiia bacterium | reverse complement strand
TGGGGTCGTGTTGAAATACATCGTCCCGCTCGCCTAGGAGGCGACGATGGAACCCCACCGGATCGAGTATGACGTCGACGGACTGGTCGATGCGAACCTCGCGCCGGATCCGGTGGATCAGTTCACGCTTTGGTTTGACGAAGCCCTAGCGGCCGAACTTCCCGAGGCGAACATGATGACCCTCGCCACCGTCGATTCCCTCGGAATGCCTGACGCTCGGGTTGTCTTGCTCAAGGAGCACGGCCAGGACGGGTTCGTCTTCTATACCAACTATGCCAGCATCAAGGCCGAGCAACTCGCCGCTCATCCCTATGCAACGCTCGTGTTTCACTGGCAGCCACTGCACCGTCAGGTGCGGATTTCGGGCACCGTTGAGAAAGTCGATCCCGAGCAGTCCGATGCATATTTTGCCTCCCGTCCCCGGGGATCCCAGCTGGCCGCTCGAGCCAGTCGGCAGTCGGTCCCTATCGCTGATCGCCGGATATTGCTCGAGCGCTATGACGAAGAAGCCCAACGATGGGCGGGGGCGGATGTGCCCCGACCCGACGACTGGGGTGGGTATCGCTTGATTCCCCGTCGGTTTGAGTTTTGGCAAGGCCAGGTGAACCGGATGCACGATCGTATTCGCTACACCCCCAGCGAGGCCGGATGGTCCATCGACCGTCTGAGTCCGTGACCCACAGGCAGATTCATCCGCGGATGGTCGAAGCGATGCTGAACCACGCGGCGCACGATCGACCCACGGAGGCGTGCGGCCTGCTGGCGGTCGACTCGCAGGGCAGGGTTCGCTTCGTCTACTGCCTGTCCAATGCAGATGCGTCGGCCCGCGCATTTACGATCGCTCCCGACGAATATTTCGGCGCCAACCGCCACGCCGAACGCCACGGATGGGAGATCGCCGGAGTCTTTCATTCCCATCCCAACGGATCGCCTGGCCCATCGTCGATTGATCTCAACGCAGCGCCCGCCGCTGACTGGCTGTACATTGTCGTGGCCAGGGACCAGGCGCGACTCTACGCACTTCAGGATCGAACGTTTCGGTTGGTCGGCCGCCTAGCCACCGACGTTGGAAAAGACGTCGGCCCGCTTCCGCCGACTCGGGCTATCGGTTCACTGGCCTAGGATCGTTCGAATGCGTTTGACGATCCTCGGGTGCAACGGCACCTACCCGACCCCGGGCCGCCCATCTTCGGGATATTTGATCCAGACGGACGCGACGACGCTGTGGCTTGACTGTGGAACCGGTACGTTTGCAGCGCTGCAAGAGCACATCGATCCCAACGATCTGGACGCCATCATCATCTCGCATGAGCACGTTGATCACTGTGTGGACGTACTTCCATTCTCGTACGCCCGCCGATACGGACACCCCCACCTGCCGGCGATACCCGTGTACGCACCGGCCTCCGTGCCCGAGCGTCTCGAAGCGTTGATCGGACGGAAGGGGAGCGCCGTGTTCGAAGCTCTCGACTTCCACGCCGTCGCGCGGACCACCGAACTGCGACTCGGCGACCTTCGGGTCAGTTTTTTCGCAGCGAACCATCCGGTGCCGACCGTCGCCGTCAGGATCGCCGCTGAGCGGGGCACGATGGTCTACACCGCCGACACCGGTGTCGCGGACGGGATGGCCGCCTGGTCGGAGGGGGCCGACCTAATGCTCGCCGAGGCTTCCTACCTGGGAGCCCCCCAGGACAAACCATGGCAACATCATCTGACCGCCTCAGAAGCGGGACAGTTGGCTGCCAAAGCCAACGCAAGACGACTGGTCTTGACCCACCTCTGGCCGACCAATGATCCTGACCGAGCAACCCAAGAAGCGTCGGCAGTATTCGCAGGAGACGTCACCGCAGCGACGCCAGGAATGATCTTCGAACTACAGGAGCGACATGTCACAACGTGAACGACCGGCAAACGAGTTACGGGCGGTTCGGATTACCCGGGGCTTCACGAACATGACACCCGGCTCCGTGCTGATCGAAATGGGTGAAACCCGGGTGCTCTGCACCGCCAGTGTCGAACGGGACGTACCCCGTTGGATGAAAGGATCTGGAGCCGGATGGGTCACCGCCGAATACGGCATGCTGCCCGGATCATCGGGTGACCGGATTCGACGCAACAACTATGAGGGCGGGAGGTCCAAAGAAATCTCCCGTCTCATAGGGAGATCATTGCGTTCAGTGGTCAACATGAAGAAGATGGGTGAAGCCATGGTTCAAGTCGACTGCGATGTGCTCCAAGCCGACGGCGGAACCCGCACGGCGGCGATCACTGGTGCGTACATCGCCATGCACGACGCCCTCAGTGCAGCTGTGGAATCGGGTCAGCTAGCCGGAATTCCAGTGATCGATTCCGTCGCTGCTGTCTCGGTTGGGATCGTCGAAGGAACGCCGTTACTCGACCTGGAATACGTCGACGATGTGAATGCCGACGTCGACATGAATGTCGTGATGACCGGGCGGGGCCTTTTGGTCGAAGTACAAGGAACCGCTGAAAAGGCGGCATTCACCAGAGACGAGTTCAACGTGTTGTTGGATCTCGCCGCCGACGGGATCGGCGAACTTACGGCAGCTCAGAAAGAACTCCTCGGATTGTGATCCCCAGGGCTGTGGTTGCCTCCAAGAACCCCGACAAGATCTTGGAGATCGCCGAACTGCTCGAAGGGGTCGTTGGTGAGCTGGTCACCGATCTCGATTGGGACGATGTGGTCGAGGACGCCGATACGCTGGCCGGCAATGCGATGCTCAAGGCGGCGGCCGTATTCGCCGCCACCGGTCTTCCGTCGATAGGTGACGACACCGGGCTCTTCGTCGAAGCCCTCGATGGCCGACCAGGCGTTCACACTGCCCGGTATGCAGGTCCCAACGCCACATACGAAGACAACGTTACCAAGATGCTCGCCGAACTCTCCGGACGAGATGACCGCCAGGCAGAGTTCCGCACGGCCGTGGCTTACGTCGATGCCAACCGTGAACTGGTGGTGGAGGGAGTGCTCCGAGGACGCATCTCCGAAGTTCGGCGGGGGACGGGTGGCTTCGGGTACGACCCGATCTTCGAGGTCGAAGGCTCGACACTGTCGGAAATGGGCCGCACCCAAAAGCAGCGTCTCTCGCATAGAGCCAGGGCGATCCGGGCGCTGCGAACCGAACTCGCCTAGTCCGCTGGGTTATTGGCGGATGTTCCCGAAAGGGGGCGGTTGATCGTTCACCCGGGCGTAGTCGTTGAGGGCAAACATGGCGAAAACAAACGCGATGAACCATGACCGCCAAACAACAATTGCATAGACGGCCGCCGCGGTAGCCACGATGATGCCCACCCAGGCCGCCGTTTTTCTCCCGTCGCGTGGATTCCGGCGCTCAAGAATCTCGCCGAGGATGTGCGATCCATCGAGTCCGCCAATCGGCAAAAGATTGATGAGGCCCCACATCAGGCCCACCCACACCAGGCTGGCAACGGCAAACGAACCCCAGGCTCCCTGAAACGCCCACAGGCCCAGTCCAACCCGCCACGGAACCGTGATCACTGACTGCATGACCTCTCCGAACAAGCCGAACCGGATACCGGCAAAAACCACCAGGCCAGAGGCGATGCCGGTTATCGGCCCGGCGGCCGATATGAGAATCCGGTCCTTCCAACCAACCGAAGACCCGTACTGCTCATTCCAAACCGTCACGCCACCGAGCCCATACAGCATGATGTGATTGAGGATGGCGCCTTTGCGGCGAACCATGAACGCGTGACCAAACTCGTGTATAAGAATGGACACGAAGGCCACCGCCAGCC
>JAOUMT010000002.1 GCA_029881355.1 Acidimicrobiia bacterium | reverse complement strand
CTGCGAGTCCGAACGGAAGCGTGATCAGCAGCGCTTCGCCGGTGCGACCTTCAATTCGTAAATCGCGACGAAAAATGACGAGGGCCTGGCGTCGAAAGGTCACAGAAGGCTCCCTTCGTTAAGCTCGATGGCCCTGGTGGCAAACGCTATCTCGGTGGCGTGCGACACCAGCACGCAGGCTCCGCCCCTACCAACGGTGCGCTCGACCAACGCCTCGACGAGGCCGCCGGCCTGGCGATCGAGACCCGAGTGTGCCTCATCCAGGAGAAGCAAGTCATGGTCAGCAAGCAAAAGCCTGGCCAGATCGGCCCGGCGGCGCATTCCTTCCGATGAGTCCCTGGCCTTTCTAGTTCGCGCGCCAGCGAGACCTACCGCCTCGAGTGCTTCATCGACGCGGAGATGAGGTGTGGCGGTCAGATCGGCGAAGAAGGCCAGGTTTTCTTCAAGGGTGAGTTCGTCGTACAACGCCGGGTGATGGGCCACGAGACCCGTTCGCTTTCTCGTCGACGGGTCGGGGGTTTGGCCGAATACTTGTACTTGTCCGCTGGACGGGCGGACGAGTCCGGCCATGAGTCGGAGAAGCGTTGACTTCCCGGCGCCGTTGGGCCCCCGGAGCCAGGCGACTTCCCCTGCTCCCAGCGACAGGGAGATGTCCGACAGGATTGGCACGAGTCCAAATCGGACCGAAGCCCCGAGAATTTCAATGTGTGGCACACCGGGAGTGTAGAAACCTCAAAACGAGGGCTGGTCCGGCATGTTGCCGGACCAGCCCTCGTTTGCTTGTTTATGGGTCAGTGGTTGGGAATGAGCGGGCATAGGAACGCCGCTTCGGTATTCGGTGCGCCGATCGTCACCCAGCCCATCGACTCGGCATACGCAAGTTCGGCAGCCGAAGTAATCATGTGGCCCGACGGAAAGTACGCGGTCTTGGTGACCGGAGTCGGAAGCCAGCGACCGCCGTTGTAACCCGGGCCAGGAGCGGCCTCAGCAACCGGTTGCTGGTCTGGCACCAGGAACAGCAGGTCGAAGGACTTGTTCTTTCCGTTGTATGGGAGTGAGCCCTGCAGGATCGTCCCGTACAACTCGCCGTCGGCATAGATGAAGTCCGGGGTGATCGGCCCGCTTTCCGGTTTGTCCGCAAAGGCCGGTGCAGCTGTCGCCACCGCCATCAGAACTGCGATGCCCAGGATCATGATTCGCCTCATAAGTATGTCCTCCTTGTGAGAAGCGTTGGGTATCACTGTGCCGGCTACAGAAGAACGGCTGGGAACAGAACGGTGAACACGCCAGGAACACGGGTTGCGGCGGCTGGCTGCTGCCGTACGATGGCAACATGAACCAGCAGCCGCGAGTTATGGTCGTCGATGACGAGCCAACCATACGCGAAGTCATGACCACCTATCTGCAGCGCGATGGGTTCCGGGTTGAGACCGCATCCACCGGGACCGAAGCTGTCGAAATGTTGCGACGCGGGTTGCCTGACCTGCTGATTCTGGACCTCATGCTGCCTGGAGTGGGTGGTCTGAACATCCTCAAGGAGCTTCGAGCCAACTCGAATGTGCCGGTGATTGTTTTGACGGCCCGAACCGAAGAAGCAGACCGCATCATCGGTCTCGAGCTTGGAGCGGATGATTATGTGTCGAAGCCGTTTTCGCCGCGCGAGTTGGTGGCGCGAGTCAAGTCGGTCCTCCGTCGAGCCACCACCGAGCCAACCCCCGGTGTCGAAGTTCTGGAGTTTGACGGGTTGATGATCGATACGAACAGCCGGGAGGTCACGATCAATGGTGAAATCGTGACACTTACCGCCCGCGAGTTCGATCTGTTGGTGTTCCTCGCCTCGTCCCCTCGCCAGGTTTTTTCACGGTCGCAGCTACTTGACCACGTTTGGCACTCATCGGCCGAATGGCAAGACACATCAACCGTGACCGTTCATGTGCGACGGATCCGCCACAAGATCGAGCGAGATCCCGAGCGGCCTGATCGACTGATCACCGTGCGCGGCGTCGGCTACAGGTTCGAAGGATGACCCGTCTCGTCATCGTCGCCGTGGGGATCGCCACCGTCTGGGTAGCCGTCAGCGAGGCGGCTATGCAGCCCACCGCTCCTGAGCGACTTGCCCTGTACGGCATATTCGGAGCGGTGACTCTGGTGACGGTCCTGGCCGGATGGGTATTGAGGCGGTTCGCCCAACGGTTGACATCCATTACGCTCACCATCCAGATTGTTGCCGTATCCGCAGTTCTGGTCGCCGCTCTCGGAGCGGTCATGGCGTCGCCAATGTTTCTTACCCCCCATGATTTGCGTCTGATGTTCGTCGAGTTGGGTCTCGGGGTTGCTCTCGGCTTGACGTTGGCCCTCAATGTGGCCGGTTCGGTAACCGATGACCTCGCCCAGATCGCCAAGACGGCCGAGCTGGTAGCCGCCGGCGATACCTCGGTCAGGACGAATGTCTCGCGGCCCGACGAGGTCGGTACGACAGCCAGGGCCGTCGATGAGATGGTTACCCACCTGGATGCGGCCAAACGTCAGCGGGAACGTGATGATCAAGGGCGACGCGACTTCCTGGCAGCGGTAGGTCACGATCTGCGCACTCCGCTCTCGGGATTGCGAGCCGGAATCGAGGCGCTCCAGGATGACCTGGTCGAAGATGAGTCGGTCATGTTGGTGCGATTAGCCAGCAACGTGCGAACTCTTGAGCGTCTCGTAGATGATCTATCGATCCTGGGCCGGGTAGAGGCAGGCGGGGTGGTTCCTGTGGCCATTGATCTTGTCGAACTGGCCGACGAGACCGTCGACAGCCTGGTAACGATCGCCGAAGCATCGAAAGTGCGGCTCAAAGTCGAGGCTGCTGACCCGGTGATGGTCGACGCCGATCCGAGTGCCGTTGGACGGCTTATCAGAAACCTGGTTGACAATGCCATCCGGTACGCTCCGGCCGGCTCAGCCGTGCAGATTCGGGTCTCTTCCGGCGGCCTAGGTGGTGTGGTCGAGGTGGCCGATCACGGTCCGGGATTCGACCCGGACTTCGAACTCGTTGCGTTTGACCGGTTCACAACCAGCGATCCGTCGCGAAGCGATTCGGGATCGGGTCTCGGCCTGGCTATCGCCAAATCGGTAATTGATGCTCACCACGGAACCATCGGAATCGGTGAGGGTCCCGGGGGACTGGTCCGGTTCGAGCTACCAGCGGCAGGTCAGGTCGCCAAACCGTAGCGTTTTTCAAAGCTTTCGGCCTGGAGGTTTGCGAGCGCAGGAACGCCCATGATCTTCTCCTGGAATTCCTGAGCTTTCGCCGTCAGGCCCTCCAGCGACTCGATCTTCCAGTCACGGATGAGAGGAATCAGCACCCGGTCGTGATGGATTCGCATGTTGTACACACCGGCCTTGGCCATCTGGATGGCCCGGCGCATATACTTCGGCATGCCGACGCCTGGCATTTCAAAATTGGAAAGGACCCGGTAGATCTCGGGGAGAACCAGCGAAGGATTCTCAGCGAGCATGGCGGCCACGGCTCCGCGATAGAACATGAAATGATGGTTCTCGTCGACCGCGATACGCGACATGATTTCGTAGGCAACCGGGTCGTCGGTGATTCGTCCGGCGTTGCGATGCGATACGCGGGTCGCTAGTTCCTGCGCAGACGTGTAGGCGAAGAGAGCGATCGGATTGGGTAGACCGGTCGAATAGCCGGTAGTCATCGTCGCCAATCGGTCATCCTCTAGTTCGCGTGGGTCGCAGTTGCGTGAGGTCAGCAGATACGACCGGAGGGCGATGGCATGCTGACCCTCTTCAGCGGTCCACTGGCGGTTCCATTCGGCGAGGAGTTCATGATCTTTCGAGTGAAGCTCGATTTCGCTGTGGTAGTAGGGCAGGTTGTCTTCGGTGAGGAGGTTCAAAACCAGTGAAGTACGGGCCTCTGGCGAAATCGTGCACTGGGATTCGTCCCAGGGTTCAGCTTTGAAGTTGCGGCCCAGTTCCCATGGGACAATCTCGTGGGCGTACCAGTGCTCACGGCGCTCGCGGTGGTCATCCATCAAAGTCTTGATGGACGGGGTGATGGCGTCCAGAAGCTCATAGACTTCGCTGGCAGGCATGTGACCTTCTTTGTTCGTCGCTCTGGTAACTCTACCCCGTGCCAAAACTTGCCGGATGTCTTCTTTGACGAACCACAACGATCGATCCGACAACGATCGCCACGAGATACCACCAAATAATCGAATGTGTCAGTGCGCTGCGAAATGGTTCGCTCATCGATCGGATAGCCCCGGCCGCCAGGAGAGCCGCCCCGGCTTTGGTTGGAGGGGGGAAGCGGTGGACGAGCACGGCAGCGCCTACGAAGGCGGCCGCGGCAATGAGGCCGATCGGGAGGGCCGACGAGCCGACCATTACGCCACCACAGGCAGATCGGAACACACATCCCGCCTCCCAGCCGCTCAAACCCATAAGTGCGGGAACCGCCATGGCTTCGAGTGTGATTTGCGACGATCGGAACCGAACGGCCAACCAGCCGAGGGCAGCCGCGGAGGCCCAGCCAGGGTGGACTCCCGCTCGAACAAGGAGGATGAGTCCGGGATGCTCCCACGGATACGAACCATCGCCAATCATGGTGGCCAGGCGTCCAACGGCCAACCCGATGAGAGCGGCGCCCAAGAGGTCGTCGAAGCGACGATCGGCTTCGTTGAGCCATCGGTCGGTCGCCCATATCGTCCCGACGCCGGCGAGCGCCGCCCAGAGGAGCGTGAATTCCACTACGGAAGCGCCAGGAGGGCGTCGATGCCAGACACGAGTGATCGTTCGTCGATGATGCCAAGGTGCGTGGCGACGATTTCGCCACCAGAGGCAACAAAGTAGGTGATCGGGACGCCCGAACCACCCAGCCGCGCCGGGATCGCACGGTCGGGATCTGCCACATGATCAAAAGTATCCAATCCGAATTCAGCGATGAACGCTGCGGCTTGCGCCGGTCGGTCTTGAACGTCCACCCCGATAAACGTCACCTGACCCTCATAATGAAGGGCAGCCTCTCGTAACAATGGCGCCTCGGCCCGGCACGGTAAACACCACGATGCCCATACGTTCACGACCATCGGTCGAGTTGATCCGTCGAGTCGTTGCTGGAACTCGGCAGCGGTAATCACCGGGAGCGGGTCGACATCGTCTGGAATTGCCTGTGTCGAACAGGCGGACAAAACCAGGATCAGCCCCACTAGAAGTCGATTCTTCACCCGCGCAGTCTGACAGAGAAAAAGCGACCCGACTAGTTTCACGCTATGAGCCCACGAATTATGACCATGGTCCTGGCCGGTGGCGAGGGTAAACGTCTACACCCGTTGACCCGATCGAGAGCCAAACCAGCCGTACCTTTTGGTGGTCACTACCGGCTGATTGACTTTGTACTGTCCAACCTGACGAACGCCCAGTTCCATCACATTGCCGTATTGACGCAGTACAAAAGCCACAGCCTTGACAAGCATCTGAGCCAAACCTGGCGACTGTCTCCGATCCTCGGGAACTACGTCACGGCCGTACCGGCCCAGATGCGACGAGGTCCACAGTGGTATTCCGGATCTGCCGATGCCATTTTCCAGAATCTCAACATCCTCGATGATGAGCGGCCCGAACATGTGATCGTCTTCGGCGCTGACCACATCTATCGGATGGACCCTCGCCAGATGCTCGACGCCCATATCGCATCGGGCGCAGGGGTAACGGTCGCCGGCATCCAGGTCCCGGTCGCCGATGCCACCGAATTCGGGGTGATCGATTCTGACGCCGGCGGACGCATCCGGGCGTTCGTGGAGAAGCCAGCCGTGCCGCCGCCGCTGCCCGGTGACCCCACCAAGGCCTTTGCTTCGATGGGCAGCTATATCTTCAAGGCCGACGTCCTTGAACGGGTGATCAGGGCCGACGCTGAACTCGAAGATTCGCGTCATGACCTCGGCGGAAACATTATTCCGACATTGGTTGGAGAAGGCGACGCCTACGTATACGACTATGCCGATAACAACGTGCCGGGTCAGAGTCCTCGTGAGGTGGGGTACTGGCGCGATGTTGGAACGATTGACTCCTATTACGAGGCGTCGATGGACTTGATCTCACTTGATCCGGTCTTCGACCTGTACAACGCCGAATGGCCGATCCGGACGTGGCAACCGACATATCCGCCGGCCAAATTCATTCACAACGAGGAGGAGCGGCGTGGTGAGGCGATCAATTCGATGGTGTCGTCGGGATCGGTCGTCTCCGGCGGGCACGTCGTGCAATCGATACTCTCGCCGCTGGTTCGAGTGAACTCATACGCCGACATTCAGGGCTCGATCCTTCTTGAGAACGTCGATATTGGTCGGGGGGCCATCATCCGCAATGCCATCATCGACAAGAACGTTCGGGTGCCTGCCAACATGGAGATTGGCGTTGATCTTGACGCAGATCGCGAGCGGTTCACCGTGTCGGACAATGGCATTGTCGTGATCGGGAAGAACGACAGGCTCGACTAGGGCTCCAGGTAGCCGGCGATTTCTGCTTCAGCACCAGATAGGGCACTCCGGCTCGTGTGCCCGGCGATGATGCCGGCGACCACCGGCCATCCCTTGGCGAGCAGCTGCCCTGCGAACCCGTCGGTGACCGAGCCGTCGAGATCGTGGGCGCCGCGGATGAGGGTTATCTCGATGGGAGTCGGCGAGCCGTATTGGGCTGGGTCGAGCAGCGCCCAGGTGGCCGGTACTTGCTGAGGAGTACCCCCCATGAACGTGGCCATCGCGTCGAATGAGTCGTTGGCGAGAGCGTCAGGACTCCAACTTCCGCCAAGGGCAACCAACCGCTCCGGCGCGGCCATCTCGTCGTATTCGCACTCTGCCGGGAGGTAGAGCTCGCCGGTATTCGCGACGATGAACCCTGCCAAAGCTCCGAACCCGACGCCGAGAACAGCCACGTCGGTTGGATTGGCGCCGTATACGTCGGATTCGGAGGCCATGGCCAGGGCACACGCGGTAGCGGACATGGGGTCCGGGAAACGTCCACCGCGCACGGGACTGTCGTAGTGGGGGACGATCACGATGCGGGTTTCGGCCAGAACTCGGGCGAGGTGGGCCACTTCGGCGACACCGCCGAGGTCATGCACGAGTATGACCACCGGCGTGTTGAGTGCTGAGTCGGGGCCGTACACGTCATAGCGAAACCGCCCGGCGAACGGACGATCTTTGGCAAGGGTGATTACGTCGACTGAGCTGTCGACCGCATCGCCGCCGCCCGAAGTTGGGGGGCTGGCGGCAATGGTGGTCACGGAAAAGGGGATCGAACCGGGCGGAGGGTACGTGTTGAGTGGGGATTGATCCAGAGGCTCGGCGATGCACCCACCGGCGATCACCCCGAGCACCAGAATGAGCCTTTGAGTCCTAGCTCTCATAATCGATCGGTTTGCGGGTGAACGTCCTCACCGCGGCTTCCACGAAGGAGTGCACCCCGCCCTGGAGGATCCAACCTGACAACTGCCAGGCGGCGTACATCACCGTGCCGGTTGCTGCAGCAATTCCCACAGATGCCCAAATGACGATGGCCGACGGCAGTGGCAATTCGTAGAAAACCCGTGGGGGTTCGAAGGCGACCGTCAGGACAAATACGAAGGTCATGGCCATAACGAGCACCTGGCGGGCGGTGGTCAGAGGCCGGCTTACGACGAGCAGGGCAAACAGGCTGACTGCCACGAGCACCAGCGTTGCGGTTGTGCGTGCTTCGGCGAGTCCAACTCCCTGACTACGAGCTAGCCCGTAGGCCCCGTAGGTGGCTGCCGCGGCGATGAGGCCGGTGGGGATGGCGAAGCGGAACGCCCGGAGGAGGAACCCGGGCCGGACCGGCGTAGATGAGGGTTGGAGGGCCAGAAAGAAACCCGGAATCCCGATGGTGAGGGCACCGACCAGGCTGAGTTGCCGGGGTAGAAATGGAAACGCGACTTGTGCAAAGGCAGTTGAAACTGCCAGGGCCATGGCATACACCGTTTTCGTCAAAAAAAGGTTGGAGACTCGTTCGATGTTCCCGATGATCCGGCGTCCTTCTGCAACCACCTGAGGTAGCGCGTCGAAAGTACCGTCGAGTAGGACGAGTTGAGATACCGCCCGTGACGCGGCACTACCCCCACCCATAGCCACTCCGATATCTGCCTCTTTAAGTGCCAGCACGTCGTTGACGCCATCCCCGGTCATCGCCACCGTGTGTCCTTTGGCCTGGAGCGCTTGAACCAGGTCCCGTTTTTGGTGCGGCGTGATCCGACCAAAGACCACCCCCCGTTCAGCGATTGCCTGGAGACGGGCGGGGTCCGTTGGGAGTCGTCGTCCGTCCACTACCCGGTTGGAACCGGCCACGCCGGCGGCATGGGCGATTGCTGCGACTGTCCTCGGGTCGTCCCCCGAGATCACTTTGACCGCGACACTTTGTTCGGCAAAATAAGCCAGGGCCGCTTCGGCATCGGGCCGCACCGTGTCACCAACGATCACCAGAGCCCAGGTGGCTAGCCCCGGTGGCAGGTCGGCGCCAGTCAGCAGCGCATCCGTGTAGGCGAGGGCGATCACTCGTCGCCCGGCCTTGGCGTGCTTGGCGACGGTGGCGGCGAGACTCTTCGTGAGGGGTGCAACGACGTCCGGGGCACCCAAGACCCAAGTGCCGCGTTGGTGAAAACTCGCCGCGGACCATTTCCGGGCCGAGGAGAAAGCCACTGACCGCGCAAGTCGCCAGCCCGGGTCCGAAGTCGCACCAACCAGTAGCTGGGCGGTGGCGTTGGGTTCGTCCTCGACGCGAGATAGTGCGCCGAGTGCCTGGCGAACGGTGTCCTTGTCTCCCGATATCAACTGGGTGGCGATCAGTCGCAAGGTGCCCTCAGTCAGGGTTCCGGTTTTGTCGAAGCAGACCACGTCGACTCTCGCCAGGGTTTCGACTGCAGGAAGCTCCTGCACCAGGACCCGATGGCGTCCGAGGCGCACTACCGCAACGGCGAATGCAACTGACGTCAGCAAAACCAGACCCTGGGGAATCATCGCAACCATGCCGGCAACCGCACCAGTTGCAGCTTGTGCGAATCCTTGCGTGAGCTGACCGATCACGAGGATCGACCCGATCGGAATGAGCATCCAGCCGATGATCGTCAACACGGTGTCGATTCCCGACCGGATCTCAGAGTTGACGAGCGTGAATTTGCGAGCCTCGACGGCCAGTTGAGCCGCAAAAGACGCTGCGCCGACCCGTTCGGCGATCATGTGACCCGAGCCGGCAACCACGAAACTGCCTGACCTCGCCCAATTGCCAGGCTCTTTTGGTACCGCATCGGCTTCACCTGTCAGGAGGCTCTCGTCTATCTCGAGTCCGTGGCTGCTACTTACGGTGCCATCCACGACCACCTGGTCACCCGAATGCAACACAACCGTGTCGTCCTCGACCACGTCTTCGACGGGAACCGAGGTCTCGATTCCATCCCGGATAACGCGAACATGCGGTGCTTCGATGAGGCGAAGACGGTCCAAAGTGATCTTGGCACGGAGTTCCTGGACGATGCCTATCACTGAGTTGATAACCATGACGAGGCCGAACAGGGCATCTTGTATTGGTGCTACGAAGACGATTACGACGACGAGTACGGCGATCAAGAGATTGAAGCGCGTGAGCGTGTTCGCTTTGATGATGTCCGAAGTCGTACGATCGGGCCCAGACGGGCGCACGTTGCGTTTGCCTGATGCGAAGCGCTCGGCAACTTGCTCGCTGGTGAGTCCCTCGGAGGGAATGGTGGCAATCGGCATCAGACGGGACGCAGGGTAGTCAACGATGGGGACCGGTTCGCGCAGCCTTCAGGGATGTTTCCGAGTGAGTGTCGGGTCGTCCGTAAGTATTCAGGAACCCCAGCCAGGCTTCGCTGATCGTCGCAGGGTGGCGGTGAAGGATCGTGCGTCGGTCTAGCGCGGACGGCTGATCCGGCGGCGATACCAGTCAAACGACTCTTTGCGGGTGCGGGTCTGGCTGGTGTGATCAACGTGCACGATTCCGAAACGCTGGGCATAGCCCGACGTCCATTCGAGGTTGTCGAGGAAGCTCCACAAGAAATACCCATCGACCGCTACTCCCTCCCTGATGGCTTGGTCGATCGCCTCGATATGTGATTCGAGATATCGTTGGCGGCGCAGATCTCGGACCTGACCATCCGGCCCGGGCGCGTCTGCGAAACTGGCGCCGTTCTCGGTGATGATGATCGAGGGCGGCGCGTACGTGTCGTTGAGATGGCCCAGGTATTGGCGGAGACCGTCGGGCGTGATCGCCCATCCCATGTCCGTGTAGCCGGCGGGCGGATTCGGACCTGGTTGGATGGTGGCCGTCTCCACCTCTTCGCCGCCGGCAGCGATCGTCTGGGAGGTGTAATAGTTGAGCCCGAGAAAGTCGATATCGGCGGCAATCGTTTCGAGGTCGCCATCCTTGAGCCAGTCCGGACGGGTCGATGGGAGATACCCGGCAGTCGCATAGGCATTCAACATGTCCTGAGGGTATCCGAGCCCGAATACGGGATCGAAAAACCACCGATTCCTGAAACCGTCGAAGTGCCGGTTGGCTGCAACGTCCGCTTCGTTTGCGCTGGCGGGTCGACTCGGTCGACAATCCAGGGCGATCCCAACCCGAGCATCCGGCACGTTGGCGCGAATAGTGGCGACGGCCCGTCCATGGGCGAGCAGCAAGTGGTGGCCGGCGGCGAGGGCATCGGCCATCGAGGTTCGGCCGGGAGCGAACACCCCCTCGCGATAACCGAGCATCGCCGCTACCCAGGGTTCATTGATGGTGATCCAGTTCTTGACCCGATTGCCGAAGTGGTTGCTCACGATGTTGGTGTAGTGGTCAAAGGCGTCAATGGTGTGGCGATCGGGCCATCCGCCCGCGTCCTCAAGCGACTGAGGAAGGTCCCAGTGATAGATGGTTATCCACGGGGAGATGCCGGCTGCGAGGAGGGCATCGATGATCCCGTCATAGAACGCCAAACCCGCAGGATTGACCCGCCCAGAGTTGTCCACGACCCTGGTCCAGGCGATCGACATCCGATAGGCATCGACCCCGAGCTGCGACATGAGGGCGATATCGTCGGGGTAGCGGTGATAATGGTCGCACGCCACATCACCCGATTCCGGGAGCTGACCCTTGTCGGAGAAGGTGTCCCAGATCGAATCAACCTTCCCGTCTTCGAAGCGACCACCTTCGATTTGATAGGCGGATGTCGCGACGCCCCACGTGAATTCGTTCCCCATGTTCGGCAGCCTAATCGCGGGCGGCTAGCCTCGATAAACCACCAGCGATAAGGGCTAATACGATGAAGTTGGGTTTGTCGATCGGCTACTGGAGTGCGCAGCCACCTACCGGAATGACTGAGCTGCTGACCGAGGCCGAAGACCTTGGCTACGACAGCGTGTGGACGGCCGAAGCATACGGATCGGACGCGCTGACCCCGCTCGCCTGGTGGGGATCGAACACCAAGACGATGCGGCTGGGGACTGCCATCATGCAGATGGCGGCCAGGACTCCGACGGCGACGGCGATGGCCGCCATGACGATGGACCATCTTTCGCAGGGGAGGTTCGTGCTCGGGCTCGGAGTCTCTGGCCCGCAGGTCGTCGAAGGCTGGTACGGCCAACCGTATCCGAAGCCGTTGGCGAGGACCCGTGAGTACATCGACATCGTCCGGCAGGTGATCGCCCGTGAAGGTCCGGTTGCCTTCGCCGGTGAGCATTATCAACTGCCGCTCGAGGGTGGCAGTGGCCTCGGTAAACCGCTCAAAGTCACGATTCACCCGCGGCGACCGGAGTTACCGATCTTCCTGGCGGCAGAGGGTCCGAAGAATGTGGCTCTGGCCGCCGAGATAGCCGATGGTTGGCTGCCTTTCTGGTTTTCGCCAAGGTCAGACGAGTTTTACCGGAACGCGTTGGCGGACGGTTTCGCTCGACCTGGCGCTCGCCGAACGCTGGCTGATTTTGAGGTGGCCTGTCCGGTCCCGGTGATCATCAACCCCGACCCGGAGCAAGCCGCAAACGTAATCCGTCCGATGCTGGCGCTCTATGTCGGGGGAATGGGTGCCAAAGGGGCCAACTTCCACTTCGACGTGGTAGCCAGGATGGGGTACGAGGCTGAGGCGCATCGCATCCAGGATCTGTACCTCGAGGGGAGGAAAGCGGAGGCAATCGCCTCGATTCCTCTGGCCATGGTCGAAGATGTCGCGCTCGTCGGACCGCCAGAGAAGGTCCGGGACGAGATGGCCCGGTGGTCCGAAACGGTGATCACGACGATGCTCGTTCAGGGGCCACCTGAGTTGTTGCGGGTGCTTCCCGGGCTCCTCGGCTAGCTGCGTCGATTCAGCTCTGCGCCGATTTCAACAACCGAGATTTCCTGGGCGGCTGCCAGCGCCAGCGTGTGATAGACCAGATCGGCCATCTCTTCGATGAGTCGCTGTTTGTCTCCACGTCCGGCGTCCAGATCCTTGGAGGCGAAGGAGACTTCGCCGGCCTCTTCAAGAACTTTGCGGGCTGCCAGGTCGTGGTCGTCGGCGAGGGTCGTCGTGTATGAACCGTTCGGCCGGGTTTTGATCCGTTCGCTGATAGTGGCCCATAGGTGGCCGAACTCAGAGAAGTCGGGGGGAGGGGAATTGTCGAAGCACGATGTGGTCCCGTTGTGACAAGCCGGTCCCGCCGGTCGGGCGAGAACCAGTAGGGCATCGCCATCGCAGTCCGGATGCAGTTCTACCAGCCGCAGCTCGTTGCCAGACGTCGCACCTTTCTGCCACAGCTCTTGGCGGCTGCGCGACCAGAAGGTGACCAAACCGCTCGTCCGGGTTGCATCGAGTGATTCCTCGTTCATCCAGGCCATCATGAGCACCTGGCCAGTGTCGGCATTCTGGATGGTGGCGGGTATCAGGCCTTCTGCGTTGAAGGTGACCATCAGACCAGTTCCCGCACGGGGATTCCGGCGGCCGCCATCGCCGACTTGAGCGATGAGATCTCGATTTCGCGCCGGTGAAAGATGGAAGCTGCCAGAACGGCGCTGGCGTCGGCTTCGAGGACCACATCGATGCAGTGATCCACGGTTCCGGCGCCACCCGAAGCGATGACTGGAACGTCGACTGCGGCGGTTACCGCTCTGGTGACTGCGAGATCGAATCCCGCCTTGGTCCCGTCAGCGTCCATCGACGTGAGGAGGATCTCACCAGCGCCGAGTTTGGTGGCCTGGCGCGCCCAGTCGATCGCGTCGATGCCGGTGGGTCGGCGACCTCCATTGACGACGACCTCGAACCAGCCATCGCGTCGCTTGGTGTCGATTGCGATGACTACGCATTGTCGGCCAAAGCGGGTTGCGCACGATTCCAGGAGGGAGGGGTCGGCAACTGCGGCGGTGTTGACCGCGACCTTGTCGGCGCCCGCCCGCAACACGGCTCGCATGTCGTCGGCGGTTCTGACCCCACCTCCGACGGTGAGCGGTACGAAGACATTGGAAGCGGTCCGACGGACCACATCGAGCAACGTGCCGCGTCCCTCTGGCGAAGCGGAAATGTCGAGATAGCAAATCTCGTCGGCACCTTCGTCGGCGTAACGAGTCGCCAGTTCCACCGGATCTCCCGCGTCGGCGAGGTTTACGAAGTTCACGCCTTTTACGACGCGACCGTCTTTGACGTCCAAGCAAGGAATGATCCGAGTTCGCAGGGTCATGCAGCCATCGCCACGAAGTTGGCAAGCAACTGGAGACCGTTGTTGCCGGACCGTTCTGGATGAAACTGAGTGCCGACCCGACGGCCAGAGCGAACTGCCGAAACGAACGTTTCGCCGTAGGTGCTCGTGCCGATCACAGTGTCGCTCGTGGACGGCCGGGGGGCGTACGAGTGGACGAAATAGAACGTCGCCTCAGGTCCGATATCGGCGAATAGGGGGTCATGGTTCATGGACACGTCATTCCATCCGATGTGGGGGAGTCGAGGGGCGTCCCGGAGTCGCTCGACGGATCCGGGAACAAATCCGAAGCACTTGGCGTCATCCTCGTGAGAGGACTCAAACAACACCTGCAAGCCGACACATATGCCGAGCAGGGGTCGATCCCACTGTGTAATCGCCGGCCGGAACCCGGCCTCATCGATCCCGTGCATGACGCCACCCGTGGTTCCGACGCCCGGAAGCACCAGTCCGTCGGCTTTGGCGATGTCCGATGGCTCGCTAGCGACGATGACGTCCGCCCCAACCCGCGCCAAGCTTTGGGCGATCGACACCAGGTTGCCGGCCCCGTGATCGATGACGGCGATCGTCGTCACGTGGTCCCTTTGGTCGAGGCGATTCCGACCCGACGATCGTCGACGGCGACTGCCATTCGCAACGCCCGCGCCACAGATTTGATACCTGCCTCGGCAACATGGTGATCGTTATTACCGGTGGCGGTGAGGTGCAATGTGAACCCTCCGGTGCGGGCGAGAGCTTCGAGTCCATGTTCAAAGTTCTGTGTGGTGAAGTTCCCTATGCTGGGACCCTGGAGGGTCGCCCGGATCGACGAGAAGGGTCGCCCGCCCACGTCGATGGCACACGTTCCGAGTGCTTCGTCCATGGGGACCGTGGCGTTGCCGTAGCGCGAGATACCGGTCCGTTCGCCGAGAGCGGTCGCAAAGGCCTCTCCGAGTACCAGCATCGTGTCTTCGACGCTGTGGTGGTCGTCGATGTGCAGGTCTCCTTCGCACGAGATGGACAGGTCGAAGAGGCTGTGGTGACCCAGCGAAGTAAGCAGGTGGTCGAAGAAGCCGACTCCGGTTGTCACGGTGGTGACACCGGTCCCGTCCAGGTTGACGGTGACCGAAACCTTGGTCTCGAGGGTGGTGCGTTCAATGGTTGCAATACGTGGCATGAGTTCGGCTTCCTTACGGGATGAGTTGTTCTATACGCAAAACAAGAATGTCGCGGGCGCCGGCCGCCTTCAGGTCCGGGAGCAGGTTCCAAATCGAACCGGCATCGACGACCGAATGCACCGCCACCATCGTGTCGTCAGCGAGTGGGACAACGGTGGGTGCGCCCAACCCCGGGATGATCCTCTGTATGGCACCCACTGAGCTAGACGGGGCGTTGAGGAGCAAGTACCGCTTGCGGCGGCCTTCCGTCACGGCGGTCAGTGCGGTCACCACGGCGTCCGCTTCGGTTGATCGTGAGTCGAGGGAAGTCTGGGAGCCGATAAGAACGGCTTGAGACACGAGGATCGTATCCAGTTGCCGAAGGCCATTCACGAGCATGGTCGAACCCGTCGATACAAGGTCGACGATCGCATCGGCAACGCCCAGTTTTGGTGCCACTTCCACCGACCCCCGTAGCGTGACGATGTCGGCGGCGATGCCGCGCTCTTCGAAGATACGCCGGGTGGCGTTGGGGTGGGCAGTGGCCACCCGGGTCCCGGCGAGATCCTCCAGCTTTTCGGCGAGTGACGCCTTCGGCACGGCGGCTACCAGCCGGCAATGTCCGTATCCGAGTTCGGCGAGCACTGGAAGGTCAACGCCGTTTTCGGCCAGAAGGTCCTGCCCGGTTATCCCCAAGTCGGCCGTGCCGTCCGAGACGAGTTCGGCGATGTCTTCCGTCCGGACGAAGAGGAGATCCAGATCAACGTTTCGTACCGAAACCGAAAGGGTGCGATCCGACTTCTCGAAGTCGAGCCCGGCATCAGACAGCAACGAGGAAGTCGTGTCTCGCAGGCGGCCCTTGTTGGGTATGGCCAGTCGCAGCGTCCGGGTCATGATTGTTCCTTTATGCGAGCGAGGGTCATCTGATAACCCCCGGTTCCGTGATTGAGCCACTGACTGACCCGCGTTACCGTGGCGGTAGACGCACCGGTCTGCTGGGCGATGTCGCGGTAGGAGAGACCGGAATCGAGCAAGCGAACGATCTGCCATCGACTGGCCATCTCGGTGATTTCGCGCCGGGTACAGAGGTCGCGCAGCAGCCCGGCAACTTCGTTGGCGTCGTCGAGCGAGGCGATCGCCTCGCTCAGGGCGAGTACGGTTTCAGTTCTCCAATCATCTGTTGTCATAACGCATCCGGTTTGATCGCGATTTAGTGTTGTAACATGCTACAACACTAAAACCGCTTGGCAAGTTGAGGTTACCCATGCAGATCATCCCCGCCGTCGACGTTCTCGATGGTCAGGTCGTCCGTCTTCTGAAGGGCGATTACCGCCAGTCGACCACCTATGGCTCTGCTCCGGCAGAAGCGGCCCGCTCCTGGGCAGCCGCCGGAGCGAGCCTGGTGCATGTCGTAGATCTGGAGGGTGCTCGCCTTGGATCGCCTTCCCTTGGTTTGGTGGAGCAGATCGCGTCGACCAACGTGCCCTTTCAAATCGGCGGAGGCGTGCGCTCCGTGCAGGCCGCTCGTCGGGTGATCGAGGCCGGGGCACAGCGAGTGGTGCTGGGATCAGTGGCCGTGTGGCAGCCCGAGGTGCTGGCGGAGTTGGTTGGTGCCTACGGGGCCGATCGGATGGTTGCGGCAGTTGATGTCAAGGCCGGTCTGGCCACCGGGTCCGGCTGGCTCGACGCGGGGCGTCCGTACCTGGAGGTGATCGCCGGGGTAGCCGCGACCGGCGTCGGATGGATTCTGACCACAGGAATCTCCCAAGACGGAACCATGGCCGGCCCCGACCTGGGGCTCACCAGATCCGCCGTTGAACAAGCTGGGAACGCCGGGGTGATCGGGTCCGGGGGAGTGGGTTCGCTTGCCGACCTGGTGGCGCTGGCCGGATGTGGCGCCTCCGGTGTGGTGGTCGGCAAAGCCCTATACGAGGGGGTGTTCTCGCTTCAGGAAGCCATCAACGCGGTCAGCGGTTGAGGAACCGCTTGAGGGCTTGTTCGATGTGCTCCGGGCCGACGGTGAGGGCATGGTCGTCGCTTCTGAGCGTGTTCAGCGCGGCTTCGCGCAACATGCCTGTCATGTCGGCAAACGACAAACCGTCCGTGTCGGCAGCGATCTGATCCAAGTCGACGTCCTTGCTGAAGGGAACGTCAACGATATTCAAGAGTGCCCGACGGGCTTCTATCTCGGGGAGGCCGAGTTCGATGTGCACCTCGAACCGGCCAGAACGCAGGAGGGCAGGATCGATGAGATCCTTGCGATTGGTCGCTCCGATCACCACGACGTCGCCTCGTCCACCGAAGCCGTCAAGTTCGGTCAGGAGGGCAGCGACGACCGAGTCGGTTACCGACGACGACGAGGTGCCTCGGACCGGAGCCAAAGCGTCGATTTCGTCGAAAAACATGAGCGACGGTGCGGCCGCCCGGGCTCTTGCGAATACCTCGCGCACGCCGCGTTCCGATTCGCCGACGAACTTGTCGAGGAGTTCAGCTCCTTTGATCGGGAAGAAGGCGGCGCCGGCCTCGTGAGCGAGTGCTCGAACGACGAACGTTTTACCGGTTCCTGGCGGGCCGTAGAGAAGAATCCCCCGCGGTGGCTCGATTCCGAGTTTTCGGAACCGTTCGGGTTGGGTCATCGGCCAGATGACAGCTTCGGTGAGTCGTTGCTTGACGTCTTTGAGCCCTGCCACCCGTTCGAACCCGTAAGAGGGAACTTCGCCGGAACCGACCGATCCCAGCGACGGAGTAGTGGCGTCGATGGCGGCGGCCACTCGCTCGGTGGTGAGCGGCTCGCCGAGTCTGGCAACTTCGGTCGACGCTTGCAGCACCGCACCGAGAATGTCGGCGCCGGAGAACCCGGCGCTCCTCCCGGCGAGTTGTGGGTAGTCGATCTCGTCGGTCGGTACTTTGGCCAGGGCAGCTTCGAAGAGCAAGGTCCGTCTCCGGGCGTCCGGTGGCGGTACCTGAAGCGTGCGCGGGAGCAGCGGCGACTGCAGGGCCTCAACCGAGGTGTGCGAAGTGATACCTACGACGCAGGCAATGGTTGGACGTTCGGCGACTGCGTCGAGAAACCAACGCATGATGGCGGCCACCTGGGTCTTGAACGGAGTGAGGCCTTCTTCCCCGGCGACCGCTTCGAACCGATCGACGTAGATGACGGTCGAGGCCGGAGCGGTCTTGACGGCAGATTCGAGCAGATCCAGGAGTCGGGCCGGTTTGAAAATGAGATTGAGATCGATCGCCTTGACGCTACAACCGGCGTCATGGGCGGCCGCAGCTACCAACTCGGATTTTCCACATCCGTGGGGTCCTTCGAGCACGACGCCTGCCACCGACGGCAGGCCCCACGCAGTAGGAAGGTCGCCGTGGCCGGTCAGGAGCGAGAGCCACCCGGTGAGAAGGTCTCGCTCGGTGTCGAGGCCTGCCAGGAGGGCCTCGGCCGTCGTGGGAGCGGCAGGTTTGGACGGATCGGTGGTGACGGTCGGTACGCGGGCGGGGGTCAGCTGGGTGTCGCCGGCCTGGAACCGGGTACCGGCGCTGATAATGCCGGCATTCTGGGGGCTCACGTTTTCGACGGTGACGAGTTTGCCATCAATCGCGAGTCGGTCGCCGGTGGTAACCGGATGCGATGCAAGTGATCGAACCAGGTCGCCCGAGACCGGTTCGGACAACCAAACTTCTTGAGCGCTCGTCAATATCGCTCGGGTGCCATCGACGGTTGAACCGAGGGTAATGCCGGCATTCGATCTGGCGAGTTCGCCTACGGACAGAGCCGAGGATTCCCCGACCCGCCCGGCCTTGACGCGTATGTGGCTGTCACCCACGGCCAGAACCCCTCCGCCTGGCATTCCCATCGCCGCCAGCATGGTTGAGTCGGCAATGGCGATCGGATCGGTGCCGTCACGAACGATAAAACGCATCCGGCCATGTTATCGCCTGAGCCGCCCGGCGGGTCGGCGTCGGCCCGGGAGGTTCACCCCGACGTAGGAGGGACTGGTGGGATGGCTAGGCGGCCAGTTCCGGAACCTGGGCCGGGCGATGAAACGGATGGGAAGTGTGGATGATGGCTGTATCGAACTGCGATAGCCATGACCAGATCAGATGGGCTTCTTCGGCGGCCAGAACCGACGGGGGGACGCTGTCGGCCACGGTTCTTGACGGGGACTCGGCGTCGACCGGCAGGAGCGGCTGATGGGGTACCAGCCATCCCATGACGAAACGCCCATCCTCGATGAACGCGCCTTCGTGGCCGTGTTCGGCGCGTATTGCTCCGGCCGAAAGCATCGATTGCCAGGCGAACCTTCGGTCCATGGCACGGGCGAGCGCCCGGTAGCGATCCCGCATCCAGCCTGCTTCCTCGTATCGTTGGGAGGCTGCGAGGTCGACCATCTTGTGCCGGATCGGCGTCAGCAGAAGGGCGGGGTCTCCGTTGAGTGCGCTCATGAACTGCCGGATAACGTTGCCGTATTCGTCGGCAGTCAGGCTGCCATCACATGGGCAGCGAGCCACCCCGAGCTGCGCGAACGCGCAGGCCGCCGAGCGGCTGCCGGGTTTCGTCAGGCATCGTCTGATGGGGACGGCATCCCAAATCGCCGTCATGACGAGCTCGGCTGCCTTGCGGCTCCGGAACGGACCGAGGTAGGCGAGGCCGTCGTCGCGCAGGGTCCGAACGAGCGACAGTCGAGGAAACTCTTCTTTGGTCAGCTTCACCCAGTGGCTTGCCTTGGGGGGCTTGGAGCGGCGGTTGTATCGAGGTCGAAACGTGTGGATAAGTCGAAGTTCCGTGATCGAGGCCTCAAGTTCGGTCTCGCACACTCGCCCTTCGATCGAGTCGAGTTCATTCAGCAGATTCGCGATCGACCGTCTGGTGTCTCCGTAGAAATAGGACCGGACCCGGGTGCGAAGGTTCTTGGCCTTCCCCACGTAGATGACGTTGTCCTGGCGATCCTTAAATAGATAGACACCCGGCCGCCTGGGAAGTTCATCGGCCAAACGCATCTTCGGATAGTTCGTCGAACCGCGGGCCGTCGGCAACTGGAGGAGGTCTTCAAGCGCCGTCACCCCCAAGGTGCCTGCCCGTTCGAGAAGCGCGTGCAATACATGGCCGGTCGCCCTGGCGTCTTCGAGGGCGCGGTGGGTTGGTTTCACCGGCGACCGGAAGTGGGCGGCCAACGATTCGAGCTTCAGGTTTCGTATCTCGTTGCGAACCAGCCGCCTGGCCAACCCGAGCGTGTCGATCGACCGATTTGTAACGCGGCTATACCCACACTGGAGCGCCGCCGCGTTGAGGAAGCCGATGTCGAAGCGGACGTTATGGCCAACCAGGACCGACTCGCCGATGAACTCAAGGAAAGAAGGGAGGACGGTTTCGACCCGGGGTGCCTCGACGACCATCGCGTGAGTGATCCCGGTGAGGATCGTAATGAACGGTGGGATCTCCCGGCCCGGGTTGATGAGGGTTTGGAACTCACCGATGACCTCGCCACCAAGGTACTTGACCGCCCCAATCTCCGTGAGCGAATCGGTGGTTGGCGACCCTCCCGTGGTCTCAACGTCGAATACACAAAAGGGAACTGCGGCCAGGGGGGCGCCCAGGTCGTCGAAACTTCGCTGCAGTAGATCCACTGGCTCGGCGTCCCCTTCGGTGGCGGGGAGAGAGCCTAGCCCGAACATGTGTTCGATTCAACGATTCTTCGGCAATTGGCGCTGGCGAACCGCTTCGTACAGCATCACCGCCGCCGAGGTAGCCGCGTTCAAGCTGTCGGCGTGGCCGGCCATCGGTATCGAACAAAGCACGTTGGCGGAGCGCTTCCATGCCGCCGAAACTCCGCTGTGCTCCGATCCGATGACCACGGCAGTCGGTCCGGTTAGGTCGAGCTCAAAAAGGGTCCGAGGTGCCTCAGGCGTAGCCACCACAGTCGTGTGACCGGACGCCCAGGCCACGATTTCATTTACTGACCCAGTGGCAATTGGAACGGAAAAAAGACAACCGAGTGATGCCCGGACCACCGACGGGTTGAAAACGTCGACAAGCGGGTCGCAGACGACAACCGCCGCCCCGACGGCGTCAGCGGTGCGGAGCATCGTTCCAAGGTTGCCCGGCTTCTCGATGCCCTCAGCAATGAGGACGAGATCGTTTGTGTGAGGTAGCGCGGCGAGCGACGTGTCGAACTGTCGGGCGACAGCGAGAAGTCTGGCGGCCGGACCTCGCACGGCCACTTTCTCGAAAACGGCATCTGTGACCGAGATGATCTCTTCGTTGGCCAGAGGTGTGTACGACTCGCCTTGGGAAGTGAGAACCGTATCGATGACCAGGTCAGGTCGTAAACGGGCGCGATCCAACTCGTCGAAGCCTTCGATGATGAACATGTGCGTATCGTCGCGTCGGTGGCGATCGCGCAGACGAACAATCGACTTGATGAGGGGGTTGGTTGGCGAAGTGATTTCACGCATCTTGGTCCAGCGCAGCGTACGCCTCTTCGAGGCGTTTGCGGGCTCGGTGGCAGGCGACTCGCACGGTTCCGACTGCGGAACCGAGGCGCCCACCGATCTCCTCATACGACAGGTCCTCGACGTCGCGGAGCCATAACAGGCTGCGGTCTTTGGGACTTAGGGCGGCGAGTGCCTGGCGGATCTGCGTGTGCTCATCGCTCAACTCGACGGTGTCCTCGGCGTTCCGCTCGGGGATGTAGGTTGGCTCAAATCGGTCCGGTCGACGGGTTTTCCGAATCCAACCGCGGAATGAATAGCGAGCTATCTGCCAGAACCAACCCTCGAAGGCGTGGGGGTTCTTGAGTCGGTGGATTGACGTGACGACGGCTTCGAGGGTGTGAGCGGCCAGGTCTTCGGCGTCGGCTCGCTGGGGGCCGGCGCCGGAGAAATAGGCGACGAGGCGGGGATGTCCGGCCCGAAGGATGTCAGCGAGAGCGGAGTTGTTGCCGTTGCGGGCTTGATCGATCGCCTCCAGGGAGGGCGGCCATGTCGATGATCTGTCCCCGGCGGATTCTGTCATGGCCCGGCAACTCTAACGGTATCGCGACCTCAACTGGCGACAGACGGGGCGATCCGACTAGGGAGTGCTGTTGCCGCTGTTGTTCTTTGGCTTGTCCTTGTCCGCGTTGCTGGCCTTTTCCTGCTTGGCCCTTTCGGCAATCTTCTTGGCTTGATCCTTGAGTTTCTTGGCGGCCTCTGCGGCATCGCCGTTGGCGGCCGCTTCGCGCATCTCTTGGGCCAGCTGAACAATCATTCGGGTCTCGGCCATCATGTCGTTCACAAACTCGGGTCGTGAATTGCCGTTTTGAGGAATGGCCTGAACCAGTTCCGATGAAGCTTCCCGGATGGAGGCGGCCGACTGGTCGTCAGCTCCTGAACCGGGGTCCTCCAGGGACGAACTCAAGGCATCGAGAGCAGCTGACGCCGCAGCCAACGCAGCAGATGCGTCACCTCTCTCGGCCAAGACGTTCGCCTCCTGGAGGCGTTCCTCGGCACGTGGATTGCTGATTCCCACAAACGCAGCAATCCGTTCGTAGGCACGGTCAACCCCGTAGAGAGCATCCCCGGGGGCGGCGTTCTGCGCAGCAGCCGCCAACCCCACGTTCGCTGAAAGAAATGTTGCGATCACGGCACCGACAGCGGTTACTCGCTGTTTGAGCGGCAGGCGGCCTCCACGGGGGGCGCGGAGAACGCTCGCAACTACGGTGTCGGTCTCTTCAACAGAGACGGAATCCGTCAATGATGCGGCATATGCTTTCAGGTCATCCATCGGGGATGTACTCATGGTGTATCTCAGCCTCCAACCAAGAAGTGCCTGGTAGTGGGCAAGTGTTACAACAAATCTTAGAGAAATCGGTCAGGTGGTCGGGTGTTTAGACGGTCAAGGACAGCCAGGTCGACCTCGACGCCGATCCCCGGGCGATCGGCAGGCGTAATCCTTCCTTCGCTCAATGTGAACGGTTCGGTGAGGTCCTCTGTGTAGTAACGATCCGATGCGGCCAGATCACTGGCCAGCGTGGCGCCCGGGAGGGTCGCCAAAGCCACCGAATGGGCTCGCCCGATACCGGTCTCAAGCATTCCCCCCCACCAGCCTTGACCGGCAGGAAGATCCCGCCAGATCGTTCGGGCTTCGACGGCTCCTCCGAACTTGGCTGCCTTCAGGTTGATCAAGAACCCTTGATTGGCCGCCCGGGCGGCCTGGTGACGGTCGCGGACACTTTCATCGAGACAGATCGGGGTTCGGGATCGCTTCAGCAGTTGTTCGCTGAGAAGATGGTCTGCTGGTTGGAACGGCTGCTCGATGAACTCGAGATCGAGGTCGTCTAGTTGATCCCAGTAGCTCGGATACTCGGGGCCGTGGCTTGCCGAGCCGTTGAAATCGACGGCGATCCCGACGTCGGGGTAGCCGGCCCGAACCGAGCGGAGTCCGGCCAGGTCGTCGGAGGGAGTCAGTTTGATCTTTAGGGACCGATAACCCTGCTCGATCGCTTGTTCGGCGCGGTCAAGGAGATGGTCCGAACGACCGAGGACTGCTCGCGAGGGCACGCCGTCCAGTTTTCCCTTTAGGGCGATGGCCAGCGGAAGGCGGTTGGACTTGGCGTAGAGATCCCATCTGGCTCCTTCGAGGGCGGTGGCCGCCATCGGAGAAGGAACCAGCTCACGGTTCGACTGCGGTTCCACGACCGGTGATCCGAGTAGGGCGGGGGCGACCTGGCCCAATGCCAACCGGGCTGTCTCGGCACTTTCTCCCCGGCAGTATGTGGAACCGTCCGCGCTGCATTCGGCCCATCCGACGAAATTGCCGCTGGTGATCGAAACCAGGAGGAGCGTTCTCGTCGGCTGGGCATCGGTGGCGGTCACGAACGGGTCACGCAGTGTCATCCCGACCGTATACAGAGTGACCGAATCGATCACCATTGCCGGGTGCTCAGGTTCGGGCGGTCCATCGGTCCCAATGAATCCCGGTGGGGGCGCTCCGATTCAACGACCCCGAACGGCGATCGGGGGCCGGATGGCCGATCGTAACGATGCCGATCGCCGATACTTCGTCTGGCATGCCAACGAGTGACTCGAGTTCGTCGAATGCGTGTACACCGAGAAATCCTGCCGCCAAACCTTCGTCGATGGCGGCCAGCAAGATTGCCATGAGTGATGCGCCCGCATCGACCCACCAGTACGGAACCGGCCAGTCGATTTCTCCCTCGGGACCGAGCTTGTCGGCTTCTTGATAGCGGTCGTGATAGGCAGCTTCTGACGCACCGATAATGATATGAGCAGGAGCCCGCGAGATCCACGGGTCGAATCCCATATCGACGTAGTGCGACTCACCGGCCAGCCCGGCAATCGCCCGGCGGGTCGGCGCGTCCGTGACTATGACGAACGATTGGCCCCGGGTGTTCCCAGCGCTCGGTGCTCGTGCGCCTGCCAGAGCAATTCGCTCCAGTTGATCGCGGGTGACCGGTTCGTCGGTGTAGTTGCGGACCATGCGGCGCCTGGCGAGCGTTTCGGAGAACTCCATCGAAACGACGTTACCTCGTTGGTTAGAAACGCGAGACGCCGGTGAACAGAACCACGGCTGGTTCGGGTCGTCGTGAGGCCAGCAATCCGGCATATCCGGCCGTTCCGGTCGGTTCGACGTCGAGGTGGGTTATCGCCCGACCTCGCTGGTGTGCGGCAACGACGGTGGTCTCATCCACGACAACTGGTTCGCCACCGGACGTCAGCATGCCCGAGAGTACGGGCAACCAGTCATAGGTTACGTCATCAAGGATGCCAGTCGCTTCCGACTGTCCGATCGGCTCCCACGGTCGCATGAACCGGTCCGGGTCGGCCGTTGCCAGATCGAGAGTTTTGGCCGCCGACAATCCCGACGCCTTGAGTTCATTCCATGCTCGCGCCAGAGGGGCGCATGCTTCGGTCTGAACGGGAAATAGCACCGGTTCGATGGTCGACGTCGAAGCGAGCGCTTCCGTGAGGCCTGCCCAGGTTGCGCTAGCCAGCGCACCGCCGCCAACCTGAATGAACACGTTGATCGTTCCGGTGGCTTGGACCGATACGAGTTGGTCGGCGAGTTCCCAGCCCATCGTTCGGCCACCGTCGAGTGTGGTGGGGGTCGCCGGACTTTGAACTGAGAACGGGGTGGCACCGTTGGACACGGCTTCGAGGAAACGCAGGTAGGTAGGATCGCCGGATTCGCCCGGTCGTCGGGGGCAAACCTCAATGAGTGCACCGTTGGATTGAAGTACGTCGACGATTGCCTGGTCGGCCCATGTGGGAATGAAGACATGCAAGGGACGGTCGATCGCCTTGGCTATCACCGACGCAGCGATGGCGGCGTTGCCGCACGAGGCGATGGCCAGATCGCCTTGGGCCGGCCCGTCTACTGCCTCGGCCAGGATGACGCCGAACAGGTGTCGGGATTTATGCGAGCCTCCGACATTGCCGGTGTCGTCCTTGACCCATAGGTCGGCACCGCCCGGATGCAGCTCGGGGAACGGAGTCAGGGGAGTCGTCTCGAAACCATGTCCCTCCACGGTCGCGATCGACATGTCGAGTCGATCAACGAGCTCTACGAATTGGCTGTCGCTCCATCCATTGGCTGCTGCTCGCTGGTAGGAATCGAGTCGAGTGCGATATGTCAGGAACGGGTTTTCAGCCAATCGAAACTCCGGTCCTATGGTTGAACTCGGCGATCTGAGCGTCCCAACGCGTGACGTGGCCGTGCAAGTCCGTCCAGAAGGATTGTGACCGGCGAGCCTCGAACGATTCGAAATCTACGCCCTGCTGCTCGACCCAGGTGTAATAGCCAAGGTTGAAGATCCGGGTCCGTCCGATCGTTCCCAGATCGACCGTATGGTCGGTGTCGATGCCTTGGAGGAACCGGGCATACGCGGCGGCGGCCGCCGTTTCGTCGAACCCGCCGGGATGATCACGTGACGTGATCTTGTCGACTTCCGATCTATACAGCTCGAATCCGTCGGTGGCAACGGTCACGATGACATCGCCTGCTCCGTAGTTGTGGAGTTTGGCAACTTTGATCGCCGCCAACATGTTGGCGATGGACGAGAAGCCGAGGTGCTGCAGCTGCTCGACAAATGTCGCATCGAAACCCCGGCTCATCAGGTACTGCTTGCCGGCTTCGGTGTTGAACAGCAACAGGAGCGTGTCCGTTGCTTGGTCCGATATGGCAACGACGTCGTCGGTGTTCATCACATTCTGGATCAGTGGGATGTGCTTGTCGCCGATGCCCTGAATATTGTGTTCGCCGTACCCGTTGTACAACATGGTCGGGCACTCCAGCGCCTCGACTGCCACGATGCGAGAGCCGTGCCGCTCCTTCAAGTAATCGCCGGCGGCGATGGTTCCTCCGGACCCGGAGGCCGACACGAACGAAACCAGGTTCCCACCACCGGCAGCTTCCACGATGTGTTCGAGAGCTCTGCCGGTCACGAAGTAGTGGCCGAGGTGATTGGCGAACTCCGAGAACTGGTTGAGGATCACGTTGGTGCTGTCCTTGGCGAGTTCGTTGCAGGCGTCGTAGATTTCTTTGACGTTCGACTCGGTTCCGGTGGTTCGAATGATGTCTTCGGGGCCCGCCGTCCATTCGTTGAGCCAGTCGAATCGCTCCTGGCTCATTCCTTCAGGCAGCACGGCCATGCCGCGACAGCCCATGATCCGACTTATCGCTACGCCACCTCTGGCGTAATTGCCGGTGGAAGGCCACACCGCGCGATGAGTAGTGGGATCGAACGCTCCGGTGACGATCCTGGGAGCGAGGCAGGAGTAGGCGGCCAGCACCTTGTGTGCGCGGATCATCGGGAATTTGTTGCCGAGGGCGAGCAGGATCTTGGCGTCGACGCCGCTGAGGGCCGAAGGGATTTCGAGATAGGCCGGGACGTCGGTCCTCATGGTTCGGCTGGCATCGTTGTACCAGTTCACCCGCCATAGGTTGCGCGGATCAGGATCGTCCGGTCCTACGTTCGCCAGAACATCCATTACGCCGGCGGGCATGGTCGAAGGGTCGGCCAGCTGAGCAAAAGTCGGGAGTGCGATTTCTCGTTCGCGGAACCGGTCGACGGTGTTGGTGAGGGCTTGTTCGTCGACTACGTCGTCGAAGAGACCCATGATTGAACTTGTCACGCTGCTCCTTCGGGTGGATTGATTCTAGAAAACCAGACAATCGATATCGGGCTCATCGGGAGTCACGAATCGCGTTGAGGTAGTTATAGATCGTGATCCGGCTGACACTCATGGCATCTGCCACATCCTCGATGGCTTTGCGCAGCGCGAAGGCTCCTCGTTCGTCCAGAATCCTGATTGCCGCCTGTTTTTGCTCGCGCGAAAGGTCGGATAGTTTGGCGCCCATCTCGGTTTCCACCGAACGAACCTGGGCGGCGGTGGTTTCTGAGAAGTCCAACCGGATGGCGATCGCGGGGGATCCCGCCCAACTCAGCACCACATCCGAATCGGTGGCGTCGTCAACGTCGACGGTTGCGGCCCCGAGCACCCGGAGTAAAGGTTCGAGAGCTACTCCGAGCTCTGATCGCTGGGTCACGTGTCCGACGTTTCTAGGCGAGCGATGCTGAGGCTGACACGGGTGGCGCCGTGGTCGAGGGCTGCTGTCAGGGCATCTGCAATTGCATCGAGAACCGTGGCAGCCTCGCCCGTGGTCACGTTTCCAAACGGCCCGACGTCCACCGTAAGGCCGGCTCGCTCCACGGCTTCCACCGCCGTCTTCACGTGCGGGCCCGGGCGTCCTTCCGAGAACGGTTCGATGAGGAACTCAGCAGCTACTTGCACGGACATCCCTTCGGTTCAACTTTACGGATTGTAAACGTTGATGTGCGGCGAGGGAGCTTCAGGGATCGCATCATCGAACTGGCGCCCACCGGGTACCAGGGATTAGTGAGTTCAGGTCGGCTGGTGTTTGTGGTCGGCCAGGACTTCAAGCTTCTTACCCAGCCGCGTCGACCTGACCGCCACGGTGGCATGATCTGCCCAAGTGGATAAGGCTGGGGAAACATGCAATTCGACGTCGTCGACGGTCAGCTGCTGGTACGGGCTGAGGTCTTTGCCTTTGAGATAGGTGTCGACCGACACCTCCAGCGTGCCGCCTCAACTGATAGGCGGGATGAAGTCGATGGCCATGACGCCGCCCTTCTTGCGTACCAGGGCGATGGCGGCCGGGGTTATGTTGAGGTCCATCGATCAATCGATCAGTCTCGAGGCACCGACCTGGTGCTCGAAGTCGGCGAAGACCGGGTCGGTTTCAGGAAGGAAGGCCGCTTCCAGACTGTGGCGGGCGAGATCTACCAGTTCTTCACGTTCGAGTCCGAGGGCGCTCGTGATGGCACTGTAGTTATCACCGAGGTAGCCGCCGAAGTACGCCGGATCGTCAGAGTTGATCGTCACCTTTACCCCCGAATGCAACAGCCGGCGGAGAGGATGGTGAGCGAGGTTGTCGACAACTTTCAACTTGAGGTTCGACAGGGGGCACATCGTTAGCGGGATGCGATCGGCAGCCAGACGAGCGACGAGTGCGTCGTCTTCGATGGCCCGCACGCCGTGGTCGATCCTTTCGACCCCGAGGACATCGAGTGCCTGCCAGACGTAATCAGGTGGGCCTTCCTCGCCGGCGTGGGCGACGAGGTGGAGTCCTTCCTGTCGGGCCAGGTTGAACACGGCCGTGAATTCGGTGGGCGGATGTCCGAGTTCGGAGGAGTCGAGTCCGACGCCCAGTAAGCGGGAACGGTGCGGTAGGGCCGCTTCGAGCGTCTCAAGCGCGCTGGATTCGGGAAGGTGTCGGAGGAAGCACATGATCAGGCCACCGTTGATGCCGATCTCGGGTCCCCGGTCGAGGGCGGAGGAGATGCCATCGATCACCGTGCCCATGGCGACGCCGCGCTCAATGTGCGTCTGGGGATCAAAGAAGATCTCAGCCCGGCGAACACCGTCACGAGCTGCTCGCTGCAGATACGCCCAGGTCAAGTCGTGGAAGTCCTGTTCGGTCCGGAGGACGGCGGCGCCCTCGTAATAGATGTCGAGGAACGACTGGAGGTCCGTGAAGTCGTAGGCGGCGCGAAGTTCATCCACTGACGCGTAGCCCAATGCGGCGCCGTTGCGTTTCGCTAGCGAGAACAGCATCTCAGGCTCGAGGGTACCCTCGATGTGCAAGTGCAGTTCGGCCTTGGGGAGAGTTCGGATGAATGGGTCCATGACGCACCTGTTCTGCTTTGAACGATACAGCTTATTGGATTTGTAGACTTGCCGGGTGTCTCCTGATCCGGCAGCGCGAACCGGTGCTTCGCAGCCCCACTCGACGTGGTCGGCCGTAGTAGTGCCGTCCGAACATGGAGGATGGGCGTTTACGCTCGAGCCGGTCCTCCTTGGTCTGCTGGTGGCCTATTCGTGGCGTGGGGTCTTGCTCGGCCTTATTGCGCTGCTCGGCTTTCTGCTGAGAACTCCGCTGAAAACGGTCATGGTCGATCGCCGGCGTCGCCGGAGTCTTCGGCGTACGGTCATGGCACGTAACGCAGCGACCGTTGAGGTCGCGATGCTGATCGGTCTGTTCAGCGTGTTGGCGATGGGTCCAGATCTTCGGTTTGTTGTTCCGCTCTTGGTGGCGGTTCCGCTGGTAGCGATCGAGTTTTGGTACGACATCAGATCACGCAGTCGACGGCTGGTCCCGGAACTGGCAGGAACCGTGGGTGTCGGTTCGGTGGCCGCGGCCATTGCCTTGATCGGTGGTGTCTCGGCGTCGGTCGCAGCCGGCCTGTGGCTGGTAATTGCAGCGAGGTCGGTCGCGGCCGTGATGTTCGTTCGCCTTCAACTGCGCAGAGCCAAGCAGCAGCCATACAAGCATGCCGGCGCGGGACAGACCCTGGCAGTAGTAGCCGTGACAGTTGGGGCGGTGGTCGGTCTGGTCCCGTGGGTGGCGTGGGGTTCGATCGTCGTTCTGGCGATCGTGCACTCTTGGCTCGCTCGCCGGCCACCGCCGTCGGTCCCCGTCATTGGGGCGCAGCAAGTCGTGCTTGGGCTTTTTGTCGTGCTTACCGCCGGCCTGGCCTTCATCGCCCCGTAGGCGCCATCGGGTTGGCTAGATAGCCCCGGTCTGGGTGTACGTGTCGGGGCGCCGGTCCCGGAAGAACTGCCAGTAATTGCGGGTTTCCTCGATCATCGCCATGTCGAGGTCGCGCACGACTACCTCGTCCTTTTCGTCTGAGGCGGCCTCGCCAACAATACGGGCGCGGGGGTCGACGAAGTAGGAGGACCCGTAGTAGTCGGTGTTTTCGGCGGGTTCGGGCCCCACCCGGTTGATGGCTCCTACAAAGTACTCGTTCGCTACCGCTGCGGCTGGTTGTTCGAGTTGCCAGAGATACTTGGAGTGGCCACGCGTCGTCGCTGACGGATTGAATACGATTTTGGCGCCGTTGAGGCCGAGTTCCCGCCAACCCTCGGGAAAGTGGCGGTCGTAACATATGTAGACGCCGACTTTCCCGACAGCAGTATCGAAGACGGGATACCCGAGGTTCCCTGGGCGAAAGTAGAACTTCTCCCAGAACCCCTGGACCTGGGGAATGTGGTTTTTGCGGTACTTGCCGAGGAAGGTTCCGTCGGCATCGATGACCGCCGCCGTGTTGTAGTAGGTCCCGTCGTCAACCTTCTCGAACATGGGGACGACCAAGACCATGCCTGTCTCCTTGGCGAGGGCGACCATCCGGTTCGTGGTAGGTCCCGGCATTTCTTCGGCGTAGCTGAAGTAGCTCCGGTCCTGAACGGTGCAGAAATATGGAGCTGAGAAGATCTCCTGGAAGCTGAGCACCTGAGCGCCTTGTTCGGCGGCATCCCGGGCGTATCCGAGGTTCTTTTCGATCATCGACTCGGTGTCGCCGGTCCATTCGGACTGGACCAGGGCAGCTCGCACATTCATCGACATCGTTGCTCCTCGCTTAGGCCACAACATTGTACTCCCTGGCCGGCCGTCGCAGGAATATGACCAACGCCACTAGCGCCAGCGGGCAGCCGATTGCACAGTGGAACGATTACGACCGGGAGCGTGTCATGCGAGAGTTTGCAGGACGAGACATTCTGTCTCTGGAGGACTTCAGCCGGGCGGACTTCGAGTCCGTATTCGAAGCCGGTGATCGGTTCGATCCTGTCGCCAAGAGTCGGCGCAGCATCGATCTGTTGGCAGGCCAGATCCTGGTCAGTGCTTTCTTTCAGGCATCGACGCGAACTCGGCTCGCTCACGAGTCGGCGATGTTGCGTCTCGGCGGTCAAGTCACCGGCTTTGCCGACGCGAAGATGACTCGAGCCGGGGACTTCTATCAGGAATCGTTGAAGGACACGGCCCACATGTTGGAGTACTACGGCGACGTCATCGTGATGCGGCATCCCCAGATAGGCGCTCCCCACGAGATGGCGCGCTGGGCGTCGATTCCAGTCATCAACGGTGGTGATGGATGGGGTGAACACCCGACGCAAGTACTCACAGACCTGTTCACAGTCCGCAAGGAACTCGGGAAGGTCGATGGGTTGACGTTCGTCGCTGTTGGTGACTGGCGGATGCGCACGATGCATTCGCTGGCGTATGCCTTGACCCAGTTCGACGCAGATCTCATTTATGTCTGCCCGTCCGACGAGGAGCCCGATGAAGGATTGATCAAGTCGGTTCGTGGTCGCGGTCTTCAGATTCGAAGGGCCGAGCATGTAGCCGAAGTGGTAAACGAAGCCGACGTGATCTTCATTGAGCCGGTCGTCCAGGCCGACTATGGCAAGGGGCGAGATGAGCGTGGTGACTCTGTCGCAACGACCGATTCTCGTTATCAGGTCACCGCCGAATTACTCGCCACAAAAGCGAAGCGATCAGCGATCGTGTTGCACTCGTTACCGAGGATGGACGAGTTGTCGACGAACGTCGATGACACGCACTATGCCCGCTACTGGCAGGAGGCGTACAACGGTTTGGTGATTCGAATGGCACTGTTGGCGCTCGTCCTGGGCGCAACGCCATGATCACCGACCTTCGTGGGCGCGATTTGATCACCACCCAGGACTGGTCGGTCGAAGAGCTTGAGACCTTGTTGGCGGTTGCCAAACACCTCAAACTTCAGCAAGCGATGGGCGAACCCCATCCCCTCCTTCGTGACAAAGTCCTGGCCATGCTGTTCTTTTTCTCATCGACGAGGACCCGGGCGAGTTTTGAAGCCGGGATGGCGCAGCTGGGCGGCCATGCGATGTTCATGGAGGCCCAGACCACGCAGATTGCACATGGCGACACTGCCAAAGAAATCGGCGACATCCTTGGTCGGTATACCGCCGGCTTGGCGATCCGGAATGTCGATTGGGGGGTTGGAAACCACTACATCAACGAAGTGGCCAAAGCTGCGAGGGTGCCGGTCCTGAATATGCAGTGTGATCGGTACCATCCATTCCAAGCCCTGGCCGACTTGCTGACAATCATGGAAAAGAAGGGAGACCCCCGACAGCTGACGCTCAACATCAGCTATGCCCACGCGTCGAGCTATCAGAAGCCGATCTCAGTGGCCCAGAGCCTTCTGCTCCTTGCCACCCGGTTCGGGATGAACGTCCGTTTGGCCCGGCCTCCCGAGTTTGCGCTTGAGGACGAAGTCATGCGCCAGGCGGGCGAGAACGCTCGAGTCGGCGGGGGCACGTTGGACGTCGTCGAGTCCTTCGAGGAGGGGCTGGCAGGCGCCGACGTCGTGTACGCCAAGTCGTGGGGAGCGCTCACCACCGCCACCGAGGAGGAATCGGCCGACATCGGCCGTCGCTACACGCATTGGATGGTCGATATCGGGCAGATGGAAAAAGCGGGTCGTGGCGCCATCTACATGCACCCACTTCCGGCCGACCGGAACCTCGAAGTGAGCGACGAGGTCATCGACGGACCTCAAAGCGTCGTATACGACCAGGCCGAGAACCGCCTTCACGTCCAGAAGGCCGCTATGGCCTTGACGATGTGAGGGACCAATGCCAGTTGCCGTCGTAGCCATTGGTGGGAACAGTCTCATCACCGATCCCGAGCACCAGTCGGTGCAAGATCAATATCTCGCAGCCGCAGAGACCGACCATCACATCGCCAACATGGTGGCTTCTGGTTGGAGCGTAGTGGTCACCCATGGCAACGGTCCCCAGATTGGATTCATCCTGAGGCGTTCCGAATTAGCCCGTAACGAACTGCACGAGGTGCCGCTGGAAGTGTGCGGTGCAGATACGCAAGGGGCGATCGGGTATCTCCTTCAGCAAAACCTCCTCAACGACTTCAAACGGATGGGGCTTCCCGAGCGAGTCGTGACTCTCGTGACCCAGGTGGAGGTCGGTTCTGATGATCCGGCGTTTCAGCATCCGACCAAACCCATCGGCGGGTTCATGACGGAAGCTGAGGCGTCCGAGCGACGGACGGTTGACGGTTGGGACGTGATGGAAGATTCCGGTCGAGGGTGGCGGCGAGTCGTCGCCTCGCCGTATCCACTCCGGATTGTGGAACTCGATGCCGTCGATCGACTGCTTAAAGCCGGATACGTGGTGATAGCGGCCGGTGGTGGCGGCATTCCGGTCGTGGCGGATGATCAGGGATGTTTGGTCGGCGTCCCGGCAGTGATCGACAAGGATCATGCGTCGGCGTTGCTGGCCGCCGAACTCCGCGCCGACCTTCTGCTGATTTCAACCTCGGTCGACCAGGTGGCTTTGAACTTCGGGCAACCTGATCAGCGTTGGGTTGATCACCTATCGAGCGACGATGCCCGCCGGTATCTGGAGGAAGGCACCCACTTTCGGCCGGGCAGCATGGAACCAAAGATTCGGGCGATCCTGGCTTTTCTCGAGGCGGGTGGGGGCGAGGCCATTGTGACGTCTCCGAAGGCCATCGAAGATGCCATTGCCGGTCGGGCGGGCACTCGGTTTACTCGTTGATTGATCGCAGCACGAGACTACCGATCAAACTTTACGTTTTGTATAAGTTCGTCCGCCCGAGTTGGGTATAATCCCGGCATGCCTCGTCTACTGACCCTTGCCGCAGCCCAGATGGGCCCCGTTCAGCGAGATACTCCACGTGATGAAGTCGTGGAACGCCTCATCGTCATGCTTCAGGAAGCTTCAGAGCTGGGAGGCGAACTCGTCGCCTTTCCCGAGCTTGCCCTCACCACTTTTTTCCCGAGATGGCATATGCCGTTCGAGGAAGCGGACCATTTCTATGAGCACGAGATGCCGAACCGGCATACCAAGCCGCTGTGGGATGAGGCGCGTCGGCTCGGTATCGGTTTCGCGTTGGGTTATGCCCGACTCGGCGCCGACGGCCGACGCCACAACGTGTATCACCTGGTCGACCGAGAAGGCGAGACGGTGAACGTGTTCGAGAAGGTCCATATCCCCGGCCATGCAGCCCATGAACCCTGGCGACAGTTTCAGCATGCGGAGCGGCACTATTTCGAGCCAGGAGAGGATTTTCCGGTGGCGGATGCTTTTGGGGGGGTCGTCGGTATGGCCCTTTGCAATGACCGCCGGTGGTCAGAGACGTATCGGGTCATGGGCCTGCAAGGTGTTGAACTGATCCTCATCGGCTACAACACGCCGTTGGCGTATGCGCCCGATCCGACTCAGAATCCTTTGCAGGCCTTTCATAATCATCTGGTGATGCAGGCCGGTGCCTATCAGAACGGCACCTACGTGGTTGGGGTCGCCAAAGGCGGGTTCGAAGAGGGAGTCGAATCCCTGGCCCAATCGGTGATCATTGCTCCGTCGGGCCAAATAATTGCCCAGGCGATTACCACCGGAGATGAGGTCATCGTGGCCAGAATCGATCTCGACTACACCCGGTTTTACAAGACCACACTGTTCGATTTTGAGCGATATCGGGTTCCCGCCGCCTATCGACGGATCACCGAACAGCGCGGAGTGTCTCGCCCAGGAGAGAATTCATGACGGCAACCCCGGTGTACGTTCGAACCACCGAGAAGACCAACCTTGTGGTCAACGGTCAGGCGATCGAGGTCGGGATGCACCACCCGCATTTGTTGGCGGCACTACGCGAAGAAGTGGGCGTGACATCTGCCAAAGACGGCTGTGCGCCGCAAGGTCAGTGTGGGTGCTGCACGGTTCTGCTCGATGGTAAGGCCATTCAGGCGTGTCTGGTATCGATGGAGAAGGCGGCAGGCAAAGAGGTTGTCACCCTCGAGGGGTTCGACGAGGCCGAACGCGATCGACTGGCTCGCGGGTTCGCCGCCAAGGGTGCGCTTCAATGTGGCTTTTGCACGCCCGGGATCCTGGTTCGTGCCAAGGCGCTCATTGACCAAAAGGGCAAGGACCTCGACCGAACCACCATCGAAGGTCGGCTCGGTGCTCATTTGTGCCGGTGCACTGGGTATGTCGGCATCGTCGACGCCATCGAGTTGCTCGCCTCCGGTGAAGAGATTCCCGAGGTCCATGTCGAGGGTGGTATCGGGACTTCGAGCGTCAAGTACGAAGCCGAAGCCTTGGCCCTGGGAGATCGCGGCTACGTAGACGATTTGCGGGTGCCCGGAATGGTCCACGGCGCGTTACGGCTATCCGACCACGCACGGGCTGACATTCTGGGGATCGATACCGCTCCCGCTTTAGCGGTGCCCGGCGTCATTGCTGTGTATACCGCTGCCGATGTGCCGGGTGATCTGCGGGTAGGGATCATCTACAAAGACTGGCCGGTGTTCATACCGGTGGGCGGTCGTACTTCCTATCTCGGTGATGTCCTGGCGATCGTGGTGGCCGAAGACCAGCAGACCGCTCGGGAAGCTGCCGAACTCGTTGAGGTCACCTACAACGTTCTGACGCCGATCACCGATCCGTTGACTGCGCTTGAGTCTGAAGATGCCGTGTGGGAGTTGGATGGCAATCAGCTGTCAATCTCGGAATATGCACGCGGTGACGTTGAACAAGCGCTGGCCGGTGCGACCCATACGGTCGATGAAGTCTTTGTGACCCAACGGATCGAGCACGCGTTTCTTGAGCCGGAGTCGACCCTGGCCGTGCCGACCGATGCCGGACTGCACGTTTACTCGGGAGGGCAGGGCGTGTGGGATGACCGTGATCAGATCGCCGCGGTGTTGGGCGTCGAGCAGGCCGCGATCACCGTGCAGCTCGTTTCGAATGGAGGAGCCTTCGGCGGCAAAGAGGACATGTCCAATCAGGCGCAGACCGCCCTGGCTGCTCATCTGTCGGGTCGCCCGGTGAAGTGCACGATTACGCGCGAACAGAGTTTTTTTATACACGCCAAACGACATCCGATCCGCATCGAAACCAGGGCCGGGTGCGACGCCGACGGCAGACTGGTCGGGCTGAGGGTCCGGATGATCGGGGATTCCGGTCCGTATGCGTCTGTCGGGATGAAGGTGCTTGAGCGGGCCGCCGGTCATGCGAGCGGTCCTTACGTGGTTCCCAACATCGACGTGAAGGCAACGGCGGTTCGGACCAACAACTCCGTCTGTGGGGCATTTCGAGGGTTTGGTGCCAATCAGGCGCAGTTCGCCATGGAAGGTGTCATGGATCGGCTTGCCGAAAAGGTCGGGATCACCGGTTGGGAGATGCGCAGCCGCAACGCCATAGAACCAGGAGTCGTGTGGGGTCCCGGGCAGATCATGGACGACGGTTCGGCCGGGGTACGGATGTGCCTTGACGCCATCAAGGCTCCCTATGACGCCGCCCGCCAAGCGGGCAAGGCGGTTGGTCTCGGTCTGGCTCTCAAGAATTCGGGTTTGGGCAACGGGTTCCTCGAAATCGCCAGGGCGGTCGTGCGCTTTGAGGAGGATGGCGTCGTTGAGGTTCGCCATTGCTGGACCGAGATGGGTCAGGGGGTTCACACGGTCGCACTCCAGGTCGCTTCCGAAGAGTTGGGCATCGATGCGGGTCGGATCCGGGTGGTGGTTGACACATCTCGGGAACTCGGCGCCGGTCAAACCACCGGGTCGCGTGGCACACTCATGGGAGCCGGGTCGGTGCAGGCGGCCTGTCAGGCTGCGATCGCCGACGGCTGCCGAGTCGGAGTGGACTATGAGGGTGAGTATCGGGTCGACTGGACGAACAAACTGTCCGATGGCCTTGAGAACCCGATTCTGCATTCGGCGTTTGGATACGCCGCTCAGGTCGTCATCGCCGACAAGGAAACGGGAAAGATCGAAAAGGTCGTAGCAGCCCACGACGTCGGACGGGCGGTCAATCCGCTGCTCTGCAGGGGGCAAGTCGAGGGATCGGTTCACATGGGCCTCGGCTATGCGCTCACCGAGGACTTCCCGACCGACGAAAACGGCCGGCCCACCAATATGACGCTGAGGAGTCTCGGCATCTTGCGTCCCAAGGATGTTCCCGAAATCGAGGTTCTCCTGGTCGAGGCACCCCAGCCACGGGCGCCGTATGGCATCAAGGGCGTGGGCGAGATCGGTCTCGTCCCCACGGCCGGTGCCGTGGCCCAGGCGTTGTTTGAGGTTGATGGGACCCGGAGAAATCAGTTGCCGTTCAATACGTACTCGCCGGTGGACGTCGGATGATCCGCCGGGCAGAGGGCCGATAAGTGGACACAACGCCCGGCCTGGTCTGTGCCCATCATCACCTCTATTCGTCGCTGGCGAGAGGGATGCCGGCCCCCCCGAAGACCGCGACTACCTTCCAAGAGATCCTCGAACAGGTGTGGTGGCGCCTTGATACCGCCCTTGATCTTGACATGATCGAGTGGTCCGCCAAGCTGGCGGCGCTCGAAGCCCTCGAATCGGGAACGACTGCGATCATCGACCATCACGAGTCGCCGAACGCGATCGAAGGGAGTCTGTCGGTCATTGCGAAGGCGTGTGCAGAGGTAGGCGTGCGAGTCAAAACCGCCTACGGGATTACCGACCGCCACGGGCCAGACGGCGCCCAACGTGGCCTGGAAGAGAATCGTCGGTTTATCTCAGAAGGCGGCGACGGCCTCGTCGGCATTCACGCGGCTTTTACATGTTCACGCGAAACGCTTGAAGGGGCGGCCGCCCTGGCCGACGAGTTGGGGGTTGGGGTACACATCCATGTTTGTGAAGGCCCCGAGGACTACGAGGCACCGGACAAGTTGGCCGGTCTCACCAGCGACAGCTGGCTCCTGGCCCATTGCGTCCATCTTCCCGACTCGCACGACTTACGCGGAACGATCCTTCACAACCCCATGTCGAACTTGAACAATGCGGTCGGTTATGCCAATCCAATCCGTTTCAAGAATCCAGTGGCGCTGGGAACCGATGGCATTGGAGCCAACGTGATCGAGTCGTTCCGACTGGCATACGTTCTCCACCGATCAGTCGATGTGACGGCCTCTCCCGAATCAGCCTGGAGCTGGTTGGAGACCGGTTGGAGCCTGTTTCCCCAAGCCAAGGAAGACCTGGTGACCTGGTCGTACCAGCCCATGGACCCGTGGCACCTCGCCTTCACCCCAGGGGTACGACCGCTCCGGGTCGAGGTCGATGGTCAGGTGGTTCTGGACGCAGGCGTCCCCACGATGGTTGATCCAGACGAGATACGCGCCAAGGCATCCGAACAGGCTGCCAGACTCCACGCCCGGCTCTAGGAGAGGAACCCATGGCCAACGACGTCCCGCCACTTACCCCGTTTCCTCTGGATGTGCTGTTGCGGCGGATCGCATTCGAGTTCGAGACACGCAATCGGATCTACGATCTGCCAACCGCCCGATATTGGAAACCGGATCCTGATGTCGATCTGTCGTTCGAGTTTCTTGGAAGACTCGCCGCGACGCCCGTCGGCCCGGCTGCCGGACCCCACAGCCAGCTAGCTCAAAACATTGTGCTGTCGTGGTTGGCAGGGGCTCGCTTGTTCGAGTTGAAGACGGTCCAGATCATCGACGACCTGGAGATCGCCCGACCATGTATCGACATGGAGACGGTGGGATTCAACACCGAGTGGAGCCAGGAGCTCAAAATCGGCGAATCACTCGAAGAGTACGTCAAAGCCTGGATGATCATCGAGATCCTCAAACGATGGGAGCCGCTTCGCCCGTATCTGGGCCGCGACACCGGCCCGTTCGTCTTCGACATGTCAGTTGGTTACGACCTGGCGGGGATCTCGAGTCCGAAGGTCGAAGGATTCATCACCGCCATGATGGACGCCTCGAACGAGATCGAACGACTGCGGCCCTTGATCCCCGAGGCTTTTGGTGCCATGCGCGAGATCGAGTTCGGAACGCGTATTGCCGATACCGTTACGCTCTCGACGTTTCACGGCTGCCCACCCGACGAGATCGAATCGATCACCAAATATCTCATGGATCACCACGGCCTCGACGTGATCGTCACGCTCAACCCCACCCTTCTCGGATTCGGACGAGTTTGCGAGATCGTCCAACAGCAGTTGGGCTACGAACACATCCGCCTCAACCGGCAATCGTTCACCGACGACCTGCAATTCGATCGGGGCGTCGCACTCATCGAGGAGCTTCGCTCCTATGCACAGGCCAGGGGCCGGAGGTTCGGGGTCAAGCTCACGAATACCCTCGTCGTCGAGAATCATAAGGGTTTCCTTGGCGACGACCCGATGTATCTTTCCGGCGCGCCATTGCACGTGCTGGCGACCACCTTGCTTGATGAACTCATTTCGGCGCTTCCGAACACGTTCATGGTCGAAGGTCATGACGGTGACGTCCAGGTGAGCTTTTCTGCCGGAATCACGAAGGAGAACCTCTCCCAGGCGATCGGCATGGGGGTTCGTCCGGCGACGGTTTGCTCGGATCTCTTGAAACCCGGTGGCTACGGTCGGATAGCCCCGATGCTGTCACGGTTGGCCGATGACATGCGAGCGGTTGGCGCCTTTTCCCTGAAGAGCTGGCGCACGCATGAGTGGAACGTGGCCAGGGCAGCCGGATTCCGCGGAGCCGCTCATGCCCATATGGCGGCCATGCTCACCGGTGATCTGAACCCGACGTACCACCTGACCGGCAACGAGAAACTTCCGCGCCATGTGGATCACAACCTTGAAATGTGGGGGTGCGTCGCCTGCAACTTCTGTGTGACCGTGTGTCCTAATGACGCCTTTTTCCGGCTCCCCACGCCGAAATCGATGGATGTGCCGGGGAGACAGCAGTACTTCGTGCTCGCCGAGGCCTGTAATGAGTGCGGCAACTGTATGGTCTTTTGTCCCGAGGTCGGTGATCCTGCCCAGATCAAGCCGAAGATCTACCTCGACCCGGCTCGGTTCGCCGCAGCCGTTGACCAGGGTTTTCTGGTCGCCCCATCGGGTACCGGCTTCACCATCACGGCCTCCGAGGGTCATGAATCGGATGTGACTCGCCTCGCCGAGATCTTTCACGCTGAAGAAGGGTGGCCTATTCCGCTCAAATGAATCCGCCCCTGACTCGTTACGTGGCCCGTCGGTGTGGCAATCTGGCTGACGCGCGTCACACCGATGCGAAAACTGGAACACCGATGTATTCATTACTGGAGGACATATCGTGAGAACTGGACGGCTAAGCGCCCTACTTTTGGCGCTGTTACTGGCAGTAGCGGCATGCGGGGGCGACACCGCCACCACGACCGTGGCGGGTACGGACGACACACAAGCCCCAACCGACACTGGCGCAACAGATGAGATCACCAAGGTGGCGTTTGTCTACGTGGCTCCGATCGGCGACCTGGGTTGGACGTATTCGCATGAACAGGGTCGGTTGGCTGTTGAAGCGCTCGACGGTGTCGAAACCACCTTCATCGAGAACGTCGAGGAAGGACCTGATGCCGAGCGGGTGATCCGCGAGTTCGCCCAGGCCGGTAACGACATCATCATCACTACTTCGTTTGGCTACATGGACCCAACCCTGGCGGTTGCCGGTGAGTTCCCAGACGTCCAGTTCGTGCACATCTCAGGCTTCAAGAATGCACCGAACATGTCCAACGTCTTTGGCCGTATGTACCAGCCGCGCTACCTGACCGGCATGATCGCCGGGGCCCAGACGGAATCGAACATTATCGGATACGTCGCCGCCTTTCCGATCCCTGAGGTGATTCGCGGGATCAACGCCTTCACCCTTGGCGTCCAGGCTGTCAATCCAGATGCCGAAGTCCGTGTCGTTTGGACCAATACCTGGTTCGGCCCTCCAGAAGAAAAGGAAGCCGCTGAAGCTCTATTGGATGCCGGAGCCGATGTTATCGCCCAGCATCAGGACACCACCGAACCCCAGAAGGCCGCCGCCGATCGGGGCGGGTATTCGGTTGGTTACAACACCGACAGCCGTTCGTTTGTCGGCGATTCTCTCCTGAGTGCTCCCATCTGGGATTGGGCGGCGAAATACGTTCCGCTCGTTGAAGAGGTTCGGGCCGGCACCTATGACGGCGATGAGTCGTTCTGGGGTGGCCTTGAGACCGGGCTGGTTGACCTGGCGTCGTACGGCCCCTCCGTGACCCAGGAGACCATTGACCTCGTTGAGGCCAAGAAGGCTGAGATGATCGCCGGGGACTTCGACCCCTTCTGTGGCCCGATCGTTGATCAGGCCGGCGTCGAGCAGGTTGCCGAAGGTACCTGCATGGATGATGGTGCCATGCTCGGGATGTTCTTCTTCGTCCAAGGCGTAGTAGGCGAAATTCCCGAGGGATAGGAACCAGCCATGACAGTGGATCCGGAGGTAGGTGAGGTCGCCGTCGCGATACGCGGCCTCACCAAGCGGTTCCCGGGTGTTCTGGCGAATGAAAACGTGGATCTCACCGTGCGACGTGGTGAGATCCACGCTTTGCTGGGGGAAAACGGGGCCGGAAAGTCCACCCTGATGAGTTGCCTGGTGGGCCTATACCGGCCGACTGAAGGCCACATCGAGCTTGCCACGGGCGGCGAACCGCTTCACAGAGTCGAGATCCACTCGCCCCGCGATGCCATTCGCCTCGGCATCGGCATGGTCTACCAACACTTCAAGCTCGTTCCGAACCAGACGGTTGCCGAGAACGTCATCCTCGGTGTTGAGGGGGTGGGATTCGTCCCGAATATGAAGAAGATCGAAGCGGAGGTCGCCGCACTTGGTGAACGGTTTGGACTCAAAGTCGATCCGACAGCCGAGATCTGGCAGCTGTCGGTGGGGTTGCTTCAGCGCGTCGAGATTCTCAAACTGCTGTACCGCGGAGCCGAGATCCTCATTCTCGATGAACCAACCGCGGTCCTGACTCCTCAGGAGAGCGCCGAACTTGGTGTCACGCTGCGTCATCTGGCCGACGACGGTCGGGCGGTGATCTTCATCTCACACAAGCTGGACGAGGTGCTGGCCTTCTCCGATCGGGTCACCGTGCTCCGGGGAGGACGCAACGTGGCGACCATCGACACCAAAGATGCCGACAAAGCCGGTCTGGCCAAACTCATGGTCGGTCGCGAGGTCTTGTTCGACTCCGACCGGGAAGACCATGACGCCGGGGCCGTCGTCCTGAATTGCGAGAACGTATCGGCCAGCGACAGCCGGGGATTGCCTGCGGTGGCCGGTGTCTCGTTCGAAGTGCACTCAGGGGAGATTCTCGGCGTGGCCGGCGTAGCCGGAAATGGACAGTTCGAGTTGGCTGAATGTATTACCGGATTGCGGTCCCTGACAGGCGGCCGGATATACCTCCACGGTGACGATGTGACCGGGATGTCACCGCGAGGTTTCATCCGCCGGGGCGTTTCGCATGTTCCGGCCGACCGATTGGGGATGGGCTTGGCCGGCGGCCTGCCCCTCACTGATAACTTCATCATGAAGCGCTATAAGTCTGCCCCGATCTCCAAGGGTCGATTTCTTCGTAAGCGGGCCATATCCACGCTGTCCGACGAGTACATCAAGAAGTTTGCCGTTTCCACGCCTTCGTCGTCGACGCCGGCCCGAAACCTCTCCGGCGGTAATCAACAGAAGGCGATCCTGGCCCGCGAGATCGACGCGGGAGCCAAGAGCGGCCTGACTCCACTTATCGTCGCCGCCTATCCGACTCGCGGATTGGACGTCGGGGCGATCGAGGCGGTGCGCGAGGCACTGCTGGCCGAACGATTGCGCGGGTCGGCGATCATTCTGATTTCCGAAGACCTGGACGAGCTTTTGGTCCTCTCCGATCGGGTCATGGTTCTTCACGGCGGCGAGAACATGGGCGTCGTCGATGCGGACCAAGCGACTAAGGAACGGGTTGGCCTCATGATGGCCGGCGAGGCGGTTCACCAATGATCCGGCTGCGTCTCGAGCGCCGCCTCGATCCGCCCGGCTACCTCAGCTGGGTAGTACCGGTCGTCTCGGTGGTGCTGGCACTGGTAGCAAGCGGGCTGTTGCTTCTTGCATTCGGGGCCAATCCGATCGAGACCTACGCGGCGATGTGGGACGGGGCGTTCGGGGATATCTTCGGGGGCGAGTTTTACAGCGTTTCTGAAACATTGGTGCGGGCCACTCCACTCATATTGACCGGTTTGGCAGTCGCGGTGGCGTTCAAGATGAAGTTCTGGAACATCGGCGCTGAGGGTCAGCTGGTCATGGGGGGGATTGCTGCGTCGGGAGTGGCGCTTTTTCTCCCCGAGGCCGCTCCCGGTATACCTCAGAACCTGGTGGTTTATGGCCTGCTCATGGGAGGTGCAGCCATTCTCGCCGGGGCGTTGTGGGCATTGATCCCTGCGCTTCTGAAGGCCTACCTCAATGTCAGCGAGATCATCGTGACGCTCATGCTGAACTACATCGCCATCTTGTGGTACTCGCAGCTGTTTACGACCTCTTGGAAAGATCCCGCAGGTTTCGGTTTCCCCGGTTCGGCACTGTTCCCCGAATACACCTGGCTACCAAGGTTTTTCAATACGAGAGTGAACCTGGCGATCTTCATCGGGCTTCTGGCGGCCGTCTTTGTTTGGGTGCTGCTTTCCAAAACCCGGGCCGGCTACGAGATTCGCCTGCTTGGCGATAACCCCGAAGCAGCCCGGTTTGCCGGAGTATCGATGTTCCGAAACATCATTCTTGTCATGCTCGTCTCTGGCGGTCTCGCCGGGCTGGCTGGCATGGGAGAAGTGGCCGGGATTTCGCACAAACTCCAGCAAGGGCTCTCCGCCAACAATGGCTTCACGGCGATCATCGTCGCCTGGGTCGCCAAGCTGCAACCGTGGGCAATCGTTCTCGTGTCGATCCTGCTGGCCGCCGTATTCGTGGGGGGAGACCAAATACAGATGACCATGGGTCTGCCTGCTTCCGTCGCCCAGGTCGTGCAAGGCATCATGCTGTTCTTTGTGCTTGGCGGAGACATCTTCAGTCGCTATCGGATCCGGGTGGTCCGCCAGCACGTCGAGGCCCCGGCATGAATGCGGACCTGATTGCCTCCATCTTGGGAATTGCGGTCTTTGCCGGTACGTCGCTGACGTATGCGACCATCGGCGAAGCGATCACCGAACGCTCCGGAATCCTCAATCTGGGCGTTGAGGGAATGATGATCATGGGGGCGGTCACCGGATTTGCAGCGGCATTCCACTCGGGATCGCTGACGATTGGCATCCTGGTAGCGATGGCCATTGGGTCGCTCATGGCGCTTCTGCACGCCTTCGTCACGATCACGCTGCGCGCTGATCAGATCGTCTCCGGTTTGGCGTTGACGCTGGCCGGGACCGGCCTGGCCAGCTTCATCGGCGAGCGCTTGGGCCCGAACAACGGCCCGCTGGTTGGTTTACAGGGGCCGCGTTTTCGCGATGTTGCGATACCCGGACTCAGCTCGATTCCCGTCGTTGGGGAAGCGCTCTTCAATCAGGATCTCGTCGTGTATTCCATGTACTTGTTCATTCCGCTCGTGTCGTTTTACATCTACCGCACCACGCTCGGCCAACAACTTAGAGCCATGGGAGAAAGCCCTGCCACGGTTGAGGCGATGGGGATCCCCGTGTTGCGGTACCGGTACATCTACACCATGGTCGGAGGGGCTCTGGCGGGACTCGGAGGCGCACACCTGTCGCTGGCCTATACACCTGGTTGGTCAGAGAACCTCACCGGAGGTCGTGGTTGGATCGCGGTTGCCCTTGTAATCTTTGCGAGTTGGCGTCCGACGAGAGCTCTCTTCGGTGCGCTCCTATTTGGGGGAGTGAATGCAATTCAATTCCGATTACAGGCCTCGGGTACGACCATTTCGGCGAACCTACTGAACATGGCTCCCTACATCATGACCATCGTTGTGCTCGTGCTGGTGTCATCTGCATCATCGTTGCGTAGCCGTCTTGGTGCCCCAGCCGCCCTCGGTATTCCGTATGCCAGGGAGGAACGAACGTGAGCTCGTGGGGAAGAGTCGTGATCGATCCGCCCGACTGGATCGACGATATGGCCTCGCCGGGCGTCTCATTCGAGCCGACCGATCGGATGCCGTTCGTCATCGAACTGGCCCGTCGCAACGTCGTCGAGCAAACCGGCGGCCCGTTTGGGGCGGCCATATTCGAATCAGCCAGCGGCATCCTGGTGGCTCCGGGAGTGAACCGGGTCGTGCCGACCGCCATTTCGTTTGCCCATGCCGAAACGACCGCCATCGGCCTGGCCAACCAGCGACTCGGAGTCTTCGATCTCGGCGGTGAAGGGTTACCGGCCATGGAACTCGTTGCGTCGACTGAACCGTGCGCGCTCTGTATGGGTGCCACGGTGTGGTCAGGGGTGAGAAAGCTGGTCACGGGTGCCCGGGACCAGGACGCTCGTTCTATCGGTTTTGACGAAGGCCCCAAGGTCGCCGACTGGCAGGACGCCCTGAGGTCCCGCGGCATCGAAGTCGAAGTGGACGTCATGCGAGAGGAAGCCGCCGCAATACTGGACATGTACGCAGCCTCCGGAGCGCTCATCTATAACGGTCGCAATGATGCATGAAGTTCAGCGGCGTGGACCGCTTCCGAATCAGGTGTTACGCCCCAAGACGATCGACGAAGCGGTGAAGCTGCTCGGCGAATACGGCGAAAAGGCTCGCCTCATCGCGGGTGGAACGGACCTCATTCTTGAGTTCGCCCACCATCAACATGGCGGCGTCGAGGTACTCATTGACCTATCGGCCGTCACCGGCTGCGGGCAAATCCAGATCGACGAGAAGCGAGTCACGATCGGGATGCTGGTGACCCATAATCAGATCGTGGCCTCGGCCCAGCTGTGGGATTTCGCCCGTCCGCTCGCCGAAGCCTGCTTTGAGATTGGCTCGCCTCAGCTAAGGAATCGAGCAACCGTCGTTGGCAACATCGCGACCGCCAGTCCCGCCAACGACACGATTTCTGCGCTGCGAGTGCTTGATGCAGAGTTGACCTTGCGATCGGTACGGGGAGAGCGAACGGTAACCCTCCAGGAGTTCCACACGGGGGTACGTCGTAGCCTTCGGATGCCAGACGAACTCATCACTTCCATAACGTTTCGCAAGCTTGCCGCCAACGAACGGGGAGTGTTCGTCAAAGCCGGCCTGCGGGCTGCTCAAGCGATTTCGGTTGTTCACGCGGCCATGGTGGTGGCGACCGACGGCGATCTCGTGTCGTCCGCCAAAATCGCTTTGGGTTCGGTCGCTACCACCATCGTCGAGGCCCCGGTTGAGGCATTGGTCGGCAAACCCCTTGACGACGAAGCGATTGGCGCCGCGGCGCTAGCAGCCATGTCGTCCGTAACCCCGATCGACGATGTCCGAGCCACCGCGGCTTACCGTACCGAGGCGGTCCGGGTAGTCGTCGAACGAGGGTTGCAGTCACTGCGGTCGGCGCCGGCCGACCACCGACCACCGATCTTGCTTGGAGCGAGCGGGTCGACCCATGGTTCGAGCGGCGACTGGGCCACCGTCAACGGGCACGAAGTCGAGGTGGCCGGAGGCGCCGGATTGACGTTGCTTGACTGGCTGCGCGATGTCGCAGGTCCGCTCATCGGAGCCTCGCTAACCGGAACGAAGGAAGGATGCGCCGAGGGCGAGTGCGGAGCCTGCACCGTGCAATTCAACGGCAGTGCCGTCATGTCGTGCCTGGTACCCGCCCTATCTGTGGGAGGCGCGTCGGTAGTGACGGTCGAGGGTATCGCCAATGGTGATCTCCACCCCGTCCAACAAGCGTTCATCGACAAGTTCGCCGTGCAATGTGGATATTGCATCCCCGGCTTCATCGTGGCCGGTGCCTCACTACTCGACGAGGTGACCACCCCTGACGCCGACGCAGTCATCGAAGGCCTGGCCGGCAATCTCTGCCGGTGTACCGGCTATTACAAGATCATCGACGCGGTTGTGGCGGCCGGCCAATGATTGGCGAGTCGATCAAACGTCCCGATGCCGAAGCCAAGGTCACCGGAGCGGCCATCTACCCCGGCGACATACGCGAGTCGGAGATGCTCACTGCGGTTGTCGTCTTTTCAGATCAGCCCCACGCCCGGATGACCTCTATGGATACGTCGAGAGCGGCCGAACTCGACGGGGTCGTCACCATTGTTACGGCGGCCGATGTGCCGCTCAATGAGTACGGCTTGACGATGTTCGATCAACCAGTCCTGGTCGGTGTTGACGGAACCGGCCGCAGTAACGTCCCTTCGGACATCAGTAGGTGGGAGGCGGATCACATTGCCGTCGTCGTTGCCGAAACCGATGCCATCGCTCGCCAGGCGGCAGATCTCATCGACGTGCAATGGCAGGAGCTGCCTCTCGCTGCCGACGTCGATACTGCTCTGGCGCCGGATGCCCCGTTGATACATCCCGAGAATGGAAAGCCCACCAACGCGTATTACCAGTACGTGTTTCGCAAAGGCGATATGGAGCAAGGTTGGGCCCAAGCGGAGGTGGTTGTCGAAGGCACCTACCAACTGCCCCATCAAGAACACGCCTACTTACAGCCAGAAGCGGCGGTTGCCTATGTGGACGAAGAAGGTCGTTTGACGGTCGAGATTGGGGGCCAGTGGACCCACGAGGATCAAGAGCAGATTGCTCACGCCCTCGATGTACCGGCTGATCAGATCCGGATCATCTATCCGGCGATCGGAGGGGCGTTCGGTGGTCGCGAGGATATGAGCCTGCAGATCGTGCTGGCGCTGGCGGCCCAGAAATGCGCGGCTCTCGGCGAGCGGCGCCCAATTCGCACACAATGGTCCCGAGAGGAATCGATCGTTGGTCACCACAAGCGACATCGGGCCCAGGTGACGACCCGCTGGGGGGCGACCGCCGACGGCAAGATCGTCGCCGTCGAGGCCGATGCCTATCTTGACGCCGGCTCGTACAACTACACGTCGAACAAAGTACTTGGCAACCTCCATATGACTTTGGCCGGACCGTATCTACTGCCGAACATCCGAGTCGACAGCCACGCCGTATACACGACCTCGATACCCGGCGGAGCCTTCCGCGGCTTTGGAGGGCCTCAGGGAACGTTTGTTTCCGAATCGCAGATCAACAAACTCGCCGAAGCCCTTGGCATGGACCCGGTCGAGGTACGGCGACGCAACCTCATTGGAGACGGGGACCTCGGAGCCACCCATACGCCACTTCCCCAGGGGGTATCGATCAAAGAAGTCGTCGACGATTGCGCCGAATCGGCTGGTTGGGGTGACCCGCCGGTCAGCTACCAACCCGTGAAGGCATTTCGGTCACTGCCAGGGTCGGACCAGGCGACGAAACACGGTCGAGGGTTCGCGTGCGCTTTCAAAAACGTCGGCTTCAGTTTTGGATTCCCGGAGCGATGTGAGGCACGCATCGAACTGCACGGAGATGGCGAATCCCCGACTTCTGCCACCTTGTTTCACTCTGCTGCGGAAGTGGGTCAGGGAACTCATGCCGCGCTTATCCAGATGACAGCCGAAGCTCTGGGTTTGGACGTTGCCTCAGTCGACGCAGTGTTTTCTGATACTGCCAGAACCGGCGATTCGGGTTCGGTGTCGGCGTCACGAATGACCTTCATGGCAGGCAATTCGATTCTCGGTGCCGCCGAGGAAGCGGAGAAGTCGTGGCTCAATGGAGACAGACCTGCGGTTGGTGATTTTCGTTATGTGCCCCCACCCACGGAGATGCTGGATCCCGAGGGCGGTCCGGCCGTACCGAACTTCTCGTACGGGTACGTGGCGCAGGCGGTCGATCTGTCCGTCGACGTTGAAACCGGGCACATCCGCATCGATCGGGTGGTGAGTGCGGTAGACGTTGGCAAGGCGATCAACCCGATGCTCGTGACTACCCAATCCGAGGGTGCCATCGTGCAGGCGCACGGGTATGCGCTGTCCGAACTGCTGGTAAGTACTGACGGGAGGATTACCAATCCCCGCCTCTCGCAGTACCTGATCCCGGGCATCGGCGATATTCCCCGCCAGGTTGATACGGTGATCGGTGAGTACGGCGATCCGCTCGGCCCGTTCGCCGCCCGAGGTATGGCTGAGATGCCGTACCTCCCATATGCGGCCGCGGTGATTGCCGCCCTACATGACGCCACGGGCGTCTGGTTTGACAGCTTCCCTCTGACGCCATCGCGAGTCCTGGCGGGCCTTTCGCAGTGAGCAGCCTGCTCATTCGTAATGCCCTCGTTCTGGTGACGATGGATGATGGCGGCACCGAGATCGCCGGGGGCGGCTTGATGGCTGAAGATGGCTGGATCACCCAGGTTGGCGCGTCGTCCGACCTGCCGGGTACCGCAGACACAGTCATTGATGCCGATGGCATGGTGGTTGTGCCCGGACTGATCAACACCCATCATCACCTCTATCAAACCCTCACGAGAGCGATTCCGCGGGCCCAAGATGCCGATCTCTTCACCTGGCTGGTTGCGCTTTATCCGCTCTGGGCCCGGCTGACCTCCGAGAGTATCCGGGATGCAACCACCCTGGGACTAGCTGAACTAGCGATGTCTGGTTGTACTACCGCGTTTGATCACCAGTATCTCTGGCCGAACGGGTCAACGATCGACGACCAGTTCGAGGGTGCCGAGAAGGTGCCGATCCGGTTCATTGCCTCGCGCGGCTCGATGAGCCTGGGTGAATCCTCGGGCGGGCTTCCCCCAGACGCGATCGTCGAAGGCCACGAATCCATTCTCGAGGCGAGCCAGGAGGCGGTGGCCCGCTGGCACGATCCCGATCCTGGCTCGATGCGACAGGTGGTTCTGGCTCCTGCCTCGCCGTTCTCGGTGACCGGCGAACTGATGAAAGAGTCGGCGGCTCTCGCCAGAGAACTAGGCGTGCGACTCCACACCCATATCGCCGAGACCATCGACGAGGAAGCGTTCTGTCTCGAACGGTTTGGCGCTCGTCCGGTTGAGTATGCCGAACAACTCGATTGGCTCGGCGACGATGTGTGGTTCGCCCACGGCGTGCACATCTCGGCCGAAGAGTCGGAACAAATGGCCCGCACCAAAACCGGAGTCGCCCATTGCCCGACGTCCAACATGCGACTCGCGTCTGGGATCGCCCCGATTGCCAGGTACCGCAAGCAAGGCGTACCGGTGGGTCTGGGAGTCGACGGCAGCGCCTCGAACGACAGCTCGAATCTGCTGGCCGAGGTGCGTCAAGCGATGCTGGTTGCCCGCCTCGCTGTGGCACCTGGCGTAGGAGAGGGCGGCGCACTCATGTCAGCCAGGGATGCGTTGCGGATGGCGACGCGGGGGAGTGCAGAAGTCCTCGGCAGGAGCGACCTCGGATCCCTTGAGGTCGGCAAGGCCTGCGACGTCATCGCCATCGACGTCACGAGCCGGGTGGGAGATTCGGGGTTCGCCGACCCGGTTGCGGGTCTGGTGTTCGCGAACCGTGCCTGCGTTGATTGGTCGGTGGTGCACGGTCGGGTGGTCGTCGAAGGCGGCAACGTCGTCGGCCTCGAAGGCGACGAGCTTCGTAACCGCCACACCTCATGGGCCAAACACCTGTTGGCTTAAAGCAGTCTCCGGCACCGCGACCCACA
>JAOUMT010000251.1 GCA_029881355.1 Acidimicrobiia bacterium | reverse complement strand
CCCAAAATGGCCAGGAGCCTGCTCCCGCCAGCACGCTCTCGTGGTCCCGCCGTTGTCACAACACCAGCATCACGGCTACGAGTACACCTCGTAGTGTCCACAATCCCGTCCTGAGCCAATTGCTCCGCACGAGTTGCACAACAACAGATGCGTCAGGTTGATCGCCCAGACGCCGATGGAGGGGTACTTGCACGAACGCGGTCGCAGTCCAGATCGCGACGAGAAGTGCTCCGGCCGCCAGTACCAGCCACAAGCCGACCTCGGCAGGCCGGGTCCACACGAGTGCCGCACCTGTTGATATTTCTGCGACAGCCGGGATGGCTAGCAGTCGCACCATCCGTTCGGTGTGTTCGGTCTCGTACCCGATCAAATCGCCTGCCCCTACACGACCAAACAGCGGATAATGAACGGACTGGATCGTCCATATGAGGCCCACCATGAACCAGGTCGCAATTGCGTGAATGATCAGCCAGGTCATGGCGTGAAGTCGGCTGCCGCCAACTCACGACGTCCGGCGGCGACGGCATCGACCACTCGAACAGCAACCCCGTCCGGATCCAGGCCGACTGGGAGCTCAGGTGCCACCCCTTCGATCGGACGGTCTGCCAGACCTGTTTCTGTGTGCGGAGGCCGGGCGTCGAGCACAAGGATCCGCTTGGAGCGCAGTTCCCGAACCAGCGCCCGGGTCGCCGCACTCAAGCCCGCTTTGACCGCTGAGTAGGCAGCCATCCCACCGACCGGGTTTTCGGCAACCACGCCGGTCAGGTTGACCAGAAACCCACCGTCCATGCGCTGGACGGCCGCACGCATCACCCGCAACGGTCCCAAGAGGTTGACCTCAACCAGTTCATTCAGTGCGTCATCACTGAGTTCTTCAAGAGGTCCGAAAGCAACGACGCCGGCCGCGTTGACGACCCCGTCCAAGGCTCCAAAGAGACGATACGCCTCATCGATGATCCCACCCGGATCGTCGCGCAGGTCAAAGGTTGCAAACATGACACCAGGGCCAAGTTGGCGAGCCTGGTCTGCGAGATCGGCCGAACTACGACCAGCCAGCATCACGCGGGATCCTCGACGATGAAACTCTGCCGCCAGACGCCTTCCCAGCGCTCCGGACCCCCCGAGGATCAGCACGTTCTTGCCAGTCAGATCCATCGCTGCCACTACAAGCCTTTCTGATCGTTTCTACGAAGCGGGGGCGCTCACTGGATGACGGCTCGGAACAGGCCGAGACGAACAGATCGCTCAGTTCGTCGCGCCTGGTAGGGGGAAACTATCCGACAAGCGGGAACTACTCCTCAGAACGGTGGCGGTCGGACAGGAAAGCCTCAAGTTCCGAAGCGGTGGCCTCTTCCAGTGAACCGGCAGCGCGCCAAAACACTTCGCCGGTTTGATCTACCAACATCGCATAGATGGTTCCGTCGTCGCCAATGTCGAGACTTTCGAGGAATGGAGGTTTGTCCAGATAGAGCGTGATCGTCCGTTCCCGAACCCGTTTGTCAGAGATCCCCGCTCTCATCCCACTGTCGATAAACCGCTGCGACAAGCGGCTTCGGCTCTGAATGACCGGCAGTTCATACGCTGCGAACCCTGGATACTTCTGTTCAAGGTCCGTCGCCAGCGGCATCCACGTGTCGACCAGGACCTGGTGACGCTGCCAGAAGGCCAGGATCACCAGATTGAGGGTGCCTTCGAAATCGCCCGGAAGGTTCATCCGGCGGCGTTCGAGATTTGAGCCACTCACGGTTGGAAACAACACCAGATCGCCTTTGTCGGTATATCGCTCTATACGAAGTGGTCGGGATTTCAGATGACGCGGCCGATGGCCATCTAGAAACCGACTGAGCGAATGGTGTCCCGGATCGTGTCGGCGCTGGCGGTTAGGCGGTGGTGTTCGTCTTCGGTGAGTGGGACGTCCATGTTGCGAACCACCCCGCCGCTTCCCACCACGACCGGCATTGACAGACACACGTCGGCAATCCCGTAGGCGCCGTCCAGCAAGGTGCTGACCGGCATGATGCGATGCTCATCGTTCAGGATCGCCCGAATGATGCTGGTCACCGCCAGACCAATCGCATAGGTGGTGGCTCCTTTGCCGCGAATGATGTCATAGGCGGCGTGCTTGACCCGTTCGGCAATGTCATCGAGTTCGGGTCCGGTCAGGTGATTCCCGGTCGGAGTGACCCAACGGTCCAGCGGGACGTTTCCAATGGCGGCACTACTCCAGAGGGCAAACTCCGAGTCGCCGTGCTCTCCGGCGATGATGGCGTGCACGTTGGAGACTGCAACGCCACACCGCTCGGCCAGAACATAATGGAGACGAGACGTGTCGAGCACCGTTCCCGACCCGATAACTCTGGTTGAAGGGAAGCCGCTCAGCTGTAGCGCGACGTAAGTGAGCACATCGACCGGGTTGGTAACCACCAGCAGGACCGCTTCCGGGGCGCGTTCGACCAGTGCAGGGATAAGTTCTCGGAAGATTTCGGTGTTGCGTCCCGCTAGATCAAGCCGGGTTTCACCTGGTCGCTGTTTGGCGCCTGCGGTGACGACGATGACGTCAGCATCGACGCAAACATCGAGGTGGTCACTACCCAGAACCCTGGCTGTGGGCGTAAACCTGAGACCGTGGTTGAGGTCAAGCACCTCGGCTTGCACCTTGGCAGCGTCGATGTCGTAGAGGGATATCTCCCTGGCAACACCGTTCAGCAAGGCGGCATAGGCGATGGTGGCTCCCACTCCGCCCGCTCCAATAATCGCGACTTTTGATCCCCTCATGGATCAAACGTTACTTGCGGGAGTTCGGCTAGCCGGACACGTGGGCGGCGTCCCACCATCTGAGCACTCGCAGAGCTCGGAGGGTCACCCACCGGGACGGCTTGTCGACGCCATCGTCGACGTCGAACCAGACCCGCCCCGGGGGTTTCCAATCAAGCGGCCAGGTACCGTCGTCGAGACGCCGCGAGCGGACATGTTCAACAGCCTCGGAAAGGCGAAGGTCGGGTGGTTGGCCCGTGAGGACGGAAGCTGCGCGGAAGTAGTCCAGGGAGCGCAGGACGTCGTAGTGCCAGTGATTCGGATGGGAGAGAAAGAGGTATTTCCGATCGGCTGGTTCGCCCGTACTGAGCTTGCGGAAGAGTCGGCGCTTGAGGAGGTACTCCTCGCCGGAGCGGCGGGCGGCCCGTGATTCGGGTGTACCACCGGTGACACGCTCATATTCGAGCAGCCCTTCGAGAACGTTGATCGTGGTGTCAAAGGACGACCGAACGGAACCATTCTCGGCTTCGCAGTTCCAGCCGCCGTCTTCAAGTACCTCGCCAACCAGCCTCTCGACGACTGGTGACATGTCGACACCAAAGTAGGTGCCGTTGGCGACCGCGTTCCCGTTGATGCAGGGCTCAACCTCACCCTCCCAATACGGCTGGTTGTCGTGCTCCCACCGGCAGTTTGCGCCTATGAGCGTTACCGCCCGGCGAGCCTGCTCGGACGCAGGGTCGTACCCGAATTCACGGAGCTGGGACAACGCATGGCTGGTTGACGTCCACGGCTGGCCCTCTTCGCCTCCTCCCCACTCAAAATCGGCCGGAAAATGAGCGCCGCCCGCCCATTGCCCGTCGGCATCCTCGTGAGCCATGAGGCGAGGCCCCCAGCCTTCGGACACCACTTTGGCGCGCTCAGCTTGCCATTGTGATTCCGGTGCATCGAGTAAATCGCGCATTACCTGCCAGCGAATGGAAGGGTCCGAGTCGGCCGGGTCGAGGAACCAATCAATAGCATCGGCGTCGGTCATCGAAGAAGTGTA
>JAOUMT010000067.1 GCA_029881355.1 Acidimicrobiia bacterium | reverse complement strand
GACCAGGAGAAGAGGCGTTGGAGCCGATTGGCGACACATCCGAGTGGCAGGCACTAAAGGAGATTCACGAGAAGGGTGGCTCAATCGACCTTCGCTCCGTGTTCGCCGATGACCCAGAGCGAGTGCAAGCGCTGACCTTTGAGGTTGGCGATCTGGTCGTCGATCTGTCCAAACACCTCGTCGACGGAACGATCATGTCTGCTCTGGTGGCGATGGCCGATCGGGCGGGTGCGCCGGCGCAGATCGCCGCGATGTTTGCCGGTGATCACATAAACACGACTGAGGATCGAGCCGTTCTCCATACCGCGCTGCGGTCGGATCCGAGCGATGTATTCACCGTGGACGGACACGATGTCGTGGGTGACGTTCACGAGGTCCTTGGTCGAATGTCGGCGTTCTCGGAGCAGGTGCGATCAGGCGAATGGACGGGCTACACCGGTGAGCGAATCCGGTCGGTCGTCAACATTGGCATCGGGGGTTCGGATCTGGGTCCGGCGATGGCATATCGAGCCCTTCGTCCCTACGTTCATCCCGGCATTGATGCCCACTTCGTATCCAACGTTGATCCCACCGATCTTGTATCCGTCCTGAACAAGATCGATCCCGCGACGACTCTGTTCGTGGTCGCATCGAAAACCTTCACGACCCTCGAAACCCTGACCAACGCTCGGAGCGCCCGCACCTGGCTGGTGGATCGCCTAGGAAGTGACGAGGCGGTCGCCCGACATTTCGTGGCCCTTTCCACCAACGCCGAAGCCGTGGCGTCGTTCGGGATTGACACTGCAAACATGTTCGGGTTCTGGGATTGGGTCGGCGGTCGGTATTCCATGGACTCGGCGATCGGGCTGAGCCTGATGATCGCCGTCGGCCCGGACTCGTTCCGGGAGATGCTGGCTGGCATGCGTGCCGTCGACGTGCATTTCCGAACCACCCCGCTGGAACAAAACGTCCCCGTGCTGCTGGGGCTCATCGGGGTCTGGTACCGCAACTTCCTCGACTATCCGACCTACGCCGTGCTGCCTTATAGCCAGGACCTCGACCGGTTCGCTGCCTACCTCCAGCAGCTGGACATGGAGTCGAACGGCAAGCAAGTCCGCAAAGACGGCACGCCCGTTGATACGGACACCGGGCCAATCGTCTGGGGCGAACCGGGCACCAACGGACAGCATGCGTTCTATCAGCTGATCCATCAGGGGACCGCCATCGTTCCGTCTGACCTGATCGGCTTTATCGAGTCCTCGGATGACATCGGCGGCCAGCATGACCTGCTGATGGGCAACCTGTTCGCTCAGGCTGAAGCGTTGGCATTCGGCAAGACGGCCGAAGAGGTCGCGGCTGACGGGGTCGCACGCGATCTCGTGCCGCACCGAACCTTCCCGGGCAACCGGCCGACATCGCTGATCATCGCCCCGAAGCTGACACCGTCGGTTCTCGGCCAACTGATCGCCTTGTATGAGCACAAGGTGTTTACTCAGGGCATCATCTGGGGAATCAACTCCTTCGACCAATGGGGTGTCGAACTTGGAAAGGTGCTCGCCACGGCAATCATCGAGGAGCTGACCGCAGACGAAGTCGGGGAGCTCGGTCACGATGCTTCCACGAACGCTCAGATTCTTCGTTATCGGCGCGCCACGGGACGAGCGTGACGCAGAGGATATTGATGCCGTGAAGAAGGTCTTGGCTGCGGTCGACTTGACGGCGGTGGGTCGACGGGTGGCGGACCGGGCCCGCCTGGTAGCCGAGGAGCACAGTTCGTCTCTGACGTTGGTTCATGTTTTTGATCCCGCTGAAGGGGCACTGCTCGATTCGGAGGAGATGGCTCTTTTCAAGCGGACGGCCACCGAACGCGCCCACGAACTAGCTGATTGGGTACGGGCTCGCACGACGGTGCAAGTTGATCTCGCGATTCCGTCGGGAAGTCCGGCTACCCATGTCGCTCGCCTCGCCAAACGAGCGGACTTGATCGTGGCCGGGACCTCGTCGCTCGATGCCGGCAAAGTCGGTCCTGTCACGAGACGGTTGGCTCGTAAGGCTCGGACGGGACTCCTGGCGGTGCGGCGTCAGCCACGCCGGTCGTACCAGCGGGTCCTCGCAACCGTGGATCTCTCTGATACGTCACGGGCGGCTTTGGACCTGGCGTTCGAACTGGCCCCGGGAGCCGACGTGTTTGCTGCCTACGCTCTGGTCTCGCGCTTCGATCAGATGCTCATCGACTCCGGGCGGTCATCGTCGGAAGTCGAGAAGATGCACGTTCGCCGCATGGGCAAGGCCAAAGAGGCACTTGAAGCCTTCGTTTCGTCACATCCAGGCGTGAAATCCATCGTCGTTTCAGGACCACCCTCGACGGCGTTATCGGAGATGGCCCGCCGGCGCTCAGTGGATTTGGTGACAGCTGCTTCGAAGGGTTCGGGTAGCAGTTCGCTCGTGTTGCTCGGAACCGTGGCCGAGGAGGTCTTGGAGGCTGCTCACTGTGATGTCGCAATCGCCAGCGTCAACGCTCCATTTCGTCGCCCGTGACGACGTAAATTCCGCCGATTTCACGCTCAGGGATCGATCGGGTCTGTATCGTCTGGTGGTACTTTCAGCCAAGTAAGGGGCACCCATGGACAGCGCAGTAGTAACCGAGCGGGTAACGAGGGCCCTGAAGGGCGATGCCACCGTCTTTTCCGAAGTCGCCCCCGACGGGTCGCACATGGGTACAACCGCCGTCATTGTGGCGATCATCGGGTTTGTGGGTGGGCTGCTGAACGGAGTATTCAACGACACCACCGGGATCATAGGAGGGGCCATCGGCGGTATTGTCGGGGCGTATGTTGCCTGGGTCGTCGGGACCGGCATCTTTTATGCGCTGGCCAAGATGTTCGGTGGCGAGGGTGACTTTCAGGGGCTCATGCGAGGCAACGCGTATGCCGCAGTTCCTTCGGCGCTCGGTGGGATCCCATTCCTCGGAATCCTCATTGCCTTGTGGGGTGTCTATCTGTTCATTCTGAACGTTCGGGAGAACATGGCTCTCACGATGGGCAAGGCCGCCGCAGTTGTCCTCATTCCTGTGGCGATCGTGTTCTTGCTGGTATTCCTGCTGGCCGTCTTCCTGGTCGCAGCTCTCAGCGGCATCGGCTAGGCCAAGCCCGAGGTAGAACCGGTCGGACCGCCGCCGGTTGCGGCTTACTCTTCGACGAGTGCGCTTCGCGAGTAACGGCCTACGGCGTTCCAGAGAATCCATCCGAGGCCGCGTGATTCGGCTTCGTCGATGGCTGCCCTGATCTGGTTGCTGTTGTAATAGAACGCCTGAAGCCATGGTCGAAGCAGCGACCCTGGGGCCATTCTTGGCATCGCTCCATCGAGAGCGTCTGCCGTCACCGGTCCCGGGTGATCGTTCGGGTCGGCGAATCCCAGCCAACCGGGGCTGTAGTGCGATGGGTAGATCATGGGTGAAAGCGCGTCGACCACGGCTGATAATTCGTCGGGTCGCTGACCGATGCCTTCGTCGGTTGGGGAGGATGCAGTGATCCCGAAGATGTCGGCCGAAACCGCACACCCGAGCGGGTGTAGCCGTGAACGCGCTTCTTCGAGAAAGCCGGTGATGGCCGTCAGCCGTTCTTCCTGGGTGGTCGGGGGAGCGGCACCGGCGGTACTCCCGGCCGGAAAGCGGACGTAATCGAATTGGATTTCGTCGAAGCCGAGTTCGCATGCTTCGACGGCGAGTGCCAACGGGTACTCCCAATTGTCCGGATTTCGTGCGTCAATCCACTTGCCGGCCAGCTTGGCCTCAGGGCGGGCTTTGGTCCAGATCGGATCCTCGAACGTGACGATCCGGGTGATCGCATACAGTCCGGCTGCGTGGACGGTTTCCAATGTGGCGATCGGGTCGTAGAAGTCTTCGACTGCTGCGATGTCGTTGGCGAATGGAACGGCCGTGGCGTAGAGGGTTGTCCCGACCTCGTCCTTGGTGTCAAAGACGATCGCATTCACCGGGGTGTCTTTGATGAGTTCCAGGGTTCCTTCTAGTCCGTCCAGTTCGAGGTAGGTGTAGCGGGCGACCCTGACGGCCCTCACGATGCGCGGATCCATGATGATCTGGGCGTCGCTGGTGGCGGACCAGTCGACCTCGAGGGGCAGCCAGGCCGGTTTCGTTAAGGTGATCGTCGGGTCGGCAGCGGTGAGATCGAACAGCCCGTCGGCACCGGTGGTGACGGCGGTCGTATCAGAAGTAACTGTCACACCTGGCAACGGACCGCCGGTTTCGTCCGTTACGGTTCCGGTCACGACGATCGGTGGGATCGTCGTGGTCGTCGAAGTAGACGTTGTCGTCGTGGGCGCAACGGAAGTGGTTGGAGCAACCGTGGTCACGGCGGTGGGTTGGGTCGTGGCCAAGTTCGGGCCGGTTTGGTCTGCAGACGATTTGCAGGCCGTGACGGCGAGCAGCAATACGATGATTATGGAGGTAGCCCGGCGCATGCCAGGAGCGTAACGGTGTGGCGCGCCGTTGGGCGGCTTTCCATTACTTCGAGGGGAGAACTAGCGCAAGATGTGGGGATGTTGACGATGGTGCTGGATGAGTCGGAGGTTTGTGGCCCCGCACTCAGGGACCGTTCGGTAGGGGCGGTTTGAATCGCAGCCGATGTGGCGGCGAGTCCGGGGTAATCGTGAAGCCCCGTTGATGTATGACTACATGGTGATGAAACCAGCACAGGGTGATGAGGTTGTCTGCGTCGGTATTGCCACCGTCGGCCCAGTGGATCCGGTGGTGGGCTTGGAGCCGGTAGCGACTCGTGCAGCCGTCGGCACAACATCCGCCGTCTCGACCGATCACGAATTTGCGGAGGCGACCGGGAATTTTTGCGGTTCGGCGGCCGGCGTTGAGCGGTTTGCCGTCATCGGTCACGGAGATGGCTTCGATCGTGCCGTTGCAGAGTATCTCTTCGAGGGTGTTGGGGCCGATCAGCTGGCCGCTCATGAGTGTGCCAACCGTGGGGCCGGCACCTTGCGCGTTCACGAAGATGGTGATACCCGGCCGGGTCCGCTCGTAGAGACGTCCCAGGGCTTCGAGGGAAGGCAAGGCTTCGATCTCAGACTCGTCATCTGTCATGGTCAATGTCGGGAGCTGCTGAGCGGTTAGGTCGGGGATCGGGTCGAGTGAGTCCTGGCAAATCGCCACGAGGGCGTCGGCAGTCTTGGTTGATCTAGCAGTAGTGAAATCGTTAGGGAGTTCGTCAGCTCTGGCGAACAGGGCTTGCTCGACGATGGCGCCGTCAAGGGCAGCCAGCTGACCCCACAGTTTCCAGGCGGTGTCGTCAAGGGTGGGTTGGATATGCAGGTATCGCTCATCGAACCTGACGGACTCTTCGCTGGCGGTGATGCCCTTCTGGCGCCGGGCGATACGGCGGAGACTGTCGATGTCGTAGCTGTCTGAGTCCACCGAACCGTTGAGGCGACTGGCGACGCTGGCTCGCTCGAAGCTTTGTTCACCAGCGGCGAGTTTCATGTGGTCGCTTGGCCGGTCGACGAATCTTCGAGCCGTCATGACGAGCGTTTTGGCGGTATGGCGAGACGTGTCCGTTCGAGAAGCGACCCATTCGGTCAGGGTCCGGCATCCATCGGCGTGGGCGAGTTGCATCTCGTCGGCCAGTTGGATGTTGAGCATTTGCCTGGCCCGCAGTCGCCCGATGAGCAGTTCGTCGGCCAAGATCTGTTGTTCGATGTCATCTGGGGACCGGTCGTACCCGTCACCAGCAGTGTATGTCTCCATTCCTCAACAATACGATCCGGGTGTGACAGAAAACCTGGCGCCTGAGTGTGTTCCCTGCAAATGCGTGGGCATGTGGTGGTGATTGTTGATGGTGGATTGCAGTTGTTGTGAGCGAGCCCCCCTACCCATCGCCTTCCGGCGATGGGACCCTTCCCCCCGGTCGGGCCTTCGGCCCTGGGGGGACCGACTATTACTGGTCGCTCACTGGGATGCTGTACTGCCAGGCCCCGTTCTGTGCTGGGTGGCTGATCGCCTATCATCTCGTTGCTCGATGAGTGCGATTTCACGGGCCCGTAGCTCAGTTGGTTAGAGCAGGGGACTCATAATCCCTTGGTCGCCGGTTCGACGGCGTCTCGTTGAGCGAGCGGAATTCCCGGTTTGTTCTTGATGGAGCGATGTCTCGACGAGATGCCGCACTGCCGGGCATTCGTTCTGTGCTGGGTGGCTGATCGCCTATCATCTCGTTGCTCGATGAGTGCTAGTTCACGGGCCCGTAGCTCAGTTGGTTAGAGCAGGGGACTCATAATCCCTTGGTCGCAGGTTCGAGTCCTGCCGGGCCCACGGTTCGCCCTGCTGCAGGGGAGCTGTCACATGCCCTTGGTCGCAGGTTCGAGTCCTGCCGGGCCCGCGGTTCGCCCTGCTGCAGGGGAGCTGTCACATCCCCTTGGTCGCAGGTTCGAGTCCTGCCGGGCCCACGGTTCGCCCTGCTGCAGGGGAGCTGTCACATGCCCTTGGTCGCAGGTTCGAGTCCTGCCGGGCCCGCGGTTCGCCCTGCTGCAGGGGAGCTGTCACATGCCCTTGGTCGCAGGTTCGAGTCCTGCCGGGCCTGCGGTTCGCCCTGCTGCAGGGGAGCTGTCACGTTGCCCTTGGTCGCAGGTTCGCGTTCTGTCCGGTTAGGCCCACCACGCTTAGGCGCCTTCGGCCGCAGCCTTCAGTCCGTCTGCGAACTTGTCGAATGAATCGGTCATGTCGGGGATGGTCTTGGTGATCAGACCAGCCAGTGGTCCTGTGTAGAGCTCGGTCATCGAGAAGACCGAACCAGCGCCGTCCGGCTCGACGAGATAGGTGCGTTCGCCCTTGAAGAGGCCGAACGGCATGCCATCTGACCAAACCATCCGGCGGGGAGGTTCCACAGCTGTCACGTTGAGTTTAAAGGTTCGCTTCGGGTTGACAATGGAGACGATGCTCACCGTGTTCCCTTCGGCGATGGTTCCGCTGATGCTGACCACGGCCGGGTTCCAATCGGCGTAGGTGGATGTGTCCGAGAGGAGATCCCAAACTGCTTGCGGCGGAGCGGCGATCTTTCGAGAAACGTGATATCGGTCAGTCATCGTTGGCTCCTCAGATCGCCCGCATGTTGTTGTTCCTGGCGTTGTGTTCGACCTCGGCAAGTCCGAGCGCTTCGAGCACCGGGGGAACGTAGTTGCCGAAGCGGCCCCGCAACCCCTTATTCATGCCATACCAACCGCCGACCGGGTTGCTCGGGGACCGGCCCCACGCCTCAACGGAACCCTCGGCAGCCGGCTTTTGCTCGTCGGCGTTGCCAAGCGGCATCCAGTCGCATGTTCCGTCAACATCCTATGCAGGTCTTCGATGCAGCTGAGGTGATAGCGCAATTGGGTCTTTCCGACCTGGACCACGAGGGCGGGCGGATCGGCGTCAGGGTCCCGGTACGCTTCGAAGGCGCTCTTGCCTGGTGGTGTGGTCAACTGCCATGGATCCTCCGGTGTCCCGTTTCCTTCTATGTCGTCTCGCGTCATGCTCGGAGTATCGCAAAGCAAATACGACATCTTCTGTCATGTACAGGAAAGAATCTTTAGGCTCCGAGCATGCGGGCTGCCCGGGTGCTTGAAATGCTCTTGATCCTGCAGCGGCGCGGGCGCGCAACGGCCGGGGAATTGGCTGCTCTGCTCGAAGTGTCCGAGCGGACGATTCTTCGTGATGTGGAGGCGCTAGGAGAAGCAGGCGTCCCGATTTATACGACGCAAGGACCCAGGGGTGGGATAGAGCTGCTCGACGGCTTTTCCACCCGGCTGACAGGCCTCACCGCCGAGGAAGCACGCTCGCTCCTGTTGGTCGGTCAGCCGGCCGTTTCGCATCGATTGGGACTGGGAGCACCGGCTCGAGCCACTCGCAACAAGTTGCTCGGGGCACTTGCGCCATCGCTCGCTGAGCAAGCCGAGAATCTACCGGCCTGGTTCCACCACGATCCTGATGCCTGGGACGGTCATCGGATTCCTCACGGTGAGCTGCGTCGCTTGGGGAGTTGCATCCATCGCTCGCGCATGGTCGAGCTGTTTTTCGCTGACGGAACCAGGGTGATACGGCATCCGCTCGGCCTGGTTCTCAAGGCCGGGTCCTGGTTTCTTGTATCTGTTGAGCGCGGTGAGCTGGAGGTCTCGTGCCTGGACGACCTACGAGGCACCCGTATCACGAGCCAGGCGTTTCGTTCTCCCGAGGATTTCGACCTCGCCACGTTCTGGCGGTCGCATTTAGGGGCCACCGCATAGGTGACATCTGCGTAGGCTTGCCTGACTGAAGTCGAAAGGCCGCGCGTGGGATTCATAACGGGGTCACGACGTGGCGACGCGTTAGTGATCGGAACAACCGGTTCCTTGTTGATAATGGCGAGCCTCATGGTGTGGGTCCAGGTGCCGGTGGCTCGATTCCGCGGCGTCCAGGCAGACGGTTCTATCACCGCCGTACTGGGCATCCTCGTCGTTCTGATCGCGATAGCTGCGCTTCGGGATCCGACGAAGGTGCTCAAGTGGTCGTCGTTGCTGGCGTTTTCGGTTTCGGCCTATGTCCCTGTTGCTGCAACGATCAACTGGTCGGTGGGCGGCATGAGGCTCGACCACGTAGGGCCGGGGCTTCCGCTTGCCTTTTTGGCTTCAGTCGTCGGGATGGGGCTGGCATACCGCTGGGTTCGGGTGGAACCTCTTGCTATCGAGGGGGAACTCCAGACATCGATCGACTCGATGAACATCGTGCGAAGACGCCCGGGTTGGGGCCTCGCATCCGTTTTAGGACTCGGTTTGGTCGTGATTTGGCAGGTCTTTTCGGCCGTAGTCGGTAACGCTCCGATCGGCGGATACGGAGATTTTTCCGACACTGCTTACGGAGATGTCGACTGGGACCGGGTTGCCGTGGCGGTTGTCGAATGCGCTTTCGATCAGGGCTTCCCGGTCAACGTGACGTTCCAAGGCTCTGGAATCTCATACGCGGAAGTTCCAACGGACCAAAACGCTGCGGCGGTAAAGATCGCCGATCGATGTGAGGCAGGGTTGAACCTCCCCGAGCTTGACGATTCTGGCGGCTGATTCTGCCGGTACCGGCACGAGCGTCGCTTCGTCGTCAAACCGATCGAACGTGAGGATGGCGCGATCAGCTCAACTGAGCAGTGCTGCCGTGGTTAGAACCCGAGGGTCGGGATAGTCCTCGCAGTGTTGATAGTCATAAGCGAGCCGGATCCTTCCGTTGGTACCAACGACGAACTCGGCGGTCGCTCGCCAGGGATCGTTCACCGGTGGCCGGCCTTGTTGGCGGCGGGCGTCCTGGAACGCCGCGCCGAGCGCACGTGAGTGAGTCCAGTACTCAGCCGGGGCGTCGAATAAGACTTGCTCGACCGCCCAATGTCGAACTCCGTACGTCTCATAAGCAGAATGTTGCGGATCGCTAAGGACCGGACAAGGCAGGTCGTGAGCGAGCTTGTAGGCCGCCGCGACCTTGGGTTCACCTTGGGCCACAATTACGGGAGTCAGGTTCGCATGAACGTAGCTTTCGTATTCTGCTCTAAGTCGATCGGCTCGAGCCACACCGCAGCTGCAGCCGAAGTGCCGCCAAAACATGATGAGAGCTGGCCCTTCTGCCCAGAACTCGGCCAGATGCCGTTCCGAGCCGGTCTCGTCGGCCAAGGTCAAATTGCGAGCCTCCGTTCCCGGTGCCATCAACGATGATCTCGTTCCGGTGGGGCCGGCGGTCCACTTCTCAAGCCATTCGGTTTCGGCGGCATTCACTTCCATGTACCTCTCACTCTCGTTGTCGCGTCGGGACTGGATCCGACCCGTTGGCCCGCTCAGGCTGCCCTCGGTTGAGCATCTGCATCTGGCGCGGGCGGGACCAGCGGTAACTGCGGTCCCGCCCGGATCGACGCCTACGTGTGTTCGCTCACCATGTAAATCTCGTCGGCAACGAGACCGTGAGCTTCGCGATGTACTGTGTTGGCAGCTTCGGCGTTGGGGGCATTGACCAAGCAGAAGATCTTCCCGGCTTCCTCATCTACCCAGTACTTGAGGTACTCGACGCCATGCTCGCCTTGCGTCGCCAGATCTGCGCGGTGTGCTCCGGCTACGTCTTCTGCAGATACTCCGCCTTCCATGTTGTGAACATCCATGAACAGTGACATATGTCCCTCTCCGTTGCGATCCCGACTGTTCGGTCGCCGAGATCTGTCGATAGGCCAATTAGAGCTCGCTGCCGTTTGACGGACCGTTTGACAATGTTGGGCGTGGTGGCGAGATTGTGGTCTTGAAGCCCACAATCCGACTTCTGGGGCGACCGGCGCTCGAGTACCAAGATGGTGGCGGGTATCAGTTCCGCAGCCGTAAGAGCTGGGCCCTGCTTGCGTATCTAATCCTTTCAGAGCGCCATCCGACTCGCGCCCAGCTGGCAACCCTGCTCTTTGCTGAGGCCGATGACCCGCTCAGGGCTCTTCGGTGGAGCCTTGCCGAGATACGACGCGGATTGGGCGAGGGAGGATCGCTGGAAGGCGACCCGGTGATTCTCAACCTTCCTCCCGGTACGATCGTAGATGTCGAAGTGCTCGCGCGGGGGAGCTGGGTCGACGCCATAGCTTTGCAGGGGTTGGGCGAGGATCTGTTGTCGGGGATCACGATCCGCAATGCGGCAGGATTCGAGTCGTGGCTTCTCTCGGAGCAGCGTTACGTAGCCGCCGCGTCCGAGGCGATCCTTCACGAAGCGGCCTTGGCGACGATGTCGCGTGGCGGTCTCCGGGAGGCCGTTACTTTCGCGGCTAGAGCACTAGCGATGAACCCCCTCGATGAAAACCATCAAGCGCTCCTTATCAAGCTTTATCGCATGGCCGGAGACTCCGTCGCGGCCGAACGTCAGCTCGCGGCCTGCATGGAGTTGTTCGCCGAGGAGCTTGGCGTCGAACCTGGCCCGGCCGTCGCATCAGCGATGCGTGTCCCGCTCCAAAGAGCTGGTGAGCCGGCTGATGCGGCGTCAATCGCAGCCACCGTTGAGGCTGGTGTGGCTGCAGTCGGGGCTGGAGCGGTCGAGGCGGGGATTCAGACTCTTAGATCTGCGGTATCGGCTGCGGATGCGGCTTCGTTGACTCGGCTCCGCATCACCTCCCGGCTGGCCCTGGCCGAATCCTTGATCCATTCGCTCCGCGGGATGGATGAGGAGGGGTCGGCATCGTTGCATGAGGCAGTTGAGATCGGCGAATTGTGTGGCGAGGATCAGTTGGTAGCTGAGGTTCGGGCTGAACTCGGCTACGTGGATTTCCTCCGAGCCAGGTATGACCGTGCCGAGGTGTGGCTGTCCGATGCGGCGAGGCTGACCGATCCGGCGCCGTCTCTGCCGCCGAAGATCACCGCGTATCTCGGGAGCGTCTCGACTGACAGGGGTAACTACGTAAAAGCCTTGGAACAGCTGGAAACTTCTATCGAAGCCGCCCAAGCGATTGGAGAGATTCGGCGTGAGGCCTACGCCCGGTCCATGGCGGGGCGGGTTCATCTGCTGTGCGGTGAGCTGGATCTAGCCGGCGCTCAGCTTGATGCGTCGATCAAGCTGAGCGAGGACGACAAGTGGCTGGCGTTCCTTCCGTGGCCTCAGGCACTGCGCGGCGAGGTCGAACTGGCTCTCGGGAAAACTTCGACGGCTACCGAGCTATTCGCGCAGGCTTTTGCGAGGGCGTGTCAGTTGGGTGACCCCTGTTGGGAAGGCACCGCGGCGCGTGGACTCGCCCTGATTGCCGCGGTTGACGGTCAGATTGAAAGGGCATTCGAGGTTCTGGCCGACGCCCGGGTGCGCTGTAATCGGTTAGCCGACCCATACGTGTGGCTGGATGTATATATCCTTGATGCTCAATGCGAACTGGGGGTCAAGCACGGACACCCGGCGACCGGGCAATGGGTGGCGACGATGCATGACCTGGCATCGGGGTCGGGCATGAAGGAGTTCCTAGTTCGGTCACTGTTACACCGTGCGGCGCTCGGCGGCGAAGGCGACGCCGACGCCGCCCGACTGCTCGCAGCCGAGATCCAAAACCCGCTTCTGGCTGCGCTGATCAGGGAGCGGACATAAGCATCCAGGGTCGTCGTCGAGTTCGATGAGTTCGTGGGTCAGGTCAGATGTCAAAGCCGATGGCGGCGACCGGGGTGGTGACCGACATCTCCGGCGGGGCGGCCATCAGCGGGCCGAAAGCCTGCATCGCAGCTTTCATCTCATCGCTTTGACCGTGGTTCTGCACCGACTCCTGATCCGTCATCAAGGCAAAGAACCAGAATCGATCATCTTCACCGCGATGGTACGAGTAGATCTCGACGCCCGGCTCCTGGCGCGCCGCTTGTACCATTTGGGTCAGAACGGCGGCCATTTCATCGGCTTTGCCCTCTTGGCAGGTGATCGTGCCCATCATCGAAATCTTGCTCATGGTCTTCTCCTTCGCGGCTGGACCGCATTGACTGTCGGCACCGTGCCGACACCCATATCACGAACGGCCAGCCAGATTCCGGACACCAACGTAGTGTTTCCTCTCCTAGAGCAGCTCGGAAACAGCAATCTCGTTGTCCGCCGGGGCCCCTGTCATTCGTAAGTAGGGTGAATGCGGGATGCCCGCCATACGAGGAGTAGACATGAGTCAATATCTGTTGTCGACGTTTACGTCGGTAGACGGGGCCCCTGAGGCGCCAGGTTCGCCCGAGGAGATGCAAGCCTTTGTCGGTCGGGTCATCAGCTTGGAAGCGGATATGACCGCGAGCGGAACCTTCCTCTTCGGTGGCGCGCTCCATGGTCCCGATGCGGCGACCGTCGTGCGAGCCACCGATGCAGACATGTTGATGACCGACGGGCCGTTCGTGGAAGCCAAGGAGCACGTTGCGGGCTTTTACGTCATCGAAGCTGTCGACCTTGACGAAGCCCTGGCGTGGGCTCGACGGGTGGTAGATGCCATCCGCCGTCCGATCGAAGTCCGTCCGTTCCAGGCGACGGGCCGGATCGCCGATCACATGCCCGACATGCCTGGCGGCTAGCGAGTGGCGGGGGACGTAGAAGGAACGTTCCGAGATGTGTACGGCCAGGCCGTCGCCACGCTGACGCGGGTATTCGGAGACATCTCCCTGGCCGAGGATGCCGTTCAGGATGCGTTCGTTGTAGCGACCGATCGCTGGCCAGCGACCGGGATTCCACCGAACCCGGCTGGATGGATTGTCACAACAGCCCGCAACCGCGCCATCGACACGCTTCGCCGATCCAAGCGCGGTCGGGAACTAGCCGAAGAGGCGGTGCCCGCGATCGATCCGGGAGATGCCGGTGCACAAAGTGAGGACTCAACGGTGCGTGACGACCAACTTCGGCTGATGTTTACTTGTTGCCATCCAGCGCTCCGTGCTGAACATCAGGTGGCCCTCACGCTCCGATTACTGGGTGGCCTAAGCACGAGCGAGGTGGCCCGAGCGTTTCTGATCAGTGAGTCGGCGATGGAAAAGCGCCTTGTTCGCGCCAAGTACAAAATCAAGGCAGCCAACATTCCCTATCGGGTACCGGCCGACGCGGAACTCCCGGCACGGCTCCGGCCCGTCCTGTCGGTGATCTATCTGATCTACAACTTGGGCGCCGACGACCGGAGCCGGGGGCCACTACGGAAGGAAGCGATCCGGCTCGGAAGGGCTTTGGTCGAGATGATGCCCGATGAGCCGGAGGTGGCCGGACTGCTGGCTTTGATGATCTTGAACGATGCCAGGATGCCAGCGCGGCTTGTCGACGATGTCGTAGTCCTGTTGCGCGATCAGGATCGGACCGCCTGGGACACTGACAAGATCAAAGAGGGCCAGGCGATCGTTCGGGCCTGTATTCGGCGCAATCGGCCAGGACCGTTCCAGCTGCAGGCTGCCATTCAAGCCGTGCACAGCGATGCCAGGTCATTCGAGCTGACAGACTGGCCACAGATCGTCACGTTGTACGACCAGCTGTTTGCCGTGACGCCGACCCCGGTGATTGCCCTCAATCGGGCGATCGCCATTGGCGAGGTCGATGGGCCAAGAAAGGCGCTCGAACACCTCGACGAAGTCGCCAGCCAACTGGCCAACTATCACTTGATGCACGCCGCTCGGGCCGAAATGTTCCGCAGGCTTGGCGAGATCGACGCAGCGAGAAACGCCTATGAGACGGCAGCTGAACTC